>JAIXTK010000426.1 GCA_027483995.1 Acetobacteraceae bacterium
CACCTACCATGTGTTCACGGTGGACGAGCACACGATCGAGGCGGTGCGGATCCTGAACACGCTGGAGCGCGGCGAACTGGCACAGATCGCGCCGGTGGCGTCTGGCCTGGTGGACCACATGCAATCCCGCCGGGCGCTCTACGTGGCGATGCTGGTGCACGACATCGCCAAGGGCCGCGGCGGTGACCATTCAGAGCTCGGCGCGGACGTGGCGCTGCAGGTGGGCCCGGCGCTGGGCCTGTCGGCGGAGGAGACCGAGATGGTTTCCTGGCTGGTGCTGCACCACCTGCTGTTGAGCCAGACCGCGTTCAAGCGCGACATCGACGACCCCAAGACCATCCTGGATCTGGCCGAGACCATCCAGTCGCCGGAGCGGCTGCGCCTGCTGCTGGTGCTGACGGTGGCGGATATGCGGGCCGTCTCCCCCAAGGTGTGGAATGGCTGGAAGGCCACGCTGCTGCGCGAGCTCTATGCCCGCGTGGCCGAAGTGCTGGCCGGCGGGCTGGCCACGGCGGAGCGCGATGTGCGGGTGCAGCGCGCCAAGCAGGCCGCCGGGCTGCTGCTGGGCGATTGGCCGGCTTCGGAGGTGGAGACCTTCCACGGGCTGGGCTATGCCGGCTACTGGCTGAGCTTCGACCCCGAGACCCATGCCCGCCATGCCCGCATGATCCGCGATGCGGAGGCGCGCCAGGCGCCGCTGACGGTGGAAACCCAGCCGCTGCCGGCCCGCGCCGTGACGGAAGTGACCGTTTATGCCGCCGACCATGCCGGGCTGTTCAGCCGCATTGCCGGCGCGCTCGCGGTGGCCGGCGCCTCCATCGTGGATGCGCGCATCCATACACTGACCAACGGCATGGCCCTGGATACGTTCTGGATTCAGGACGCGGCCGGCGGCGTGTTCGATGCGCCGCACCGCCTCGCCCGGCTGTCGGTGCTGATCGAGCAGGCGCTGTCCGGCCGGTTGAAGCTGGCCGCCGAGATCCGCAAGACCAACAAGACCGTGCTGGGCCAGCGCCTGCGCGCGATCCATGTGCCGCCGCGCGTGGTGATCGACAACCATGCCTCCAACACCCACACGGTGGTGGAGGTGAACGGGCGCGACCGCTCCGGCCTGCTGCACGATGTCACCTCGGCGATCAGCGAGCAGGGGCTGCAGATCGCCTCTGCCCATGTCAGCACCTACGGCCAGCGGGCGGTGGACGTGTTCTATGTGAAGGACGTGTTCGGCCTGAAGGTGGAGAACGAGCGCCGTCTGGCCCAGCTGCGCGAGGCGATCCTGGCGGCGCTGGCCAGCCCGGACGAGGCCCCGGCCGCCCCCCCGGCGCCGGTGAGGCCGGAGCGGCGCCGCAGGCGCGCGGCGGTGGGCTGATCACGTTCCAGTGCATTGGCTTCCCGGGGGGGCGACATGGTATTGTCCCGGGATGATCATTCGTTCCGTCCTTGCGATGCTCGTGCTGGCTGCAGGGTTTGAGGCGGGCGCGGCCATGGCCCAGCCCGCGCCGCCGCGTGCGGTGCCGGGCCCTTCCATGCCATCGGGGCCGCTGAATCAGTCCGCTCCGCTGTCGCTGCAGACGCAGCTCGGCGCCATCCCGCTGGTGTCTCCGCGCGCGATGCAGCAGGCCTCCCGCTTGCGCCAGGTGACGGTGACGCAGCTTTCGGTCACCGGCCAGAAGCTGGGCGAGCCGCACACGATCGACTGCCCGGAGACCGGCTGCCAGCGGGCCATAGCGCTGGCGGTTGGCGACAAGACGCTGCCCTTCATGGCCGACATCCAGTTCGTCGGCCGCGGCGCCTATGTGTCGGTGCAGGCCCGCGCGGTGGAGATCGGCGCGGTGGTGGAATTCGAGCAGGGGCGGCGCGGGCCGGTCTTCCTGCGCGGCGAGGCCGACGCAGCCCTGGCGCAGACCGTGCGCTACACCCTGGCCCCCTCGGCCACGCTGCGCCGGCTGGATCTGGCCGATGACGGCAAGACGCTGAACACCGGCAATGTCTATACCCGCAAGCGCTCGCCGGACCTGGTGCTGAAGGTGGAGATCGGGCCGCCGCAGGAAAAGCCGAACTGAGGCGCTATCCCTCTTCCGGCGGCTTCACGCGCTGGAAGCGCCAGAGCAGCAGCAGGTCGTAGGCCGCCTTCATCGCGCCGCCGATCAGCAGCGGCCAGGCGAAGGTGGAGGCCGTCATCAGCCAGCCGGCCAGCAGCGGGCCGGCGGCGGTGGCCATGCTTTTCGCCGTGGCCGTCATGCTCGCCGCCGCCGGGCGTTCGGCGGGCGTCACCACGGCCATCACGTAGGAATTGCGCGTTGGCACATCCATGTTGGACAGCGCGGCGCGGGCCAGCAGCAGGGCCACGGCCACCTGCAAATTCGGCGCGAAGGGTAGCGCCATCACCATCAGGCTGGCCGGTAGGTGGGTGAAGACCATGGTGTTCACCAGCCCGATGCGCGCGGCGAGCGGTACGGCGGCGAGGTAGGACAGCGCCGAGCACAGGCCGGACCAGAACAGGATCGCAGCGGTGGTGCCCACCGAAAGGTCGAACGTGTCGAAGAGCCAGAGTGCGAGCAGGGATTGCACGAAGAAGCCGCTGCCGAGGCTATCGAGCGCGAACAGGGCCGACAGCCCATAGACGATGCGGCGCGAGGGGCCGAGTGCGGCGGGTGGGCCACTGGTGGCGGGCGTTTCGATCGCCGGCGACAGGCCGCGGTAGAGCCCCCAGGCGCCGAGCGCGCAGAGCGCGTAGAACAGGAACACCCAGCGCATGGCCCCGCCCTCGCTCAGCCAGGCCAGCGGCCAGGGTGCGGCCAGCGTGCCGAAGGCGCCGGCCAACGTGCCGGCCAGGCTGTAGCGCGCGAATACCGCCGTGCGGTGCTGGGCTGGGGCCACTTGCGCCAGCGCCGTGTGCTCCAGCGGCAGGAACATCGAGACGTCGCCGCTGGAGGGGTTCAGCGTGCCGAGGAAGGCGACGGCCAGCAGCAGCGCGTAGTCCTGCGTGGCGGCGAAGCCGAGCCCGGTGGCGGCCATCACCGCACATCCCAGCGCGAGCCAGGCGCGGCGTGCCAGACGGTGGGAGAGCCATCCGACGGCGAGCGTGGCCAGGGCGGAGCCCACCAGCGTGGCCGTCAGCAGCGCGCCGATCGCCAGCGGCGAGAAGCCCTGCGCGTGCAGGTGCAGCGGCAGCAGCACCGCCATCATCCCGTCCACGAAGGCGCGCAGGGCGCGGGCGGCCAGCAGCCGCACGACATCACGCGGCAGCCCGGGCGGCAAGGGCCGCCACCATTCCTCGCCGACCATCATCGCCGCAGGGTCGTGGCTGGGCGCGGTGCGGTCAATCCCGCTGGCACCGACGCGGCCTACAAGGGCAGGATGGGGGCATGAAGCTCCCGCCCTTCCTCCAGGACCGCCGGCTGTTCACCATGGCCGCCTTCGGCTACTTCGCCGGGCTGCCGCTGCCGCTCTCCGGCTTTACGCTGACGCAGTGGCTCGCTGAGGGCGGCATCTCGCTGGCGGCGATCGGGCTCACCGCCAATATCGGGCTGGCCTATACGCTGAAATTCCTGTGGTCGCCGTTGCTGGACCAGCGCGCGCCGTTCGCGTTTCTGGGGCGGCGGCGGGGGTGGCTCGTGGCGATCCAGCCGCTGCTGGCGCTGGCCATCGCGGCGATGGCGCTGTCCAACCCGCATGCCCACCCGCTGCCCACCTTCCTGATCGCGGCCTTTGTCGCGTTCCTGTCGGCCAGCCAGGACATCGCCATCGACGCCTGGCGGATCGAGACCTTCCCGCCGGATAGCCAGGGGCCGGCGCTGGGTGCCTATGTGCTGGGCTATCGCGGCGCCATGCTCACCTCCGGCGCCGGCGTGATCGCCAGCGTGGGATGGCTGGGCTGGCAGGGCGCGCTGTTGTGCGTGGCCGGGCTGTTCGTGCTGGCCGTGGCCGTCACGCTGCTGGCCAGCGAGCCGCCGCAGCCCGAGGTGCCGCCGCCGCCGCCCGGGCTGGGCGCGCGCGTGGCCGCGGCCATCACCGACCCGCTGCGCGATTTCCTGGCGCGGCCGGGCGCCTGGCTGATCCTGTCCTATGTCGCGCTGTTCTACCTGGATGAGGTGCTGGCCGGAAAAATGCTGGCGCCGCTGTATCGCTCGTTGGGCTTCGACCGCGCCACGGTGGCGCTGGCGGTGGGGCCGATCTCGCTCACCTGCACGCTGCTGGGCTATGCCGCCGGGGGCACGCTGGTGGCCTGGCTGGGCATGGGCCGGGCGCTGATCGCCACGGGGTTCACCCAGATGGCGTTCATGTCGCTGTACGTGATCCTGACGCTGAACCCGGGCAACACCCAGTTGCTGTATGGCACGGTGGCGGCGGAGGCCTTCGTGCAGGCGATGGCGATGGCGGCGTTCATCGCCTACCTGTCGCATCTGTGCTCGCTGCGCTTCACCGCCACGCAGTATGCGCTGCTGTCCTCGGTGGCCGCCCTCGCCTCCCACACGCTGGGCGGGCTCTCGGGCTTCATGGCCCAGGGGCTGGGCTGGACCATGCACTACACCGTGGCGATGTTCTCCGCCGCGCCCTCGATGATCCTGATGCTGGTGATCCTGCGGCGGTTTCCGCCGGAGGCGAAGGCCGCGAAGTAGCGTCAGCCCTGGGACTGCGACTGCGATTGGCTGGCCTGCACGCCCACGTTCACCTGCAGCGTCTCGCTGCCGGCGCCCAGCCGCACGCCGCGTACCGGGGCGGCTTCCGCCGCATCGAGCCCGGCGGCCAGCCGCACGTAGCGGTCGGTCGGGCACTGGCCGTTGGCGGCATCGAAGCCCACCCAGCCGAGATCGGGCGTCATCGCCTCCGCCCAGGCATGGTGGGCGACTGCGTCGGCTTCCTCGGTGAGCAGATAGCCCGTGACGTAGCGCGCCGGCAGGCCCAGGCTGCGCGCGGCGGCGATGAAGATGTGGGCGTGGTCCTGGCAGACGCCGCGCTTGGCCGCGAAGGCGGCGGCGGCGGTGGTGAAGCTGCCGGTGGTGCCGGTTTCATATGCCACCGCCGCGTGCAGCCCATCCAGCACCGCATGCAGCGTGGCCAGCGGTGTCTCCCGCCGGCAGGTGGCGGCGAAGGCGCGGATCGCGTCATCGGCTTCGGTCAGCGCGGTGCTGCGCAGGCACACGGCCGGCACCACCGCTTCGGGCGGGAAGCCGACCACGCCGGCGGTGTCTTCCGTTTCCACCACCCCCTCGGCGGTGATCACCACGCTGGTGGTTGGGCCGTGGGAGGCCATCAGCTCCACCGCGTTGCCGAAGGCATCGGTGTAGCGCAGCCCGGCGCCGGCGCCTTCCACCCGCACCTGCCACGACAGCACGGTCTGCCCGCGCAGGCTGCGCGGCACCAGGCGCAGCGCCTGCACCGCGCGGGCCGGCGTGTCGCTGTGGTAGCTGGTGGTGTGCGTTACGGCGATGCGCATGGCCCGCTCAATCGAAATGGTAGTCGGTGGCAAGGGCGCCGGAGATCGCGGCGTTGCGGCCGAGGAAGTCCTGCAGGAATTCGCGCAGCCCGTGGCGCAGGATGGCATCCAGGTCCGTGCCACGCAGCTCCGCCGCCAGTGCGGAGCCCAGCGCGAGGCTTGCTGCCCCGCCGCCGGTCATATCCGCCAGCGCGCCGAGCGAGGGCGCGATGAAGTCGCAGCAGAAGCGCAGCGAGCGCGGCATTTCCGGCCGCAGGATCAGGAACTCCGCCACCTGCCGCGGCCGCAGCCGGTCGCGGTAGAAATAGCGATAGGCGCCCACGGCGGAAACGGAGCGCAGGATCGTGTCCCACTGGTGCTGGTTGCGGTCCCCGCCCAGCGCCTCGTTCACCGGCAGCAGCACGTTGTATTTCACATCCAGGATGCGCGCGGTGTTGTCCCCCCGCTCGATGAACGTGCCGAGCTGGCAGAAATGGAAGCCCTCATCGCGCAGCAGGCTGCCCAGCATGGCGCCGCGCAACTGGCCGCTGCGCTGGCGCACCCAATCGAGCAGCTCCACCATGCGGCCGGGCCCGACCTCGGCCGGGTCGACCGCGGCGAATTCGATCCAGGTGGAGTTCAGCGCCTCCCACATCTCGCGCGTGAGGGCGGTGCGCACGGCGCGGCCGTTGTTGCGCGCGTTTTCCAGGCAGTTGCGGATGGAGCTGGCATGGGCGCGGTCGAACAGCAGGAAGTTCTGCGCCGTGGCCGCGCCCAGCTTGGCCCCGCGCGCCTCGAATGCCGGCAGGCAGCCGGCGCTGGCCAGCGTGGCCTTCCAATCCTCCCGGTAGCCGCCCATGCCATCCGGCATGATCGACACGCGATGGCCCACCTGGGCGAGGCGGGCCAGGTTCTCCGCGCGCTCCATGTAGCGCGCCATCCAGAACAGGCTCGAAGCGGTACGACCCAGCACGGCTAATCCTCCAGCACCCAGGTATCCTTGGTGCCGCCTCCCTGGCTGGAGTTCACCACCAGCGAGCCCTTCTTGAGCGCCACGCGGGTGAGGCCGCCGGGCACCACCCGCACCCTATCCCCCACCAGCACGAAGGGGCGCAGATCCACATGGCGCGGGCCGATGCCGCTGCCGGCGAAGGCCGGGCAGGTGGAGAGCGCCAGCGTGGGCTGGGCGATGTAGTTGCCGGGGTTGGCGCAGATGCGCTCGGCGAAATCGGCCCGCTGCTGGCGCGTGCTGCGCGGGCCGATCAGCATGCCGTAGCCGCCGGAGCCGTGCACCTCCTTCACCACCAGCTCCTCCAGATGCTCCAGCACATGGCCGCGCTCCCCAGCGATGGAGCAGCGGAAGGTCTGCACGTTCTTCAGGATCGGCTTCTCGCCGGTGTAGAACTCCACGATATCGGGCACGTAGGCATAGACCGCCTTATCGTCGGCGATGCCCGTGCCCGGCGCGTTCACCAGCGTGACGCGGCCCGCCCGGTAGAGGTCGAACAGCCCGGGCACACCCAGCATGGAATCCGGGCGGAAATTCAGCGGGTCGATGAAGGCATCGTCGATGCGGCGATAGAGCACATCCACGCGGGCGCGGCCGCGGATGGTGCGCATCCACAGCGCGCCATCCTCCACCACCAGGTCGCTGCCCTGCACCAGTTCCACGCCCATCTGGTCGGCCAAAAAGGCATGCTCGAAATAGGCGGAGTTGTAGATGCCGGGCGTGAGCACCGCCACGGCCGGCTCCCCGTCGCAGCCCGAGGGGGCCACGCTTTGCAGCGTCTGGCGCAGCAGCTCCGGATAGCGTTCCACCGGCGCCACACGGTGCGCCGCGAACAGCTCCGGGAACAGGTGCATCATCGTCTCGCGGTTCTCGAGCATGTACGACACGCCCGAGGGGGTGCGCAGATTGTCCTCCAGCACGAAGAACCCGTCTTCCTCGGTGCGCACGATGTCGGTGCCGATGATGTGCGAATAGACGCCGCGCGGCGGGTCGAAGCCCATCATCTGGGGCAGGAAGGCGGCATTGCCGTTCACCAGCTCCGACGGGATGCGCCCCGCCCGCACGATTTCCTGCCGGTGGTAGATATCGTGCAGGAAGGCGTTCAGCGCCCGCACCCGCTGCTCGATGCCCCGCTCCAGGAAGCGCCATTCGGCGGCCGAGATCACGCGCGGAATGAGGTCGAACGGGATCAGCCGCTCATTGGCCTCCGCCGCGCCGTACACGGCGAAGGTGATGCCCAGCCGGCGGAAGATCGCATCCGCCTCCGCCTGCTTGGCACGGATGCCGGCGGGGGATTGCCGCTGCAGCCACTCGAACAGGGTGCGGTAGCACTCCCGCGCCGAGAAATCCGGGCGCAGCATCTCGTCGAAGCAAACGGTGTCGTTGCCCGTGTTGTATGCCTGCGTCTTAAGCACCTCGCCGCCGCCTCATGTCCGTGAACACCCCGTCGCCGCGTTGACTGCATCTTAACGGCTAGGGGGATCGCAACAAGCATGCCAGCGCGCGCGGGGTCAGGCAGCCTCCGTCTTGCGCTGCTTGGCGGCCTCGAACAGGGCCAGGCGCTCGGCGAACTTGCCGGTGGCGGCACTGCCCTCGCCGGTGAGGTTGGGCGGCACCGGGATCTGCTCGAAGAAATGGCAGGCGACCTTCTGGCCCGGGCTGGCCTCGCGCAGGGCGGGCACTTCCTGGCTGCAGCGCGGCTGGGCGTGCGGGCAGCGCGTGTGGAAGCGGCAGCCGGTGGGTGGTGCCAGCGGGCTCGGCACGTCGCCGGGCAGCAGGATGCGCCCGCGCGCGATGGTGGGATCCGGCTTCGGGATCGCCGAGAGCAGCGCCTGGGTGTAGGGGTGGCGCGGCATGGCGAACAGCGTGCGCTTGTCGGCAATCTCCACCAGGTTGCCGCGATACATCACCGCCACCCGGTCTGCGATGTGCTTCACCACGGCCAGGTCGTGGGCGATGAACAGGTAGGACAGGCCGAACTGGCGCTGCAAATTCTGCAGCAGGTTCACCACCTGCGCCTGGATCGAGACATCCAGCGCGCTCACCGGTTCGTCGCACACGATCAGGTCGGGGCTCACGGCCAGGGCGCGGGCGATGCCCAGGCGCTGGCGCTGGCCGCCGGAGAACTGATGCGGGTAGCGCCGCGCGTGCTCCGGCAGCAGGCCCACCACCTGCAGCAATTCGCGCACCCGCGCCTCGATCGCCGCCTCGCCATCGGCCAGGCCGTGCAGGATCAGCGGCTCGGCCAGCATCTGCCCCACGGTCATGCGCGGGTTCAGGCTGGCATAGGGGTCCTGGAAGATGATCTGCAAATGGCGGCGCATGCGGCGCATCGCCTGCTTGTCCAGCCCCGCGATCTCCTGCCCCTTGAAGCGAACGGAGCCGCTGGTGGGTTCCAGCAGCTTCAGGATCAGCCGCCCGGTGGTGGACTTGCCACAGCCGCTCTCACCCACCAGCGCCAGGGTTTCACCGCGCGCGACCTCGAAGCTCACGTCATCCACCGCGCGCACCTGGCCGACCACGCGGGAGAACACCACGCCGCGGCGCACCGGGAAGTGCTTCACCAGCCGATCAACCTGAAGCACCGGAGGTTCCGGCGCCGCCACAGACATGCCCACCGACTGGGCCTGCGTGAGCATGTTCATGCCGCCACCTCCGCCATGAGTTCCACCGGTGCCTTCCAGCACGCCACCGCATGCCCGCCGGAGATGTCGCGCAGCGGCGGTGGCTCGTCGCGGCAGCGCGCATCGGAGAACGGGCAGCGCGGCGAGAAGCGGCAGCCCTTCGGCTGGTTCGCCGGGCTGGGCACGGTGCCCTCGATCGTGGCCAGACGCTCGCGGTATTCGCCCAGGCGCGGAATGCTGCCAAGAAGGCCGATCGTGTAGGGGTGCTGCGGATCGGCGAAGAGCTGCTTCACCGGGGCACTTTCCACGATCTTGCCGGCATACATCACGATCACCTCGTCGGCGATCTCCGCGATCACGCCGAGGTCGTGGGTGATGATCAGGATCGCCATGCCCAGCCGCGCCTGCAAATCGCCGAGCAGATCGAGGATCTGCGCCTGGATGGTCACGTCCAGCGCCGTGGTGGGCTCGTCGGCGATCAGCAGCGCGGGGTCGCAGGCCAGGGCCATGGCGATCATCACGCGTTGGCGCATGCCGCCGGAAAGCCGGTGCGGGTATTCGTCCACCCGGCTTTTCGCCGACGGGATGCGCACGAGGTCCAGCACCTCGATCGCCCGATCGCGCGCGGCGGCTGGCGAGAGATCGGTATGGGCGCGCACCGCCTCGATGATCTGGTGGCCGATGGTGCGCACCGGGTTCAGCGAGGTCATCGGCTCCTGGAAGATCATCGACATCTTGCCACCGCGCAGGATGCGCCGCTCCTCGGCCGGCATCTGCAGCAGGTCACGCCCCTCGAAGCGCAGCGCATCCGCACTCACCACGCCGGGCGGGGAGGGCACCAGGCCCATGATCGACAGCGAGGTGACGGACTTGCCGCAGCCGCTCTCGCCCACCAGCCCCACGGTGCGTCCACGGGCGACATCGAAGCTGATGCCGTCCACCGCCCGGAACAGGCCGCGATCGGTGTTGAAATGGGTGCGCAGGTTGCGCACCTCCAGCAGGGCGTCGTTGGTCATGGGGTGAAATCCAAACCCTTGTAGAAACCGATGGCGTATTGCGGATGGCCGCGGGCGTTCTTCACCCGTTTGTTGTGCACGGTGAACAACGTGATGTTGGCCACCGGCATCCACAGATGCTCGCGGGTGACGAGGTCCTGCACCTGGCCGAAGGCGCGGGCGCGGTCGGCCGCTGTCAGCGCGCCCTTGGCCTCGGCCAGCAGGCGGTCGGTGCGCTCATCCTTCCAGTTCATGCGGTTCGGCGTGGGGATGTTGCGGCTGTCGAAATACAGCGCCATCAGGTCGCCGGCGGAGATATAGGGCACCGTCACGGACCAGATCTCGTAGTCCTGCTCGCCCATCTTCACCGGTGCGATGGTGCTGTCCCAGGCCTGCAGCTTCCAATCGACGCCGATGCGGCGCAGGAAGCCCTGGATCGCCTCGCCCACTTTCACCGAATTGCCGCCGGCGGTGACATAGACCTTCGGCTCCAGCCGGATGCCGTCCTTCACGCGGATCCCGTCTGGCCCCGGCACCCAGCCGGCTTCATCAAGCAGCTTCTTCGCGCGCTCCAGGTCTTCCTTCACGATCCCCGCCGTGACCGGATTGTAGTCCAGCGCATTGGGCGCGACGTAGGTGAGGGAGGGATCGGCATTGCCGAGCAGCACGCCGCGCACGATCTGGGCGCGGTCGATGGCGATGTTCATCGCCTCGCGCACCCGGGCATCGGAGACCATTGGGCGCGTGGTCTTGTAGCCGTAGTAGAGCAGCTGGAAGTTGCTATCCACCTTCTCCACCACCAGGTTCGGGTTCGCCTTGGCCTGGGCGATGAAGGTGGCGGGGAAGGTGGCGGTGAAATCGAACTGGCCGGACATCATCGCGGCCACGCGGGCGGATTCCTCGGGGATGATGCGCACCGACAGGCGTTCGTATTTCACCGGGCCCGGGTTCTGGAACATCTTCGGGCCCCATTTGTAGGCATCGTGCCGGCGCATCACGGTTTCGGTGCGCGGCTGCCAGCTGACGAAGCACCAGGGGCCGGTGCCGTCGATGCCCTTGGTGCCGTAATCCTTGCCCAGCTCCTCCACCACATCCTTGTTGATGATGTTGTTGGTGAACATCGTCAGCTGCAGCGGCAGGTCGGAATAGGGCTCGCTGAGTTCATAGGAAACGGTGTGGGCATCGATCGCGCGCAGCCCCTTGATCTCGCCGGCGCGCCAGCCGAACGGTGCGCGGGTTTCCGGCGCCTTCAGCCGGGTGAAGGTGTACACCACGTCCTCGGCGGTGAACTTCTTGCCCGAGCAGAAGGTCACGTCGTCGCGCAGCTTGAAGGTGTAGGTGCGGCCATCCGGGCTGATCTCCCAGGATTTGGCGAGGTAGGGATGGGCGGTCTTGCCGTCCCAATCCATCGCCAGCAGCGTGCTCTGCGTCATGTTGCCGATGCTGCCGCCCGGCCCCCAGGTGGTGCGCTGGGGGTCGAAATGCGGGGCATCGATGTTCTGCATGATGCGCAGCGTTTGTGCCTGCGCCGCGGGGGCGGCGAGCAGCAGCCCCGCGACAAGGGCGGCCGACCATGCGTGGCGTTTGGCGGTGTGGCGCTTCTCGTCAGGCATGGTCGTACACTCCCGTGTTGTGCAGGCGTTCGGCTCAGAAGCTCAGGTCGAGGCCCTTGTAGAAAACGTTCTGGTAGAGCGTGTGCGGGCGGGCACCCTTCAGGCGCTTGTTGGTGACCATGTACATGTCCACGTTCAGCACCGGGATCCACAGGTGCTCGCGCG
>JAIXTK010000390.1 GCA_027483995.1 Acetobacteraceae bacterium
CGGCGAGGATGGCGTCGGCGGTGCGGGCCTGGGCGAGGAAGGCTTCTTCGTCTGGCGGGGCGAGGATGAGTTCGACGGGGAGGTCGCCGAGGGCGATGCGTTCTTCCGTGAAGGGGTCGTGGCTGCCTGATGTGACGATACGGAAGGGGGGCATGGCGGCGCCTTTCAGCCGGTGGGTGGGCAGTCCTCGGCGGGGGGGAGAAGGCGTTCGAGCTGCTGGAAATCCGGCTGCGGTGGGACGGTAAGGGTGACCGGGGGGCGGCAGGCGGCGGTGGCGGTGATGGTGACCTGGCGGGTGGCGAAATCGTAGCTGAAGCGGTAGCTGGTGCCCTGGGCGGTGAGGGATTGGTTGATCCACTCGACCTTGGTGTAGGCGCCGGAGGGGGCGAGGTGGAGGGTGGGGCCGATGTTGTTGGCCTGGGCGAAGTAGCAGCCGGCGATGGTGGCGCTTTGGCCGCGCTCGATCACGCGCAGGTCGAAATTGGAGCCGAAGACGCGGCGGACGCACCAGAGTTCGACGGTGCGGCCTTGGCCATCGTTGTAGGTTTGCAGGCGGGTTTCGCCGATGGCGCCCAGGGCGAGGCCGGCGCTGTTGCACTCCGTGCGGGTGCCGGGCGGGGGGGTTTGGGCGGTTGCGGGGGTGGGTAGGAAGAGGAGGGGTAGGGCCAGGGCGGTGAGTGCTGGGAGGCTTCTACCCCTCACCCAACCCTCTCCCCCAAGGGGAGAGGGCTTTTTGGGCTTGGGCACGCTTTAGGAGTTGGGGCCGCGCTCCATGGAGATGGGCTGCCAGCGGCGGCGGTCCAGCTTGGGGAGGACGGTGGGGTTCACGCAGGACATGGGCCAGCGGTTGGTCAGCGCCAGCGCCAGCTCCTGGCCGACGCGGCCGAGGCGGGCGGGGTCGAAGCGCGCGCTGGCCGAGGCGGTGTGGGCGGAGAGGATGACGTTCTTCATCTGCAGCAGCGGGTTGTCCTGGCGCGGCGGCTCCTGCACCAGCACGTCGAGGCCGGCGCCGGCGATCCAGTTTTCGCTGAGGGCCTTGATGAGGGCGGCTTCGTCCACCGTGGCGCCGCGGCCGACGTTCAGGAAGAACGCGGTCGGCTTCATCATCTTGAAGTGCTGCTCCTTGAGCATCGCCTGGGCTTCCGGCGTGGCCGGGGCGTGCATGGAGACGAAGTCGCAGGCCATGACTTCTTCGAGCGAGACCGGCAGGACGCCGTGCTCGATCATGACCAGTTCCTCGATGAACGGGTCATAGGCCTTCACGATCAGGCCGAAGGGCTTGGCGCGCTTGGCGACCGCGCGGGCGACGTGGCCGAAGGCGACCAGGCCGAGGGTGAGGCCCATGAGGCGGGGCATCTTGAGCAGCGGGGTGCGGCCTTCGCGCCAGCGGCCGTCGCGCACCAGCTGGTCTTGCCCGATCACGTCGCGGTGGCAGCCGAGGAGGAGCATGAGGCAGTGGTCGGCCACTTCCTCGATGAAGGTATCCGGGCAGTTGGTGACCGGGATGCCCTTCGCGGTGGCGGCGGCAACATCGACGCTGTCCACGCCCACGGAGCCGAGGGTGATGGTTTTGGCCTTGGTCAGGCTGTCGATGATCTTCTTGGTGATCGGCATGCCCTTGGCGTAGATGGCATCCGCGTCCTTCGCGACTTCGATGAAGCCATCCTCGGTGAGCGGGCCTTCGACGATTTCGTAGTCGATGCCGGCGAGGTCCAGCGCCTGCTTCTCGTAGTCGTAGGTGACTTTCGCCGTGGTGAAGCTTGCCCCGGCGGGGGTGGCGATCTTGAACTTGGCCATGCGTGGCGTTCCCTTTCTCGGACTCAGTAAGTCGATTCAGCCTTGGGGCGGGCGCGCGTGCACGGCCGCTTCGTTGACGTCGATGCCCCAACCCGGCGCATCCGACAAGACCAGCTCGCCGCCTTCCATGGTGGGGATGGCGGTGAAGAATTCGTCGCGCCAGGCGACGCTGTCGATATCGATCTCCATGACACGGAAATTCGGCACGATGGCGCAGAGATGGGCCGAGTGCATGGTGCAGAGATGGCCGTAGAAATTGTGCGGGGCGACGTTCATTTCATAGACGTCGGCCATGGAGGCGATTTTCACCGACTCGCCGAGGCCGTTCCAGACCACGTCGATGATCGGCACGTCCATGCTGTAGTTCTCAAAGAAGGGCTTGAAGTCGCGCCTTCCCAGCAGGGTTTCGCAGGAGGCGATGGGGCAGGGGGCGATGGCCTTGATGGAGGCGAGCGATTTCGCGTCGTGCTGGTCGATTTCGAGCCAGGTGAGGTCGTAGGGGGCGACGGTGTCGGCGATGCGGCGGAAGCCCTCGGTCTTGAAGTGGAAGTTGGTGTCGAGGTGGATGCCGATATCGGGGCCGGCGCCGGCGCGGACGGCGGCGAGGGTATCGCGCGTGTAGCGCAGGGCTTCGGGGGACCAGTTGAGTTCCGGCCAGCCCTTGTTGCGGCCGAAGCCGCCGCCCCAGCTGGAGAGCTTCTCGCCGTCCCAGGCCATGATGTTGGTCTTCATGCCCTTGAAGCCGAGCTTGCGGATTTCCTCGGCGTGGCGGCTGACGTCGTCGTAGTTCTTCAGCGGGGGCACGCCCATCTGGGCCGCATTGCGGATGCGGTAGGTAGACATGTGCGACCAGTAGGTTTCGATGCGCGTGCGCACCGGACCGCCGAACAGGGCGTAGACGGGGATGCCGAGGTCCTTGGCCTTCACATCGAGCAGGGCGTTCTCGATCGCGGCGATGGCCTGCTGGTTGAGGCCGCCGCGGGACTGGCGGGTGAGGACGTGGAGATGGGCGACGATCTGCTCGGTGGGGCGGGGGTCGCGGCCGATGATGACTTCGCACAGCGCGTCGATGACGTTCTTGAGGCCGGCGCTGCCGAAGCTTTCGTTGAATTCGGACCAGCCGACGATGCCGGTGTCGGTGGTGATCTTCAGGAAGGAGAACATGCGCCAGCCGGCATCGGCGCGCAGGGTTTCAATGGCCTGGATTTTCATGTTTCCTCCTTGGCGAGCGCTCGCTGCCCGACGCCGCATATTCCAACACGTTGCGGCCAGGGCGACAACACGCGGGTGGGTAAGGGAGAGAGACGATGGGCAAGCTGACGGGCAAGGTGGCGTGGGTGACCGGCGCCGGGAGCGGGATCGGCGAAGGCGCGGCGGTGGCGCTGGCCGAGGAAGGGGCCACGGTGATCCTGACCGGGCGGCGGGTGGATAAGCTGGAGGCGGTTTCGGCCCGGATCGGGCAGCACGCGCATGTGCAGGCGGGCGACATGACAGTGGTGGAGGACATCAACCGCATCGTGGCGTGGATCGGCGAGAAATTCGGGCACCTCGATATCTTCGTGGCCAATGCCGGGGCGAACGTGCCGAAGCGGAACTGGCAGGAGTTGCAGCCGGATGGGGCGGATCTGGTGATTTCCGCCAACCTGAACAGCGCGTTCTATGGCGCGATCGCGGTGCTGCCGATGATGCGCAAGCAGAAGGATGGGGTGATCATCTTCACTGCCTCCATGGCCGGGCGGTTCATCGGCGGGCTCTCGGGGGCGGCCTATACCGCGGCGAAGCATGGCGTGGTGGCGATGAGCCATTCGATCAACATGCAGGAATGCGTGAACGGTATCCGCTCCACGGCGCTGCTGCCGGGTGAGGTGGCGACCGAGATCCTGGACAAGCGGCCGGTGCCGGTTTCGGCCGAGGATCGGGCGAAGATGGCGCAGTCCTCCGATGTCGGCGATCTGGTGCGGTATATCGCGTGCCTGCCGCCGCATCTGTGCATCAACGAGGTGATGATCACGCCGACGTGGAATCGTGGGTATGTGAATGCGCTGAAGATGCCTCGGCTTTAAAGAAGCAGGCGGTTCTTTTTTGAAAAAAAGAACCAAAAAACTTTTGTTCGCTTGCGCCCGGAGGCTATCCCGGGCGCAAGTGAATGAAGTCTTTTTTGCTTCTTTTTTCTTC
>JAIXTK010000109.1 GCA_027483995.1 Acetobacteraceae bacterium
CCCCGGGTAGGCACACCCGCAAGCGCGCCCTATCATCCCCGGGCGCGACGGGGGACGGATGATGGGCGAAGCACAGGCAGCCACGCGGGTGGGCAATTTCCTTTCGGCACTGGAAGGCGCCCTGGCGCGCGGCGAGGCCAAGCAAGCTGCCGCGCTGTTCGCCACCGAATGCTACTGGCGCGACCTCGCGGCGCTGACCTGGAACATCCACACCGCCGAGGGGCACGACGCGATCGCGGCGATGCTCACCGCCAGCACTGCCCGCCCTGGCGGCTTCAAGCTGGAAACCGCCGGCCCCACCGCCGATGGCGGCGAGGAAGGCTGGTTCACCTTCGAGACCGCCACGGGGCGCGGCCGTGGCCATGTGAAGCTGGTGGAGGGCCGTGGTTTCTCACTGCTCACCGCGCTGCAGGAGCTGAAGGGCTTCGAGGAGAAGCAGGGCTTCACCCGGCCGGAAGGCGTGGAATGGGGTGCCCGCAAGGGCCGCGTGACCTGGAAGGAAGCGCGCGAGCGCGAGGTGGCCGAACTCGGCCACACCGTGCAGCCCTATGTGCTGATTGTCGGCGGCGGCCAGGGCGGCATTGCGCTCGCGGCCCGGCTGCGGCGGCTGGAGGTGCCGACCATCGTGATCGACAAGCTGCCGCGCCCCGGGGATGCCTGGCGCAGCCGCTACAAGTCGCTCTGCCTGCACGATGCGGTCTGGTACGACCACCTGCCCTACCTGCCCTTCCCCGCGCACTGGCCGGTGTATACGCCGAAGGACCAGATCGGCGATTGGCTGGAGATGTACACAAACATCATGCAGCTGAACTTCTGGGGCGGCACCGAATGCGTCGCCTCGAAATACGATGAGGCCAAGGGCGAGTGGGAGGTGCAGGTGCTGCGCGATGGCGTGCCGCATGTGCTGCGCCCGAAGCACCTGGTGCTGGCCACCGGCATGTCTGGCGTGCCCAACATGCCTGTTCTGCCGGGCATGGAGAACTTCGCCGGCAACATCTACCACTCCTCCAACCACCCCGGCGGGCCAGGCTGGGAGGGCAAGCACTGCGTGGTGGTCGGCGCCAACAACTCCGCCCACGACATCGCGGTGGATCTGTGGGAGCACGAGGCGGCGAGTGTCACGATGATCCAGCGCTCCTCCACCATGGTGGCCCGGGCGGAGACGCTGCGCGCCAATGGCGACAAGGGGCCGTATTCCGAAGCCGCCGCGCAGCGTGGGCTCAGCACCGACCAGGCGGATTTGATGGTCGCCTCCGTGCCCTACGCCGTGCAGCCGCGCGTGCAGAAACCGATCGCGGACAAGCTGCAGGAAACCGACCGCGAGTACTACGACGCGCTGCGGCGCGTGGGCTTCAAGCTGGATTTCGGCGAGGACGGCTCGGGCCTGTCGCAGAAATACGTCCGCCGCGGCTCCGGCTACTACATCGATGTCGGCGGCAGCGCGTTGGTGGCCGATGGCCGCATCGGCCTGCGCGCCGGCACCGAAGTGGCCGGATTCACCGCCGGGGGCGTGACGCTGGGCACCGGCGAGACGCTGCCGGCCGATCTCGTGGTCTTCGCCACCGGCTATGGCAGCATGAATGGCTGGGCGGCCAAGCTGATCAGCCAGGAGGTGGCGGACCGCGTCGGCAAATGCTGGGGCCTCGGCAGCAACACCACCTATGACCCCGGCCCCTGGGAAGGCGAGTTGCGCAACATGTGGAAGCCCACCCAGCAGCCCGGGCTGTGGTTCCACGGCGGCAACCTGGCCCAGGCCCGGCACTATTCGCGCTACCTCGCGCTGCAGTTGAAGGCGCGGATGGAAGGGGTTCCGACGCCCGTCTATGCCCTGCCCAAGGTGAACCATCTCGGCTGATCCCATCCCGCAACAGGAGCCGCCCATGCCCAACGACAGTGCCATTACCACCAGCGTGCGCGCCACGGTTTCCGCCGAGGAATGGCAGGCGCGCATCGACCTCGCCGCCTGCTACCGCCTGCTGGCGCGCTACAACATGGCCGACCTCACCGGCACCCACACCTCGCTCTCGGTGCCCGGCAGCGACAACAAGCACTTCCTGATCAACCCGCACGGCGTGCTGTTCGAGCGCGTGACGGCTTCTTCGCTGGTGAAGATCGACAGCGAGGGCAACAAGGTGATGGAAAGCCCGTTCCGGGTGAACCCGGCCGGTTTCATCATCCATTCCGCCATCCACATGGCGCGGCCCGATGCGGCCTGCGTGATGCACACCCACACCACCGCCGGCATGGGCGTTTCCATGCAGGCGCAGGGCCTGCTGCCGGCCAGCCAGCATGCCTGCTTCTTCACCGGCAATCTCGGCTACCACGACATCGACGCGATGGCCGAAGAGATCGGCGGCCGCGCGGCGCTGGCGCGAGACATGGGGCCGCACCGCGCGCTGATCATGCGCAACCACGGCCTGCTCACCTGCGGGCGCACCGTGGGCGAGGCGTTCTGGCTGATGCACACGCTGGAACGCGCCTGCCAGGCCCAGATCGCCGCCCTGGCTGGCGGCTCGCCGCTCTACCCCGTCACCGCCAAGACCTCGGCCTGGTTTGGCTCGCTGCTGAGCGAGAAGGACTTCTCCCTGGATCGTGGGGAGTTGTCGTGGCCTGGGCTGTTGGATGTTCTGGATAGTGTGGATGCATCCTATCGGCAGTAAGCAAGCGGTTCTTTTTTGAAAAAAAGAACCAAAAAACTTTTATTCGTTTGCGGCTCGCCCTGCAGCGGGCGCAAACGAATGAAGTCTTTTTTGCTTCTTTTTTCTTCAGAAAAAAGAAGACCCTTCCTTCATACCCCCCATGCGAGCGCGCTGATTCCCGCGGCGCGGCCGCCACGGTAATCTGCCCCTAATGATTCGGGGGAGACGGGAATGAGTGCCACGGCACTTCAGCCGGCGCCGTTGCGCCTGCCGGCGTTGCTGGCGCGGGTGTATCTGCCGTTCGCGGCGGCCTACTTCCTCTCCTACCTCTACCGCACCGTGAACGCCGTGGTGGGCCCGGTGATCGCGGCCGAGCTGAACCTGTCCGCCAGCGATCTTGGGCTGCTCACCAGCGCCTATTTCATCATGTTCGCCGGCATCCAGCTGCCGCTCGGCCTTGCCTTGGATCGCTACGGCCCGCGCCGGGTGCAGGCCACGCTGCTGCTGTTCGCGGCGGCGGGGGCGGCGGTGTTCGGCCTGGGCACTTCGCTGCCGGAACTGGTGGCCGGGCGGGTGCTGATCGGGCTGGGCGTGGCCGCCGGGCTGATGGGCGCGCTGAAGGTGATCAACCTCTGGTTCCGCGCCGAGCACTGGCCGCTGATGAACGGGGTGCTGATGGCAGCCGGCGGGCTGGGCTCGCTGGTGGCTACCGCGCCGGCACAGGCCGCCCTCGGCGTGATGACCTGGCACACGCTGTTCTTCTGGCTCTCGGCGGCAACTCTTGCTGTTTCAGCCTTCATCTTCACCGTGGTGCCGGAGCGCGAGGGCACGCGCGCCACGGGCACACTGGGCGAGCAGATGGGCGCGATCGGCACCATTCTGCGCAGCCGGGCCTTCTGGCGCCTGGCGCCGCTGGCCTCCGTGCAGCAGGCGAGCTTCATCGCCATCCAAACGCTGTGGATCGGCCCCTGGCTGCGCGACGTGGCCGGGCAGGATGCCGCCACGCGCAGCACATCGATGCTGCTGGCCGCCGTGGCGATGACGGCGGGCTTCCTCTCTTCCGGCATCGTGGCCGGCGCACTTTCGAAGCGCGGCATCTCCCATTTCGCCACCTCCACCGGGGCGATTGCGCTGTTCACCCTCTCACTGGCGGCCCTGGCGCTGTTCGGCGCCGCGCTGCCGCTGGGGGCGCTCGTGTGGTGGTGCGCCTTCGCGTTCCTCGGCACCTACGTGATCGTCTACTATCCCGTGTTGACCCAGGCCTTCGCGCTGGAGCTGAGCGGGCGGGTGACCACCTGCCTCAACTTCCTGATGTTCAGCACCGTGTTCCTGTTCCAGTGGGGGATCGGCGTGATCCTGGACCTGTGGCCGCGCACCGCCACTGGCGGCTACGCGCCGCAGGGCTATGCGGTGGCGTTCGGCGTCTGCGTGGCCGCACTGGCCGCGGGGCTGGCGTGGATGGCGGTGTTCCGGCCGAAGCCGGATTAACCGCCCACCAACCGCCGCACATCGTGCAGCGAGCTGACCACGGCCACGCATAGGGCGCGGATTTCGTCGGTGGGGCTGATGATGTCGGGCACCATCACCGTCATCATCCCCGCGGCATGGGCGGAGCGGACGCCGTTGTGGCTGTCTTCGATCGCCACGCACAGGGCGGGGTCGATGCCGAGATCGGCGGCGGCGCGCAGAAATAGGTCAGGCTTCGGCTTCGAGTGCTCCACGTCATCACGCGTGCGGATCACCTCGAAGCGGTCCCACAGCCCGGTGCGGCGCAGATTGTCTTCCGCATTCACCCGCGTGGCCGCGGTGGCGATGGCCATCGGCGTGCGGGTTTGCTCCAGATGGGCGATCAGTTCGAGCGCGCCGGGCTTGATCGGCACGCCCTGGTCCAGCAGTTCCGTGCGGCGGGCGAGATACATCTGGCGGTGCTCGGTGTAGGGGAAGTCCTCGCCGAGATGGGCGCGCAGCCGGGACTGGAACTCGGTGCCGGGCAGGCCGACCAGGCCGTGCAGGAAGCTCTCCGGCAGGGGGTAGCCCAGCGCGGTGGAGGTCTCCAGGAAGGTGCGGATGTAGATGCTCTCAGTGTCCAGCAGGGTGCCGTCCATGTCGAAGATCACGGCTGCATGGGGGCGCGGCAGGGTCATAGCGTGTGGGCCAGTTCGGTGTTGGCAAGCGCTTCGTCGCGGGTGAGCCATTGGCGCTTGCTGCCGTAGGCGCCGTAGAGGGCAAGCTGGTCGTCGCGGTGCGGGCTGGGCGTGCCGTTGGGTGCCACGAAGCCGGACTGGCCCGGGGGCATGATGTCGTAGAGCTCGATCCCGTCCGCGCCAAGCACCGCCATGTTGTTCTCGGTGCCGCGGTTCATGAACGCGGGCAGCGCCATGGTGTCGGCGTTTCGCGCCTGGGGGATGCCCATGAAGTTGCTGGCGCGGAACAGCGTGGTGCTGGCCTTGGTGCGCCACTGCGCGGGGTCGGGGCCCTGTTCGGCGGTGAGCGTGGCGACGGCTTCGGCGAGCGCTTCGCGGATCAGGGCGTCGGCGTCGCGGCCGGCGAGGAAGTCGTGCTCGGTGGCATCGCCGCGCAGCACGCGATCCAGCAGCTTGGCCAGAGGTGGGATGTTGTAGCTGTAGGATTGCGGAATGGCGGGATCGGGGAACAGGGCAGCGAGCCCGGCCGCGAACTCGCGCGGCGGCACATCGGCCAGCACGCGGCGCAGCAGGGCGGGCAGCAGGGCGTGAAGGATCGGCACGCCGGGAGAGATGTAGTCGACGCCGGCAGACGCAAGGCTTCCCGCCCACCCCCGCATCGCCTCGGCGGTGCGGCGCAGCGTGCTGTCGGCGGGCAGCGATGCGGTGGCGGCGAGGATGCGCGGCACCAGCAGGCGGGCGTTCAGGTCGATCAGCGAGGTTTGCTCGATCAGGCCCCAGAGTTGCTCCACCGTGGCGATGGCGGGCAGGCGGAGTTCGATCTCGCTCAGGCGATCGGCGGCGGACCAGACGAAGGTGCAGGTGTTGTCGTGGTCCACCGCGGGCTTGTTGTTCCAGTTGGCGATATGGCCCTGGGCGGGGTTCACCACCTGGGGGTTGGTGGCGAAGGGCCTCAGGCCGCGCCATTCCATCTCGCCGCGCCCATCGGCGGGCAGGCGCGGGTCGTGGCCGGGGGCGCGATCCGGATACTGGCCG
>JAIXTK010000302.1 GCA_027483995.1 Acetobacteraceae bacterium
ACATGTCGATCTGGAAGAACGCGAAGCCGCTGTTTGCCGGCAACGGCTATGCCGACCTGTCGGAGATGTGCCTCTACTTCATCGGCGGCGTGATCAAGCATGCCAAGGCGCTGAATGCCTTCACCAACCCCAGCACCAACAGCTACAAGCGCCTGATCCCGGGCTTCGAGGCCCCCGTGCTGCTCGCCTACTCCGCGCGCAACCGCTCTGCCTCCTGCCGCATCCCCTACACCACCAACCCGAAGGCCAAGCGGGTGGAAGTTCGCTTCCCCGACCCGTCGGCCAACCCCTACCTCGCGTTCTCCGCGCTCGCGATGGCGGGCCTGGATGGGATCAAGAACAAGATCCACCCCGGCGACCCCATGGACAAGGACCTCTACGACCTGCCCCCGGAAGAGCTGAAGGGCATTCCCACGGTGTGCGGTTCGCTGCGCGAAGCCCTCGGTGCGCTCGCCGCCGACCACGACTTCCTGCTCGCCGGGGACGTGTTCAGCGCCGACCAGATCGAGAGCTACATCGAGCTGAAGTGGAACGAGGTGTATCGCTTCGAACACACCCCGCACCCGGTTGAGTTCGAGATGTACTACTCGGTCTGATCCCTCGGGACCGGACTGCACGGAACGCCCCGCGGCAGCGATGCCGCGGGGTTTTTCGTCTCAGCCGCCGGTCACCGGGACCGCCACCTCGTTGCGGCGCAGCCACGGCAGCGTCCAGGGCGGATCGTAGAACCAGGCCACCGGAGCGCCTTGCGGCGCCCAGGCGGTGCCGGCCAGCCCGCGCAGAAGTTCGGCCTGGCGCGCCGCCACCGCGTCCGCACCGCGATCGCCGGTGAAGCGCAGCACGGCCATGGTCTCGCCGGGCACCTCCACCAGCCGCACCGCGGGGTCGTTCGGCACCGGCAGCGTGGCCAGGGTCCATTGGGCCGGCATGAAGAATCGCACCGTCCAGCGTCCGGGCCCGGCGGCGGCCTGGGCCACCGGCGCGGTCATCGCGATGCGCTCGCTGGCCGCCGCCTGCGCCACCGGGGCGGTCATGGCGATCTTCGCGGCCGCGCGGTTGCCGCCGAAGATGTAGCCGGCCACGCGGCGGAAACCATCATTGCGCGCCGTCTCGGCATCGCCTTCCAGGTCGGTCTCGGCGGCGATGCGTGGCGCGTAGCGGCGGATCTCGGCCATCCCGGCCCGGCCAACCACATCGAAGGCCGGCTCTTCCGTGCCCCGGCGGTCACCCACCACGGAGCAGGCGGCGACGGCCAGGCCGGCAGCAAGGGCAGCAAATCGGGCGAGCATCTCGGTATCCCATCATCCAGCGGCGGCATCGGATATGGGATGGGGGATGCGGCTTGGCCATGGCACCGCCGATCACCGCGGCGGCATCCACACAGTGTCCTCGGTCCAGCCGAGTTCGGCGAGCTCCGCTTCGCGCAGCGGCGCTTCGGCGATGGAATAGAACTCGTCCAGCTGCGGCGGCTTTACGTCGGTGCCAGACAGCATCCCGTGCGCGTGGCCGCGATGGTGGATCTGGTGCAGGAACAGGTGCAGCAGCAGCCGGTCGCGCCGCTCCGCCTGGAAGCGCGTGCCGCGATGCACGCGCACTTCTGTGGCCAGGGCAGAGTCGTCCAGCCCGTCGCAATGGGCGATCAGGCGGCCATCCACCGCCGCCTGCGCCGCCTGCAGCGCAGCGACTGTCGCGCAGGGCTCCTGGTCCTGCCACGCGGCCGGGCCAAGGGAGCCACCCTCCAGCGCATCGACGTAAAAGTGGTCGATGATCAGGATGTGGTTCAGCGTCTTGCGCAGGCTGGGAAAGAAACCGGTGCGCGGTGCCGCGAACGCTGCCTGCTCCAGCTGCGCCACCGCCGCCAGCAGGCGATGGTTGCACCAGGCGTTGTTGCGCGCCATGGCGCGAAAGGTGCCGGCGAGGGTGGGAAGCATCGGCGCATCTCCGTCGGATGCGCCGATGCTGCCACGGCGACGGCAGCCGCAGACGTCAGCGGCGCGGCGCGGCCTCACGCCACAGCGGCGTGTTCAGGATGCCCACGCAATCGGCCTCGGTCAGGCCGACATCCTGCATCTCACGCGCATCGAAGCGGGCCAGCTGCGCCTTCTCCTGGGCGCGGGCGCGCCAGGTGCGCAGCAGCGCGAACAGGCCGGGCTTGGCCGCGGTGTGGTGCTGGGGGGTGGAAAACGAACCGGGAAGGAAGCCGGCAAGGGGACCGGCAAAGGACTGGGCCATCGGGAAACTCCGTCAGCAATATTGCCGTATTCATGAGGCCCGATTATGCTGCACTGCAGCAAATGATGATTTCTCACCCACCGCATGAATTTCCCTCATGATGGCCAGCCCATGACCCAGCCCCTGCCCCCCCTGAACGGCCTGCGCGCCTTCGAGGCCGCGGCGCGCCACGGCAGCTTCACCCGTGCGGCCGACGAACTGCACGTGACGCAGACGGCAATCAGCCACCAGATCCGCAAGCTGGAGGAAGAGCTTGGCGTGCGCCTGTTCGTCCGCACGCCCGGCGCCGTGCATCTCACCCCGTCCGCCGAGGCCTACCGCGCCGCGGTGCACGATGCGTTCGACCATTTGCGCGCCGCCACCGCGAAGCTGCTGGGCACGGATGGAAGGCGCGCCCTGCGGGTTTCCACCACCCCCTCCTTCGCCAGCACCTGGCTGGTACCGCGCCTGGCCGGCTTCCAGGCCGAGCACCCGGAGATCGACGTGGAGGTCAGCACTTCCATGTCCCTGGTCGATTTCCGGCGCGAGGAGGTGGACATGGCGATCCGCTACGGCCGCGGCACCTGGCCAGGGTTGCGCGCCACCTGGCTGCTGTCGGACGACATCTTCCCGGTCTGCACCCCCGCCTTGGCCGCCCGGCTACGCACGCCCGCCGACCTCGCCGGCCAGCGCCTGATCGCCATCTCCACCTACCGCGACATGTGGCATCGCTGGCTCACCGCCGCCGGCCAGCCATCCGAACTGGCCGACCACGCCACGGTGTTCGACATGCCGATCCTGGCGATCCAGGCCGCTCTCGGCGGCATGGGCGTGGCGCTGGTGCAAGGCCCGCTGGTGGAGGCCGAACTCGCCTCCGGGCGCCTCGTGGTGCCGTTCGGCCTGCAACTCCCGTCCGAGATGGGCTTCTACATCGTAGCGCCAGAGCCCCATGCCGACCGGCCGGAGATCGCCCTGCTGCGCGCCTGGCTGCTGGACCACGCCCACGCCTAGCGCCATGCTGCCCCCGCAACGGGAGCGAACAGCCATGGCCGAACCCCTCCGCTACGGCATTCTCGGTGCCGCCAACATCGCGCGCCAGTTCACCCGCGGCGTGGCGGGATCGGCACTCGCCACGGTGGACGTGGTCGCAAGCCGCGATGGAGCCAAGGCTGCCGCCTTCGCCGCGGAGTGCGGCATCCCGCGCCACCACGCCAGCTACGAGGCGTTGCTGGCCGATCCCGCGATCGAGGCGATCTACATCCCGCTGCCGAACGACATGCACCACGACTGGGCGATCCGTTGCGTGGAAGCGGGCAAGCACGTGCTGTGCGAGAAGCCGCTGGCCATGAACGCCGCCGAAGCCCAGCGCATGTACGACGCGGCGCGACAGGCCGGCGTGCATCTCGTGGAAGCCTATCCCTACATGTCCCAGCCGCAGACGCTGCGGGTGCGCGAACTGTTGGCCCAGAACACCGTGGGGCGCATCCAGCTGATCACCGCGGCCTTCGGCTTCGCGCTGGTGGCACCCGACGGCAGCCCGCTGCGCGATGCCAGCAACATCCGCCTGCTGCCCGAACGCGGCGGCGGCGGGCTGCTGGATGCCGGCACCTATTCCATGAGCATGGCCCGCATCATCGCCGGCGAGCGCCCCGCCCGCGCGTTTGCCACCGGCCGCACCACGCAATCCGGCGTGGACCAGACCATCGCCGCCATCCTGGAATTCCCCTCCGGCGCCATCGCCCAGGTCAGCAGTTCCATGTCCACCGCCCAGCACCGCCACGCCGTGATCGTGGGCGAGGCGGGCGTGATCGAGACCAGCTACAGCAACCACAAGCCGCCGGAGGCCGAGCTCACCCTGCGCATCAAGCGCGGCGTGCCCGCCACCGTGCCGTTCGAGACCGAAACCGTGCCGGGCGGCGACGGCTTCCGGTTGGAGGCGGAGAGCTTCGCGCGCATGGTGCGCGAGGGTGCGCAGGCCTGGAACGGCTGCACCGAAGCGGAATCGATTGACACCGCCCTCGCCCTTACTGCCATTGCCCGCAGCGCCCGCGAGGGCGGCTGGGTGGATGTCTGACGCACAGGGAGAAACGCCATGAAACGCCGCAGCCTGCTGAAGGCCGCCATTGCCACGGCCGCAGCACCACTCGCCGCCCCGGCCCTGGCGCAGCCCGTGCCCACGCTGCGTTTCATCCCGCAGGCCAACCTCACCGCGCTCGATCCGGTCTGGACCACGGCCACGGTCACCTTCAACCATGCGTACTACGTGTTCGACGTGCTCTACGCCACCGACAGCAAGGGCGCCTACCGCCCGCAGATGGCCGAAGGGCACACCGTCTCGGAAGATGGCCGCATTTGGCGCTTCCCCCTGCGCGCCGGCCTGTTCTTCCACGATGGCGAGCCTGTCCGCGCGCAGGATTGCGCCGCCTCCCTCGCCCGCTGGGCCAAGCGCGACCCGTTCGGCCAGATCCTGGAAAAATCGGTCGAGAACTGGGGTGCTGCCGATGACCGCACCGTGGAGATCAAGCTGAAGCGGCCCTTCCCGCTGCTGCTGGCCGCCATCGCCAAGGCCGAGGGCCCGCCCTTCATCATGCCGGAGCGCCTGGCGAAGACGGATGCCAACACCGCGGTGCGCGAGGTGGTCGGCTCCGGCCCGTTCCGCTTCGTGGCCGACGAATACAACTCCGGCAGCCGCGTGGTGTACGCGAAGTTCGACCGCTACGTGCCCCGCCAGGAAGCACCGGACGGCACATCGGGCGGCAAGGTGGCGCATTTCGGCCGCGTGGTCTGGAACGTGATCGCCGACCCCTCCACCGCCGGCGCCGCGCTGCAGAACAACGAGGCCGATTGGTGGGAGCGCCCGCTGGTTGATCTCATTCCCACCCTGCTGCGCAACCCCGCGATCCGCGCCGAGGTGACAGACCCGGCCGGGCGCCTGGCGCTGGCGCGCCTGAACTGCCTGCAGGTGCCGTTCAACGACGTGAAGCTGCGCCGCGCGATTCTGGCCAGCGTGCGCCAGGAAGACTTCATGCGCGCCAGCCGTGGCGACGACGAGAAGCTCTGGACCACCAGCCGCAGCCTGTTTCCGAAGAACACGCCGTATTTCCAGGAGCATCCGGACCTGATGCCCGGCGACCTCGCCCGCGCCGCCGCCATGCTGAAGGAAGCCGGCTATGCCGGGCAGAAGGTGGTGATCATCAACCCCACCGACTTCCCCGATATCGGCCCGCTCGGCCTGGTGATGAACGATGCGCTGAAGAAGATCGGCGTGAACGTGGAACTGCGCGAGAGCGACTGGGGCACCGTGATCCAGCGCCGCGCCAGCCGCGAGCCGATCGAGAAGGGTGGCTGGAGCATCTTCCACACCACCGGCCCCGCCCCGGCCTATGGCTCGCCCGTCACCTCCCCCCTGGTGCGCGGCCAGGGCGAGCGCGGCTGGTTCGGCTGGTGGGGCAATGCCCGCGCCGAGGAACTGGCCGAAGCCTGGGTGGAGGCAACCGATCCCGCCCAGCAGGCCAAGCTGGCGCACGAGCTCGGCCGCCTCGCGCTCAGCGAGGTTGCCACCATTCCGGTCGGCCAGTTCTACCTGCAAACCGCCTATCGCACCTCGCTGCGCGACATGGTGAAGGGCATCGCGCCCTTCCCCTGGGGCGTGCGGCCGGCCTGAGGAACGCACCAAACATGAGCACCCCCTACGTTCCGCCCGCCGACGGCACCCCCTGGGACAGGGTGGCGCCAGAGGCCGCCGGCTTCGATGCCGCCAAGCTGCAGGATGCGGTGGCCTTCGCGCTGGCCAACGAAACCAAGTGGCAGCGCGATGTGCGCACCCAGCTGGAAACCGGCACGTTCGAGCCGCCGCCGGACAATTTCCTGTTCGGCCCCGTCGCCAACCGCAGCGGCCCCAACGGGCTGATCCTGCGCGGCGGCAAGCTGGTTGCCTCCTGGGGCGACACGCGCGCGGTTGACATGACCTTTTCGGTCGCGAAATCCTATCTCTCCATCCTCGCCGGCCTTGCCGTGGCCGACGGGCTGATCCGCGACCTCGACGAACCCGTGGGCCGTACCGTGCAGGATGGCGGCTTCGATGGCCCGCACAACGGCGCCATCACCTGGCGCCATTTGTTGCACCAGACCTCGGAATGGGAAGGCACGCTGTTCGGCAAGCCCGACCAGATCGACCGCAACCGCACGCTCGCCACCGAGTTCGCCGGCACCAGCAACATGAAGAAGGGCGAGGCCCGCCCGCTGCGCGATCCCGGCAGCTACTGGGAATACAACGACGTGCGGGTGAACCGGCTGAGCCTGGCGTTGCTGCGCCGCTTCGGCCGCAGCCTGCCGCAGGTGTTTGCCGAGCGCGTGATGGCCCCGATCGGCGCCTCCCAGGAATGGCGCTGGAGCGGCTATTCCAACTCCTACGTGCTGGTGAACGGGCAAAGCATCCGCAGCGTCTCGGGCGGTGGCCACTGGGGCGGCGGCGTATTCATCCATGCCGAGGACCAGGCGCGCATCGGCCTGATGATGGCCCGCAACGGCGCCTGGGGCGGGCGGCAGATACTCTCGGCGGACTGGGTTTCCCAATCCCTCACCCCCTGCCCGATCAAGCCGGATTACGGCTTCCTCTGGTGGCTGAACACCGGCCGTGGCCCGAAGCCGAGTGCGACGGCGGACAGCTACTGGGCCACCGGCGCCGGCGGCAACTTCACCTGGGTCGATCCCACGCACGACATCGTCGCCGTGCTGCGCTGGCACGATGCCGCCCAGCTCGATGCCTGGATCGGCCGCGTGCTGGGGGCGCTGAAGGGATGAAGACCGCGCTCGTCACCGGCGGCGGCCGAGGCATCGGCCGCGCGGTGGCGGCGCGCCTGCTCGCCGATGGCTGGCGCGTGGTGGTGGCGGACCGCGACGCGGATGGCCCGCCCGGCGCCCGCACCGTGCGCTGCGACGTGTCCGACGAAGCCGCGGTGCAATCATTGGTCGCCGGCATCGCAGCCGAGGAAGCCCGGCTCGATGGCCTCGTCTGCAACGCCGGCTTCGGCATCACCAAGCCGCTGGCCCAGCTTTCGCTTGCCGAGTGGAACAGCGTGCTGGGCACCAACCTCACCAGCATCTTCCTCCTCGCTCGTGAAACCCAGGCGCTGCTGCACGCGGCGAAGGGCAGCATCGTCACCATCGCCTCCACCCGCGCCCACCAGTCGGAACCGAACTCGGAGGCCTATACCGCCTCCAAGGGCGGCATCGTCGCCCTCACCCACGCGCTGGCCGCCTCGCTCGCTCCGGTGCGGGTGAATTGCATCTCCCCGGGCTGGATCCTCACCAAGGGCCCCGCCCCCTCGGCCGAGGACCATGCCCAGCACTGGGCCGGCCGCGTCGGCCAACCGGAGGACATCGCCGCCGCCGCTGCCTTCCTGCTCGGCCCCGACTCCGGCTTCGTCACCGGCACGGAGCTGGTGATCGACGGCGGCATGACCCGCAAGATGATCTACACCTGACGTAACGCAGCGTTGCCATGAGGCGGCATTGCCGGTAACGCTCGCGATGTTGCACGCGGACAGCAGCATGGCCCGCCCTCACCCCGCGCCCCGGCGCACGCACCGCACCACGCTGCTGGCCGCCTTCGCAGCGCTGGCGGTGCTTCTGCGCCTGCTTCTGCCGCCGATGCCCATGCCGGCCCCGCCGGCGCCGGAAGACGCGCTGGCCCTGCTACTATCCGGCGGCGGCATCTGCCATTCTGACCCGTCCACGCCCGCCCAGGACCAGGGCGGCCTCACGTGCCCGCTCTGCCCGGTCTGCGCCGGCCCTGCCGCCGTGCTGCTGCCGGCGCCCCCCACCCTGCCCCGCAGCCGCGCCGTGGCAGCGCCGGCCCGCCGCCTTCTGCCACCTGCCACCGCCCCGCCAGCCGCCGCCTTCGCGATCGCGCAACCACGCGGCCCCCCTGCCCTCTCCGCCTGACCCGGCCACCGGCGCCCATGTGCGCCGTTCCTGCCCGTCATTCCGGAGAATTCCCATGCCCGTCCTGTCCCGGCGCCGCGCCCTCGCGCTGCCCCTGCTTGCCGCCTTTCCTGCCGCCGCCGCCCCGCTCACCGTCACCGACGCGCTCGGCCGCAGCGTCACCCTCCGCGCCCCGCCCGAGCGCATCGCGCTCAATTTCAACTTCGAGGAATTCACCGCCGCCGGCGGCGTGGAGGCCTGGGGCAAGGTGGTCGGCTTCTCGCGCGAGCTCTGGGCCGGCTGGCGCGCCGGCTCCTTCAGGCGCTATCTGCCAGCGATCCCCCGGCTCGCCACCCTGCCGGATTTCGGCCACACCGATGGCGGCGACTTCAGCGCCGAGAAGGTGATCGCGCTGCGGCCCGATCTTCTCCTGGTGGCCGACTGGACCTACCAGCCGATGAAGGAACAAATGGCGCAGTTCGAGGCGCTGGGCATCCCCGTCGTGGTCATCGACTACAACGCGCAGGCCCCTGCCCGGCACCTCGCCAGCACCCGCGCCCTCGGCCTCGTTACCGGCCAGGCGGCCCGCGGCGAGGCGCTGGCCACGCTCTACGCCACCAAACTCGCCGACATCCAGGCCCGCGCCGCCCGCGGCATCGCCGCCAATGGCGGCCGCAAGCCCAAGGTCTATGTGGAACTCGGCCAGGGCGGGGCAGACGTGGTGGGCAACACCTACTGGCGCGGCATGTGGGGCCGCATGCTCGATCTGATCGGCGCCGAGAACATCGCCGCCAACCGCCTGGCCGGCGCCGGCAACTGGGGGCCGCTGAACCCGGAATACGTGATTGCCGCCAACCCCGACGCGATCTTCATCGCCGGCTCCTCCTGGGCCAATCGCCCGAACGCGGTGCTGACGGGGTTCGACGCCGACCTCGCCACCACGCGCGCCCGCCTCGCCCCCTACGCGCGGCGCCAGGGCTGGGCGGACCTTACCGCCATCCGCACCGGCCAGCTGTTTGCCATCGAGCACGGCCTGTCCCGCTCGCTATGGGACTACACGGCCATGCAGTTCATCGCCAAGGCGCTGTGGCCGGCGCAGTTCGCCGATATCGACCCGGTGGCGGAGCTGCGCGACTACCACGCCACATACCTGCCGGTGGCCTTCGAGGGCACCTGGATGGCCCGCCTTACGCCGCCCGCGGCATGAGCGCGGCGCACTGGCGCGGCGGCAACCGCCGCCGCGCCGTCGTCACCGCGGTGGCGCTGCTGGCCCTGCTTGCCAGCTTCGCCGCCGACCTCGCCACCGGCCCGGCCCTGCTGCCGCTGGCCGACGTGCTCGCGGTGCTCGGCGGCCTCTCGGACGACCGCATGCTGAACGCC
>JAIXTK010000110.1 GCA_027483995.1 Acetobacteraceae bacterium
GGGGGGGGGGGGGGGGCCGGTAGACGACCCGCCGCACGCCCGGCAGTTCGACATCAATCCTCTGAGTGATGAAGACCACGTGGTTGTCGGGGTTGCCAGCAAGGAACGGTGCCAGGTGCTTGAACTGGCCTGGCATGTTCTGATGGATGAACAGGATGTTCATGCTGGCGGCACACACGCATCAAAGCAAGAAATCGCTCGCGGTCAACGTGTGCAGGCCGTGGATCTTGAAGGCCATCTCTAGATCCGCTGAAGAAGGAGCAGCTGCCAGGTTGCTGGAATTGAAACCGACCGCGCTTCCAGAGGCGTTCACGACAACAAACGTATCCGTCGAGGTCTGATAGTAACCGACTTCACCGGCAGCAAGAGTGCCACCATTGCTCAACAGTCCCTTGAAGGAAAATGACAGACTCGTGGTGCTGATCGCTTCCTGCAGATCGAACTTCGTTCCACTTGCGGCCACGAAGCCGACGACCTGCTCCAGAACCGAAGCTATAGGCGCATCGGCAAACTCCAGAAACTTGACCGTATCGTTGCCATAGGAAACGTCGATCGTATCTGCTCCGCCGCCACCGATGAGCGTCGTGTAACCTTCCGTGGAGTCGAACAAATAGTCGGCATTCCCATAGGAACGCAGCAACTGCCCGGATGCACCGGCCACAAGAGATATTCCACTCGCACCAGCAGCCGTTGCGGCATGAAGCTCCCCATAGCCGCCACCACCGTAGAGGATCTGACCCGCAGCCTCGCCATAGGCCTTGGTGGATCCGGAACTGCCCCCCGTGAATTCCACAAGCTGCGATCCCTGGGACGTGGTGGTGACTACTTCGCCCGGAATGCCGCCCGTTACCACGATGTCGCGTTGCTGAAAGACGACGCTGAGCGTGGTTGGGGATGTGTTGCCACGGTCGCCGGCCTTGATCGCGGAAACGGTGGCATATCCCGATGCCGCGTCGTATCCCTGGATCTGATAGCTGGTGCCACCAATCAGCACGCTGTCCACCCCGCCGATCTGCCGCCCTGTACCGATCGAGACCTGCGCGGTCGCCGTGCTCGAATCGTCCACGACAACGAATCTGGCGCTGGGGCCGGCATAGACAGTGTCAGACATCCCCACCGAATAGACTGCGATGTCCGTGCTGCCGCCCTGGACAGTGCTGCCACTGCCGGTCGGCCCGATAAGGACGGTCGGCGCGCCGGTGATGCCGGCGAAACTGGTGATTTCCTGGCGCAGCCCGAGGGAATCGGTGGCGAATATGCCGCTGCGCGTTGCTGTCCCGACCTGCGCATAGTCGCCGAAGTTCTTCAGGATGCCCTGGTACGTTGAGCCGGACTGGCTAAGGCCGACGTTCACGATCGAGGTATCGGCCATCAGGCCACCACTGCCCTCCTTGTTCGACGTCACGTTCAGGTACGACCCGGTGGGCCTGCGCCCCGCTGCATAGGCAAGCGGTGCCGGCGGCGTGGCCGTGCTCATGGCATTGGTCGAATGGAGGATATCCAGAGACGGCGTCAGCGCCGGCGAATTCGCATCATAGACGAACTGGCCTGTCCATTCCGACTGGAACCCCTGCGTGCTGGTCGCTACCACCGCGTATGCTGTGCCATTCGTCGTAAAGCCAGGGACGGAAGCGAAAGTCGCTGTGCTGGCAGACGGGTTGAATGTGAGACCCGTGCCATCGCCCCGGGTCAGCGTTGCAATGAGCGTTGCGCCATTGTAGAGCCGCACCGTATCGGTATTCGCCAGTGATCCACCGAATGTGGCGGTTATCGACGGGTTTGTGCTTGTCGTTACATAGCCTCCCGCAATTGCATTGCCGGCGGCCCCCCCGCCACCCAACGTGACCGTCGCCACCGCTGGCGCGAGTACCGGCACGACTGCGCCAGGCTGGTTGTATGGATCTGTGGCACCGTCATAGATCACCACTTGGCTGGCCGACAGCTTGTAGTCCACCTGCGCGAGCAGCAATGTCTCGCTGTTCAGAACCAGGTTGTCCGCAGAATTGACGAGATAGACATAGGTCTTGTCCGCGCCGGTCGCCGTTTTGGCGTTTACGGCGACAATAGCGTGTATACCATAGGTGTTCTGCACATTGCTGCCGAGGTCCGCAGCCGTCACCTCCAGCGCGGGCATTGCGCCATCATAGGCGGGCTCGTACAGGCCCAGGAACGATGTGCCATCCCAACTCGTGTTGTCGCCGATACCCCTTTGCGGGTCGCTATCCCAGACCGAGGCGTAGTTCGATGTCAGTTGCGCGCTGGTCTGGTAGGTGGCGTTCAAGTGGGGGCGGATCTCATTGACCGCGTCGTTGATATGGAGAGCGCCCAGCGCGATCGAAACAGCGCCGATGATGGGCCCGATGAATGGTATAGGCATCAGCACATACCAGCCGATCGCGAGCAACGCACTGCCTGCAGCATAGTCTGCGACTGTACCGAACCCGGCCGCATACTGATACACCGTGTTCGGGTAGGCACCCCCGGAGTTCCAGACGGTGTAGTTTGCCGGTGTCGGCGTGCTTGCACTGGGCATCACGTTGCTGCCAGGGGCAGACAGGCTGGGATAGGGTTGCGGGTTGAAGGACCCTCCCGGGTTCTGCGGAACCTGCGATCCGACGACGGGCAGCGTCGAGGCACGGCCGAGGTAGTTGTTGTAGGTCGCCGAAAACGTCAGCATCCCGACAAGCCCGGTATTCAACGCTTGCCCATCTCCCACCGTAGCCCCGGTGGCATTGACGGTGGTGGTGTTCAACTGCCCCTGGCGAAACGTCCCGCTTGTGCGGAATGCGTCGACCAGTGCCTTGTTCACGAAGATACGATCATTCGCGGTCGCCCCTGTCACCAGGGCGCGGCTCGCGAAGGTATCGATGTAAACATCTGCCTCCGTGTTGGACTGCAGTTGTACGGTGTTGAGCCCATCATTCCCGTAAATTCGGTAGTTGCCAGAGCCCGCCTGTATGGTGTCGTTGCCGGCGCCGGTGGACGTGACAATCAAGCCGAGATTATCCGACGCAGCGCTTCGCAGGTCGAGAACATCGGCACCTGCCCAGTTCATGACCGAATGCACGCCGCCAATGATCGCCACCGCTCCCGTTGCCACGTGCAGCAAATCGGTGCCCATGGCGTTTCCGGTCGACACGGGATTGAAGTCGGCCAGCATGGCGGTTCCAAGCGCGCCTGAAACAGTCACCCGCGTTGTGCCCGCGGCGTTCACGTCATAGCCAACCCAGACTTCGTTGGTGCCACTGTCTGCATCAGGCGCTGCGAGGCTGAAGTTAGGCTTCCCGCCTCCTACGAAAACACGGTCGCCGATCGCGCCGGTGACAAGATTGTAGGGCCCGCCGCTGCCACTGTAGATCTTGTCATTGCCACGGTTCCCCACGAGCAGATCATTTCCGGCACCACCTGACACGAGGTCGTCGCCCGCGCCGGCGAACACCACATCGCTCCCGGCGCCGGCGAAGATGCTGTCATTGCCACTGAGGGTTTCTCTTGCGGCATCCGGCACGTGCGTGGTGGCGTAAGGCACACCGCTGTCCAGCGGATAGTAGCTGTCCCCGAAGATAAGGTCATCGCCAGACCCAGTCGTTATGCTATCGTTACCCCCGCCACCATAAATCGTGTTGCCGTCGTCACCAGCGGTGATGGTGTCGTTGCCATCGCCGACGTTCAGGCCGGTGTAGTCTCCATAGATAAGGTTCTTGCCAGCAGCGCCGCTGATGAGGTCGGCCCCCAGGCCGCCAATGATCGTGTCTCGCCCGCGACCCGCCACAATCGTGTCGTTTCCGTCGGTGGTGGCCGGAGCGTTCCCGTCGCCAAACAGTAGGTCACCCCCGGACCCGCCAGTGATGATGTCAGCCCGTTCGTTGCCCCAGATCGTATCGCCGGAGTTCTCCGCCACGATCGTGTCTGCCCCGGTGCCACCCCAGACCTGGCGCACATTCAGAACCACACCAATGTCGCGGCCACAAATGGTGCCCAAGCGATCGTCGGTGGGCTGCCGATTGGCTCCTACGGCTCCCAGATCGCCAATGTCATCGCCGGCGGCAGCCAGGCCGGCGCCAACACGCTCAATGCCGTCTCTGTTGGCTTGCAAGGAGCGGCTGAGCTCTCCCTGACGCAGACATCGGCAGTGGCAGCCGCAGGCGGTGGCTTCGTACAGCCAACAGCTGCTGTGCTGGCGGCGAACCCGAACCTCCCCTACGCCGGTACGGCGGCCGATCCATCCGTTGCCACCACCCCTGTGCCACCGACACTAGGGATGTCGGTCGTCAACACCCAGCTTGGCTATGCGATCGCCGGTTCGGCCCGCGTGGGGGGTGAGAGTGGTCAGTCTATGGCAAACCAGTCCGCATCCAATGCGTTCAACGCCGCGACAGTGGTGGGTGGACAGTCGGTGGCGCTCCAGCAGGCGGCCGACTTCCCCACGATCGTGCCGACCCATAGTGGCGGCGCTTGGAACACACTTCCCACGACGGTTGCCCTTCAGGCCACGAACACGGCGGTCGCAAACAATGAACAACTCGAAAGCGCGCGGATTGCCAACGGGGCCTTGATTCAAGGAAACAGCTCCTCCGTCAGCAACGCCATCCAGACAGCGCGCAGTTCGATCAACACGCTGGCGCTGGTGCCGTCTGCAGGGGCAAGCCCGACGGCAACCGGGTTGAGCGGCGTGCAATCCGGCAACCTTCCATGGGTCATCGCCACGAACCAAGCCGTGGCGTCCAGTGGCGCCGCAGCGGGCCGGGACGGCATCCTGCTGTCTGGCAACGGCAGCGCCAACTGGGCCGGTTTTGCCGCCAGCCTGGCAACCGCCAATCTGCCGGCGCCGGGAACAGTCGCCAGCAGTGCGGCGCGGCCTGCGGCATCGGTGACGACCATCTCCAATGTCAGCCAGGGCCTGGATACCAGCCTAAACACGCTTGTCAGCGGAGGCAGCGTGAGCGCGGGAACCGCGGGGTTCGGCCAGGTGATCGGCAGCATGGGCTTGGCGAACTCCGTGCTGAACGACGCTATCGATCCTACCATCGTGTCAATGCCGCCGGACTCGTCCTCCTTTGCCAGCATGGCTCCCGCACCAGTCAACGCCAGCATGGCGATGGCTGCAGCGGGAACGGCGGCGGTGACGACAGTGGCGCAGAGTCACCGGGTCACCGGTAACGCCATGGCCGTGACCGGCAACGCCACGGGCACGTTCAGCCAGTCGATCGGCACGACCGACTATAATGCCGCCGGCCTGGTACCTGCGGCAATGCAGGCCTCGTTTCCGGGCACCGCCCCCCGGTCGGGCTCTGGTGCCCCGCCGGGTTCGGCCGCCACCCCAAGCGCCGGTCCGCTCATTGCCTCGCCAGCGGCGATCGGTGAAGGCCCGGCCCTTAACGGTGCCTATGCCGCGACATATGGCCCGGGGCAAAGCAACCTCGCTGGGGTCGTCCAATCAGCGACAGGGGACCTCAATACGATTGCTGTCACCGGGGCCCTGGCCAGTGGCACCCAGGGTACGATCGCCCAATCCGGCGGCGTGCTGGCGAACTACGGCGGAACGCTCAACAAGCAGATTGCCTTGACCAACGGTGCCGGCAACGCTGCGATTACGGCGCCGCAACAGGCGCTGGCGATGCAGGTGAACGCAATCCGCGCAAGCGGCAGTCTTTCCGGCTCCATTGCGCAGCAGGGTCCATCCTCGCCGCCCGACCTGTTCCTACAGCCTGCGAATGCGATCGAAGCTGCCTCTGCGACGTCTGGTTCTGCCAGCATTGCCGGCGGTGGACCAGGCCAGACCGCACAGGTCAATCTTCGCAGTTACAATTCCATCGCGACGTCGGGTACGATGGGTACCTCCTCGGAGGTCGCAGCAATCTCTCAATCATCGCCCGCGGTCGGCTACGTGATTAATGGCATTGCTCCTCCGCCGACGAACGGAATACAGGCCAACGCCTGGGTTCCCGCAACCCCGCCGGACCGGGCCACCAATGTACACTCATCCAGCACGCAGATCACCGGTGCCGGCCAGGTTTCCGGTCTGAACGTCAACTCAATCTACGCCGGCGGCGGGACGACAGGAATGGTTGCGCAGGTCTCCAATGGCATCGAATCGACGACGTCGAACGTGCAGTCCTCGCTGGCCGGATACTGTCTGACCTGCTTGGTCCAGGATGCAGTGCCCCGCATTTCGGTCGGCAGCGGCAATGTGGCAATCACGGGCGCGTTGCAGGCCAACACACAGGCCGCCAACACCGCAACGTTTGGCGGCGCCGTAAACGGCACGGTGAACATGGCGGCCTCTGGCTTCACGAGTCTATCAACCGCCAATGTCGTTCGGGGAAACACCAACTTGGGCAATACCCGAGTTACGGGCAGCCAGACGGGCACCAATGCCGTCTCGGTCGTCACCGCGCCAAGATAGATGCATTCTCGCAGGATGTGGTGGTGTCGGCTTTTGATCGGGATAGACATCCGCCATCTTGGCGTATGACTCACACGGGATGTAACACCAGCGCGGCTCGCAAGCATCGGGCGTAGCGCCGCGGCGGCAGAGCCCGGGCCTTCCTCCAATCCTCGCTCAGCCTCCTCGCCGCCCCTGCCGTGCATGCCAGCCGGCCAGGATCCTGAGGGTGATCCCAGAGGCCGACCTCGCCATCCTTGATCCCGTCTGCACCGCCGCCACCGTCACCCGCGGCCACGCCTTCCTCATCCTCGGCACGCTCTACGCCTGCGACGCCCACGACAATCTCCGCCCCCAGATGATCGCCGGCCACACCCAGGATGGCACCGGCTGGACACTTATCTCGCGCCAGGGCCCTCGCTTCCACGACGGCACGCCCCGCCACGTGGTGGCCAGCATCGAGCGCTGGGCCCGACCCGGGTTCAGCTCCCGCCCTTATGCGGCAAGCGCAGCAGTCTGGTATTGTGGGGGACCGCCAGGCGGTGCCCGGGCTGGTGCCAACCGGCACCCTCCCGGATCACCACGGCATGATGATCGCAGCCCCGGTCGCCCAGTCAGGGCCACCACGGCGGCACTGCCATATCAGCCAACGCCTGCAGGGAGCCGCGAAGCACACCTGCCGACGTCGGGTGCCCCCCCCGCGAAAGTCAGCCAATCCAACGATTGGCATTGAGCCGATCGGATGCTTCCACCAGATCACCTGTTGCCCTTGAGGGGGCGTTGGAGCGGTAGCCGACCGGCTGTCCGGCCGGCTGCCTGGTCAGAGCAGGAACCAGTTCGCCGACGGGGACGCCATGGTGCCGGCCGTGATCTGGAAGTTCGCCACGCCGTCGCCGTTGGTGTCGCCCGCAATCACAATGCCCGAGCCCGAGGGAATGAGCTGCAGCTCGCCCGCGGTGTTGGAGAAGGCGTTGGCCCCGATGAAGGTGAAGGCATCGTTGGCAGGGCGGCCGGCAATCGCGGCGATCAGGCGCAGAGCGAGGCGCGCGCCCAGCGCCGGGTCGAAGTCCGGCAGGCCGGTGAGGTTGGTGCCGGCATCGGCACCAACCGCGGCGGTGAACACGAAGCGGTCCACCCCGCCCAGCCCGGAGACGGTGTGCTCCCCGGGTCCGATCAGGAAGACGTTCGCGGCCGAGGTGCCGGAGACGGGGGCGGAGCCCAGGACCACGATCGTGTCGTCGTCGATGATCACGCCGGTGGCCGTGGGGCGGCCGATGGTGGCCCCGGCCGATGGGTTGGAGATGCCGACGGTGAAGCTCTCGTTGAACTCGCGCTGCGCATCCGCGGCGATCGCCACCGTGATTGTCTCTGTGTGCTGGCCCGGCGCGAAGGTGACCGTGCCGGAGGGCAGCACGCCGCCGGCGAAGTCGGCCGCGTTCGCCGGCATGGTGCCCGCCGTGCTGCCCGGGCTCACCGCCCAATCCAGCGTCTCGGTGCCGGTGGAGGTGCCTGCACGAAAGACGGTGAAGGACATGGTGGAACTGCCACCGGTGCCCTCCAGGGCCACCCGGCGGTCCGGGCCAACCGAGTAGCGCGACGCGTCGTCGTTGAGGATCACGCCATGGGCCGCGTTGCCGGTGAAGGCAGCGCCGGTGGGGAGGTTGCCCAGCGACACCGCGAAGCGCTCGTTCGATTCGCCAACCGCATCACCGGCCACCGGCACGGTGATGGTGCGGCTGGTCTGGCCAGCCGCGAAGCTGACCGTGCCGGAGGGCAGTGTGCCGCCGGCAAAATCCTGCGCTCCGGCTGGTACCGTGCCGGTTCCGGCCACGCCGGCCACGTTCCAGCCGATCTCCGCCGCCGCCGCGGTGTTGCCGCTGCGGGTGACGGTGAAGGTGAAGGCCGTGGTGCCGGCATTGCCTTCGGGGAGGTGCGCGGCCAGCGCGGCCACCGTGAACATCTGCTGCGCGCCGAGCAGGACGGCATCCTCGCGCAGGTTGAGGTTCTCGATGCGCAGGTCCTGGCTGGCCGGCGTGTCGGCCTGGTTGAACGCCGTTTCCGGCGTGCCGTGCTCGGCCTGCAGGTAGTCTTCCAGGGCCTTCTGCTCGCCCAGCGCATTGGCGGGCACGTTGGGCGCGGCGGTGAAGTCCAGCGCCTCGCTCACCGGCGCCGAGAGCGTGCCGTCGTTGAGCAGGAAGCGGAAGTTCTCGCCGTTGGCCTTCACCGGGTAGCCGTCGCCGCCATTGGCGGTGAAATTCAGGATCACAACCGGGATGCTGGCGGGGGCGGCGGCCACCACCTGGCCGTTGGCGACGATCTGGGCGACGAAGTTGCCGTCGAGATCATAGAGCGCCACGCTGCGCACCTTCTGGCCGGCAGCCAGGTCAGGGTCGTAGGAGAAGCGCAGGCCGCCGAGCTGCGGGAAGCCGCCATTGCCGGGGGCGAGCCCGGCTGCGTAGTTGAGGATGTTCAGCAGCCCCTGCGGCGTGGTGTCGAACACCATCAGCTTGTTGTCGAAGCGCAGGGCGTTCTCCACGTCCAGCTTGGAGACGTTGCCGGCCGCCCCGGGAACAGTGGCGTTCGGGATCTTGGTGCCGTTCTCGGCGATCGAGCCGATCGAGGCGCGCAGGCCGCCGCCGTTCTTCATGGAGACGACCACCGGCGTGCCGGAGGGCAGGGCGTCCAGCGCTGCTGCGGCGTTGGCGTCGGCGGTGAGGTTGCCCAGGTTTACTTCCTGGGCGCGGCCGAACACCCGGTCGCCTTCCAGGTAGACATTGCTGAAGCCGAATTTTTCGCCGTCCTTGGCCACCACCACGGCATCAACCGCGTTGGTGATCGCCTGCACCGCCTTGCCCGTGGCGCTGCTGGCGATGATCTGCTGCGCCGTGTCGGTGCTGCCATACACCGCCTGCAGCGTGCTCTCGTTCGAGGCATAGGCGCCGTTGGTGACCGGGTCGAGCGAGGCGAGGTCGATCTCGCCATCCTCGGTGAAGGCGACCACGAGGCGGCCGAGATAGCTGTACTCGGTGTCGGTGGTAACGATCAGGGTCGGTGCGCCGTCTGCGCCCTTTGTCACGATCGGATAGCTATCGGTGGCGATGAAATCCGGGCTGTGGCCGTTGAAGGCGCCCGGCACGTCGGTGGCGTCGCCCAGGCGCTCATGCCCGCCGCCGGCCACCATCACGTCCACGCCGGTGAGCAGCGGGGCAAGGGCCTTGTTGCGGTCCAGCGTATCCAGCTGGTCCACCATCACGATCTTGTCGATGCCGGTGGCCTTCAGCGCATCGATGCCGGCCTGGAGGTAGGCCGCCACTTCCTGGTTGTCGCTGGTGGCGTCGTTGCCGTCATCAAGCGGACGGGTGCCGTTGGGCGAGGTCTTGATGAGCAGGTCATAGGTGGTGGCGCCGACGATGCCGATCCGCTCGCCGTTGATCGTCACCACCGCATACGGTGCGATCTTGCCGCCGATGGAGGAGGCTTCCTTGCCGGCGAAGGCGTTGGTGCCGGTGCCACCCAACGTGGCGTCAGCCAGGCCGCGCAGCGAGCTGTCCTTGGAGAAGTCCAGGTTCGAGGTGATGAACGGGAATTTCGCCCCGCCCCAGGCGCCGGAGGCCGCGATGGCGCCGGAGACCACTGGCGAGCCCAGGTCGAACTCGTGGTTGCCGAGTGCCGAGGCATTCACGCCCA
>JAIXTK010000262.1 GCA_027483995.1 Acetobacteraceae bacterium
CGGCGGTGTCGAAGGCGGCCTGCTGGATGCGGGAGAGCTCGAAATAGGGCTTGAGCTGGGCTTCATCGAGGTCGTACTCGGCGGCGCGCACGCGCTCGGCGTAGTGGCGCCAATCCCACGGGGCGATCTGGTCGTTGATGCCATCCTGCGCGGCGACGGAGAGCAGGCGGGCGGCTTCCTCGCCGGCGCGGCGGCGGCCGGCATCCCAGACCTCGCCGGTGAGGCGCTGCACGGCCTCGGGCGTGCCGGCCATGGAATCGGCGAGGCGGAAGGCGGCGAAATGGTCGAAGCCCAGCAGCTTCGCGCGTTCGGCGCGCAGGGCGAGGATCTGGGGGATCAGGGGGCGGTTGTCGTGCGCGCCTTCGTGCATGCCGCGGCTGGTCCAGGCGCGCCAGGCGGCCTCGCGCAGGTCTCGCCGCGGGGAGAAGGTGAGGAAGGGCTCGATCAGCGAGCGGGAGAGGGTGACGAGGTGGCCTTGCTGGCCGCGCTCCTCGGCAGCCTGGCGCGTGCCTTCGATCACGAATGCGGGCAGGCCGGCGAGGCCGGATTCGTCGAGCGGCATGGTCCAGTCGCGCTCATCGTGCAGCACGTTCTGGCCGAACTGGGTGTGCAGGGTGGCCAGCCGCGTGTTGATCCCTGCCATGCGGGTGCGGCCGGCTTCGTCCAGCGCAGCGCCGGCGCGGACGAAGCCGAGATGGCTGCGTTCCAGCAGGCGCAGCTCGTCGGGCGCGAGGCCGAGGCTGGCGCGGCTCGCGTGCAGCGCCTGGACGCGGGCGAACAGGCGGGGATCGAGGCTGATGCGGCTGCCGTGGTCGGCCAGCCGGGGCGCCATCTCGCGTTCCACCGCCTGCAGCTCGGCGTTGCCGTGGCTGGCGACGAGGTTGCCGAAGGTGGCGCCGACGCGCTTGAGCGCCCGGCCGCTGCGCTCCATGGCGGCGATGGTGTTGGCGAAGCTGGGCGCCTCGGCGCTGGTGGCGATCGCCTCGATCTCGGCGAGATGCGCGGCCATGGCTTCGGTGAAGGCCGGGGAGAAATGCTCCGGGCGGATCAGGTCGAAGGGCGGCGCGCCGAAGGCGGTGTGCCAGGGGGCGAGGAGGGGGTTGGTGCTCATGCCCCTCTTGGTGGCGGCGATGGCGGGCGGCGTCAAGCAAGAGGTTCTTTTTTGAAAAAAAGAACCAAAAAACTTTCATGACTTTGCGCCTCGTTCCACCGGTATTGCACCGGGGAAACGAGGCGCCATTTCGGAAAGTCTTTTTGCTTCTTTTTCTTCAGAAAAAGAAGATTCTTGCCTTAGGTCTTGTTCACCACATCCCGCACGGCATCCTTGGCGCCGCCGAGCGCGTTCCTGGCCTTGCCCTTCAACGTGTCGGCTTCGCCTTCGGCCTGGAGCTTGGCATCGCCGGTGAGCTTGCCGATGCCTGTCTTGATGGCGCCCTTGGCCTGGTCGGCCATGCCGCCGATGCGATCCTTGTCCATGGTGCTGTCCTTTGTGGTGTGGCCGCCGTTAGCGGGCGGCGGCCTGGCTGCGGGTCGCGCCGGTGGTGGCATCGATGGTCAGGTCCACCGGGCGGCCGTTCTGCATGGCGCGGGCGTGATAGCTGGTGCCGCTGCGGGTGATGGCCTGGATGTCGGTGAAGCCCTGGGCCGACAGCCTGGTGCGAACCTGCTCGTCGCTGGCCACGCCACCGGCCTGCATCTGGTTCCGCAGGGCCTGGTTGCCGCCCATGCCATCCGCGCCGTCCTGCGCCTGCTCGCTCTGCGCCCCGGCCGGGGCCTGTGCCCAGGCGGCGCCGCCCAGTACGAGCATGGTGGCAAGCGCGGTCGTGGAAAGAAGAATTCGCATGATTGAGCCTCATTCGATTGTGGGAGGCCGCCTTCAGGGCCGGGCGCATCTCCCGCGACATGGGCGGGGCGCATCGGCAAGGCAGCCTGTCTGCCGGGGTAACACCGCGTGGTGGAGGAGCGTTCCGTCCTGGCCGCAGATGTTTTGCCGGGCCTGGTTTGACCGGCGGGCGCGCCGCCGGTGTGATGCGGGCGCAGGACGGCGGCAGGCGCGCGATGGGCATGGGCGAAGCGGCGATCATCCACGAGGTGGCCGACGGGCTGGTGGTGGCGGCCACGCGGCCGATGCCGCCCTTGCCCGCCTGGCTGGAGGCGGAGATCGACCGGCTCTGGGCGGCGGCGCAGGCGCGCACCGGCGGGAAGCTGTTCAACGGGCGGGTGTTCTGCGCCGACGTGATCACGCCGCGGCTGATCTGCGGGCATTGGAGCGAATATCGCCGGGTGGTGGCGCAGATGGCGCGGCACGAGCTGTTCCCGGTGCTGGGCCAGCGCTCCCTGGCGGTGGGCGGGGTGCTGCGCGGGCCGGATGGGGTGGTGTTCGGCCAGCGGCCGGCGCGGGCGATCTACCAGGCCGGGGAGTGGCAGCTGCCGCCGGCGGGCACGGTGGATGGCGGGGCGGCGCGGCCGGAGGGGCGGGTGGACGTGCTGGCGACGCTGTATGCGGAGCTGGAGGAGGAGCTGGGGCTGCACGCCGCCGATGTGCACAGCCCGCGCCCGCTGTGCCTCGTGGAACACGCCATGCCCATGCTTGAAGGAGGGGGGCCGGGAGGGGGGCTGGGCAGCCATGTGCTGGATCTCGGCATCGCCATCGAGACCCCGCTGGATGCCGCCACGCTGCGGGCGCGGCATGCGGCGGGCGGGGACGAGGAATATGCCGGGCTCACGATCGTGCCGGTGGCCGAATTGCGCGGCTTCCTGGCGCGCGAGGCGGCCACGATGAACGTGCAGGCGCCGATCTTCCTGGCGCGGGCGGGGTGGCTTTAGGGCCGGCAGCGATCCACCCTGTTCCTACGGCGCAACGGCCCGCGGATCAGGCGCTGGCGGGGGCGGTCCGGCCCACCAGCAGGCGGTTTTCGCGCAGCGCCAGGTAAGGCGGCACATGCAGGGCGAGGCGGGCCGGGCCGTAGCCGCGCGGGCGGCCGGCAAGGTCGTAGTGGGAGCCACACCAGGGGCAGCGGAAGCGCCCTGCCCGTTCGCCTTGCCGTTCCGGCGGCGGCAGGCTGGCGGAATCGTAGGTGCACATGGCGGTGAACACGGCGAGATCGGCACGCAGGCCGCGATGCGAGGTGCGGATCGGCCAGGGAAGCGCCTCGGTGTCGGTTTCGAAGGGCGCGGGGCCGAGCTTGCGCAGGGCTTCCAGCTCGGCGGGGCTGCGGTGGATGGCCATGACGGGACGGTGGCGCCAGGTGATCAGCAGGCTGCCGCCAGGGGGCAGGCCGGCGAGGTCGAGCACGGTTTCGTCCTGCGCCAGGGTGTCGGCGGCCGGGGCGAGGGAGGCGAGGAGCGGCCATGCGCCAGCCGCGGCCCCGAGCGCGGCGGTGGCGGCGGTGAGGCGGGCCAGGAAGCGTCGGCGTGCAGGCGCTTGATCGGGTTGGGGAATGGGGTGGGGCATGGGCTTCCGCCGAAACGGGTTCGCAGCGTAACCGGAACGGATGCGAAAAACCACGGAGGACTCGCGTCCTAATTACGTTGACTCGCGACTCGGTTCTGGGAATCAATGAGGAACAAACAGTGAACAATTTCCCATGGACCTCACGCCCCGATCCCCTCCCTCTCCCGCCCCGGCCGGCCTGATCGCGCAACTGCGCCGGCAGGGGGCGGGGGCGGCGCGTCCGGGGCTGGGGATGGGGGGGGTGATCGGGGCCTGCCTGCCCGGCGGGGTGCTGCCGGTGGGCGCGCTGCACGAGGTGGGGCCGGAGGATGGGGCGGAGGTGCAGCAGGGGGCGGTGGTGGCGGGGTTCGCGGCGCGGCTGCTGGCGCGGCTTCCGGGCCCGCTGCCGTGGCTGTGGGTGGCGGGGCGGGAGGATCTGTACGCGCCCGGGCTGGTGGCGTTGGGGCTCGATCCCGGGCGGCTGGTGCTGGCCTGCGCGCCGGATGACGCGGCCGTGCTGGCGGCGATGGAGGCGGGGCTGCGTGGCGGGGCCTTCGCGGCGGTGGTGGCGGAGGCCGGGCGGCTTTCGCGCATCGCGGCCCGGCGGCTGCAGCTGGCCTGCCTCAGGCATGGGCGGATGGGGCTGGTGCTGCATCGCTGGCCGTATGGGCGGGCGGCACACGCAGTGGAGGAGGCGCCCTCGGCGGTGACGCGGTGGCGGATCGGGGGGGGTCCCAGCGCGGGCCCCTTCGCGCCGCCGCGCTGGCGCCTGGCGCTGGTGCATGCGCGCGGCGGCGTGCCCGGCGAATGGATTGTGGAAGCGGGAGAAAGAGATGCGGCGGATCCTGTCCGTGTGGTTGCCGAACTGGCCGATCCTGCGGCTGCGGCGCAGCGGCGCGGCGTCGGCTGATGTGCCGGCGGCCACGGTGATCAGCGAGCGCGGGCAGCGCCGCCTGGCCTGCGTGTGCCCGCTGGCCGCCGAGGCCGGGCTGCGCGTGGGCCAGGCGCTGGCCGAGGCGCGGGCGCTGGTGCCGGAGCTGGAGGTGCACGAGGCCACGCCGGAGGAGGATGACGCGGCCCTGGCGCGGCTGGCGGAGTGGGCCACGCGCTTCACGCCGCTGGCCGCCGCCGATGCGCCGGAGGGGCTGTGGCTGGATATCGCCGGCTGCGGGCACCTGCATGGCGGGGAGGAAGGGCTGTGCGCGGCGATCGCACAGCGGCTGGCGGAGGTGGGGTTTCCCGCCCGGCTGGCGGTGGCGGGGGCCTCCGGCGCGGCCTGGGCCATCGCAAGGTTTGCGGCGGGGCCGGCGGTGAGCGTGCTGCCTGCGGACCAGGAGCGGGCAGCCTTGGAAGGGTTGCCGATCGGGCTGCTGCGGCTGGATGACCGCTCGGTGGCGGCGTTGCGGCGGGTGGGCATCCGCACCATCGGCGCGCTGGCACGGCTGCCGCGCGGGGAGGTGTCCGCCCGGTTCGGGCCCGTGCCGGTGCTGCGGCTGGAGCAGGCCTTCGGGCTCGCCGAGGAGCCGATTGCCTGGCCGATGCCGGCGCGGCCATGGGAGGAGACCAGGCGCTTCGCCGAACCCATCGCGGCGCCGGAGGACCTCACCCGCGCCCTGGCTTGGCTCGCGGGGCGGCTGGCGCGGCGGCTGGAGCAGGAGGGGCTCGGCGCGCGGCGCTTCGTGGCGCGGTTCGACCGGGTGGATGGGGCGGTGCCGGCCATCGGCATCGCCACCGCGCGGCCGGTGCGCGACGGGGCCTATGTGCTGAAGCTGCTGGCGGGGAAACTTGAGACCGTCGATCCCGGCTTCGGGGTGGAGATGGTGACGCTGGCGGCCGAGGCGCGCGGGCCGCTCTCGGCGGCGCAGGCGGCGCTGGATGGCAAGCCGGATACCGCCGCCGACCTCGCCGCCACGCTGGATACGCTGATCGCGCGGCTGGGCGAGGGGGCGTTGTGGCGGCCCGCCCCCATGGGCAGCCATGTGCCGGAGCGCGCCGTGGGGCGGGCCGGGCCAATGACGGAAGTGGCCTGGCCGGCGCAACTGCCGGACCGGCCGCTGCGGCTGTTCACCCCGCCGGAGCCGATCGACGCCACCGCGCCGGTGCCGGACGACCCGCCCTTGCTGTTCCGCTGGCGCGGGCGGGTGCATCGCATCCGCGCCGCCACGGGGCCGGAACGCATCGGCGCGGAATGGTGGCGGCGCACGCCGGACCCGACGCGTCCGCTGCACGACTTCATCCGCGACTACTACCGGGTGGAAGACCAGCAAGGCGGGCGGTTCTGGGTGTTTCGGATCGGGCTGGTGGGTGCGCCAAGGTGGTTCGTGCATGGGGTGTTTGGGTGAGC
>JAIXTK010000087.1 GCA_027483995.1 Acetobacteraceae bacterium
AGGTGCGGCACGATGCCGAGCATTTCCGCGAGTTCCGTGCGCGCTGGATCGCCAACGACCCGCACAGCTACGGCTGCATCTATCGCATGTTGGTGGAGACCAACCTCGCGCCGGAATACGGCAACATCGCTTGCCCCACGCTGCTGCTGGCCGGCATCCACGACAAGCTGCGCCCGCCCGCACTGGTGGAGCCGATCGCCCAGGCCATCCCGGGGGCGCGGTTCCAGGCGTTGGACAGCGGCCACTTCATGGCAGTGCAGACGCCTTCACTTGTGGCCGATGCGATCAATGGGTTCCTGGCGCCGCTGAATCTCTGAACCGGTGCCCAGGCGATTTCGGTGACGAGCTTGCGCAGCACGGCCGGTGCGAATTCCTCGAAGCTCGCCACGGGGATCATGAAGGCGCCGGGGCCGCCGATCACCTCCTCCCGGTAGTGGTCGTCGAGGTTCCATTCCATGGCCAGGATCGGCAGGCCGTTGATGGTGACGCCCTGGGCCACGGCCTCGTCGCGCGCCTGCCAGGCGGGGCGGCCACGGTTGTTGGCGCCGTCGCCGGAGATGTCGATCACGCGGCGGTGGGCGTGGAAGGGGGCGGCGGCGAGCAGGCGCATGGAATGGTCGATCGCGCCGCTGATCGAGGTGCCGCCGCCGAACAGCATGCGCGGCGCTAGCTCGATGCGGCGGGCGAACGCGGCGGCGGAGGCGGGATCGGACAGGCGGGACCACGGCACGGACGGCACCTGCATCCCGGGGCCGGTCCATTGGAACATCGCCACGGCGACGCTGCCGGAAGGGCCGGAGGCGATGGCGGCATGCAGCTTCGGGTCGCGGAAAGCATCCGCGTAACCCTGGCGCTGGAGGCGGAAGCGTTCCTCGCTGACGCTGCCGGAGGCATCGACGGCCAGGACCAGCAGGAGATCCACCTCCTCCGCGGCGCGGGCCGGGGAGGCGAGCAGCCAGAGCGCGGCGAAGCCCAGCAGGGCCCGCCGCACGCGCATCTCAGGCGCCCCCGATCTTAACCATGGGCGGCTTCGGCTTCGCGCAGGATCTCCAGCGCCAAGCGGTTGTACTCCTCGGCAGCCTCATAGGCGACCCAGTGGCCGGCGCCCTCGATCACACGCAGGCGGGCATCCGGGCGGGTGCTGCGCAGGGAGGCGATGCGGGCCTCGATGGAAGGGAAGGAGGTGATGTCCTTGTCGCCCCAGACGGCGGTGAGATAGGCGGTGGCACGGCCGGCGGCGTCACGCAGGCTGGTGGAGCCGGCGAAGCCCTTGCTCTTGAAGCGGGCGTGCACCGTGTTCCAGTCCTGGATGGCCACCGATTCCTCGGTGACCTTGCTCACATCGGCGAACATGAACATGCCGAGGTTCTTGCGGTTGGCCTCGTAACGCTCCTGGCCCTGCTTGTTGCGCACCTTCTCCAGCGGCACCGCCGGGCGGGTGAAGCCGAGCGCGGCGGGGCCGACAACGGTGAGGGAGCGGGCGCGGGGGCCGTGCATCGCGGCCACATGGGTGGCGACCATGGCGCCGAAGGAGAAGCCCATGATGTGGAAGCGCGCACCTTCCGGCAGGATGTGGCTGAGGCCGTTGGCGACGATGGCGCTGACGCTTTCGGGCGTGATCTCCGGGTCTTCGTGCATCATGTCGGAATCGCCCAGTCCGGGCGCGTCGGCGGCGTAGACCTGGTAGTGCTTCGAGAGTTCGGCGATGTTGCCGGCCCAGTGGCGCCAGGAGCCGGTGCCGCCATGCAGCAGCACCAGCGGCGTGCCCTGGCCCCAGCGGCGCCACACCATGCTGCCGTCGCCGCAGGGGGTGCGCAGCACCTCCGCCGAGTTTGCCAGCGCCGGCACCGGCTCGGCCACCACCGGCGCGTGCGCGATCCTTGTTCCGTGTCCCACGGCTTCGTTCACGCCCGACCTCGTTTTCGCTGCAACTGTCATGACACTCAAAGCCATTCTATCCTCCGCGGCAAGATCACACGCCGGAGGAATACCCATGGCCCGCCTGCCCTATCTCACCCAAGCCGACCTTCAGCCGGAGGACCAGAAGCTGCTGGCGCGCGACATCGCGCTGATGCGGCTGATGGTGCATTCGCCCGGCGCCACGCGCGCCTTCCAGGGGCTGGGCGGCTATATCCGCAACAAGTCCACGTTGGATGGGCGGCTGCGCGAGCTGGCGATCCTGCAGGTGGGGTGGCTGGCACGCTCGCCCTATGAATGGTCGCACCATGTGAAGATCGGCCATGATTTCGGCGTGTCGGATGCCGACATCCAGGCGCTGATCGACGACACCGCGGGCAAGACCACGTCGCTCGGCGCGGTGGAGCGCTGCGTGCTGCGCGCGGCGCGGGAAATGACGGTGGAGGGGGCGGCGAGCGATGCCACCTTCAAGGAACTGCAGGGGCATTTCAGCACCGAGCACCTGACCGACCTGGTGGTGACAATCGCGTTCTACTGCGCGGTGGTGCGCTTCCTGGCGACGATGCAGATCGACGTGGAGCCGGAGTACCAGACCTATCTCGACCGCTGGCCGCTGCCGCGCTGATGACGTAGAGAGGGGGCTTCCAGAGCGGAGGCCCCCATGCAGAACTCGGACATCATCTGGCAGCTCGTCGACGCCAAGCGCGAGGCCTTCGAGGCACTGAGCGACCGCGTGTTCGACAAGCCGGAGATCGCCTACACCGAGTTCCGCTCCGTGGCAGAGCACAAGGCGGAGCTGGAGCGGCAGGGCTTCCGCATCACCGAGAACCTCGCCGGCATCCCCACGGCCATCATGGGCGAGGCGGGCGAGGACGGGCCGGTGATCGCCATCCTGGGCGAGTATGACGCACTGCCCGGCCTGTCGCAGGAGGCCGGCGCCACTGAGCCGACGCCGCTGCCGGGCGATGGCATGGGGCATGGCTGCGGGCACAACCTGCTCGGCTCCGGCGCGCTGCTGGCGGCCACCGCGGTGAAGGATTGGCTGGCCGCCCAGGGCATCAAGGGGCGCGTGCGCTACTATGGCTGCCCGGCTGAGGAGGGCGGGGCGGCGAAGGGGTTCATGGTGCGCGAGGGCTGCTTCGACGACGTGGACATCGCCATCACCTGGCATTCCATGCCGTTCGCCGGCGTGAACGACGCGCTGAGCCTGGCCAATACGCGGATCGACTTCACCTTCACCGGCCGGCCGAGCCATGCAGCGGCCAGCCCGCATCTCGGCCGCTCCGCACTGGATGCGGTGGAGCTGATGAACGTGGGCGTGAACTACATGCGCGAGCACATGCCGAGCGATGCGCGCATCCACTACGCCTACCTCGATGTCGGCGGCATCGCTCCGAATGTGGTGCAGGGCACCGCGAAGATCCGCTACGCCATCCGTGCCCGTGACCTGGTGGAGATGCAGCAGCTCAACGATCGCGTGCGCAAGATCGCCCAGGGCGCGGCGCTGATGACCGAGACGACGGTGGAGGAGAAGGTGATCTCCGCCGTTTCCAACCTGATGGGCAACTCGCCGCTGGAAAAGGCGATGCACGCGGAGTTCGAGCGTCTGGGCCCGCCGGCGTTCGATGACGAGGATCAGGCGTTTGCCGAGAAGATCCGCGCCACGCTGTCGCCGGATGACATCGCCTACCCCTATCGCCGCCATGGCGTGCCGTTCCAGGCCGACCAGCCGCTGGCGGACTTCATCACCAAGCTGGGCCAGACCGGCGCGCCGATGCTGGGCTCCACCGATGTGGGCGATGTGTCCTGGAAGGTGCCGCTGGTGCAGGCGGATGGTGCCACGGTGGCGATTGGCACGCCGTTCCATTCCTGGCAGATGACGGCGCAGGGCAAGTCCGCGCTGGCCAAGAAGGGCATGGTGCATGTGGCCAAGGTGATGGCCGCGACGGCGGCCGAGGCGATCCGCAACCCGGAATTGCTGGCCTCCGCCAAGGCGGATCATGCGGCGCGCACGGCGGCGACTCCCTATGTCTGCCCGATCCCGCCGGATGTGAAGCCGAACCTGCAGCCGCGCCCCAAGGGCGTTTGAGGGGCGGCCGGCCGCGGGTATCACCCCGTGGCCGGCATGCCGATGCGGCCGAGGCCCGGGAGCTTGAGCGCCGGGCGGCGGATGTCGATGCCTGAAACGGCGCCGAGCAGGCCGAGTTCGATCCCTTCCACCCAGCCCAGCGTGACCACGAAGACACCGCCCAGCGTGAGGCTGAAGCCGGTGCGCGACGCGGTGGGCCGGAGCCAGCGCCCGTCATGCGGGAAGTCCTTGCCGATGGCGGTGGGGGGCAGCACGGCACCTGCTTCCGGCACCGCGGCGAGCACGGCGGCGACGAAGGTGTTGGAGTTCGGGCCGGGCCAAACGCGGTAGTCGCCGAGGTGGCGCCACTGGTAGGAGGAGACGGCCTCCTGCATGCGCGGGATCAGGGCGGCGGCGGCCTCGCCATCCGCGGCGAACACCACCTCTGGCGCGCGGCCGAACCAGCGGCCATCCGGGATGAATCCATTCACGCGGATCGGCTCGCCCCAGGCGGTGTAGTCGTAGCGGGTGTAGCGGTCCGCGCCCTCTGGCTTCACCACGATCCAGCTGTGGACGGCAAAGATGCCGCGCCAGCGCACCGTGGGGGCGGCGAAGATGCGCACCACCGCCGGCGTGTGCGAGGCCGCTGGGGGCAGGTGGCCGATGCTGCCGCGATCCGCCTGCCACCAGTCGGCGCCGATGCCGACGAACGAATGGCGGAGTGCGGAAACCCCCAGCGGCGCCAGGTAGAACAGCACGAACAGCAGCAGGCCCAACCGCACGCCCCTCATCCAGCCTCCGCTTGCGCCATCGGCGGATTTGCGCCGACCATGGCGAACCCTTCAAGGAGCACGCCAGAATGCCCTTCTGCCAGACCGCCACCACCCGCATCCACTACCGCGACGAGGGCAGCGACGTGCCCCTGCTGATGCTGCCGGGCGGGGGGCTGAATGCCACCATGCCCTATGTGGCGGAGAAGGGGCCCTTCCATTCCATCAACGAGTTCAGCGGCGAATATCGCTGCATCTCCATGGATCTGCGCAACGCCAATGGCGGGCAGACGGAGGGGCCGCTGGAGCCGGAGCGGCCGTGGGATTCCTACACCGACGACCACCTGGCGCTGATGGATCACCTGGGGCTGGAGCGGTTCTTCGTGATGGGCTTCTGCATCGGCGGGCCGTTTATCTGGAACCTGCTGCGCCGGGCGCCGCATCGCGTGATCGCGGCGGTGATCGTGCAGCCCAGCGGGCATCGGCCCGAAATGCCGGACCAGTTCTACCGCAACAACATGGCCAACTGGGGCCCGGCCTTGTGCGAGCGCCGGCCGGAGATTTCCATGGAGCAGGTGCAGGCGTTCCTGAAGCGCATGTACCTGGATACCGGCGACTTCGTCTTCACCGTGACCCGCGACTTCGTGCGCCAGTGCCAGACGCCGATCCTGATCCTGCCGGACGACATTCCCGCCCACCCTTATGTCACCGCCATGGAATCGGCGCGGCTGGCGCCCAACGCGCAGGTGAGCCTGTATCCCTGGAAGGACCCGCCGGAGCATATCCCAATGGCGGTGCGCCATATCCGGACGTTCCTGAAGGCCAACCGCCCTGGGTAGTGCTCAGCCTTCGATGTCCTCCACCGCGCTGCTGGCCAGGCGCCGGTCGTAGCCCAGGCTCGCGGCGAGCAACTGGCGCGTGTAGGGATGCCGCGGCGCGTTCCACAGCGTCTCCGCCGGCCCGATCTCCACGA
>JAIXTK010000469.1 GCA_027483995.1 Acetobacteraceae bacterium
CTCTCCAGGGAGAGACGGGCGCAAACGGACAAAAGTTTTTTGGTTCTTTTTTTCAAAAAAGAACCGCTTGCTTCCCTACCCCACCCGGTTCTGCACAAGATCCGTCACCACGGCGGGGTCGGCCAGGGTGGAGGTATCCCCCAGCCCGTCCACCTCGTTGGCGGCGATCTTGCGAAGGATGCGGCGCATGATCTTGCCGGAGCGGGTTTTCGGCAGGCCCGGCGCCCACTGGATGGCATCCGGCGCCGCGATCGGGCCGATTTCCTTGCGCACCCAGGCAACCAACTCCTTGCGCAGGCTCTCGGTGGGTTCCTCGCCGAGCTTGAGGGTGACGTAGGCGTAGATGCCCTGGCCCTTGATGTCGTGCGGGAAGCCAACCACGGCGGCCTCGGCCACCTTGGGGTGGGCAACCAGGGCGGATTCCACCTCGGCCGTGCCCATGCGGTGGCCGGAGACGTTGATCACGTCGTCCACGCGCCCGGTGATCCAGTAGTAGCCGTCCGCATCGCGGCGGGCGCCGTCGCCGGTGAAGTAGCGGCCGGGGAAGGTGGAGAAGTAGGTCTGGATGAAGCGCTCGTGGTCGCCATAGACGGTGCGCATCATGCCGGGCCAGGAGGTGGCGAGGCAGAGATTGCCCTCCGTGGCGCCCAGCAGCTCCTTGCCCTCGCCGTCCACGATCAAGGGCGTGACGCCGGGCAGCGGCTTGGTGGCGGAGCCGGGCTTCTGCGCGATGGCGCCGATCAGCGGCGTGATGAGGATGCCGCCGGTTTCGGTCTGCCACCAGGTATCCACGATGGGGCAGCGATGGTCGCCGACAACGCGGTGGTACCACAGCCAGGCCTCGGGGTTGATCGGCTCGCCGACGGAGCCGAGCAGGCGCAGCGAGGCGCGGCTGTGCTTCTTCACCGGGGCCTCACCCTCCCGCATCAGGGAGCGGATGGCGGTGGGCGCGGTGTAGAAGATGTTCACCTGGTGCTTGTCCACCACCTGCCAGAAGCGGCCGGCATCGGGCCAGGTGGGAATGCCTTCGAACATCAGCGTGGTGTCGCCGTTGGCGAGCGGGCCATAGACGATATAGGTGTGGCCGGTGACCCAGCCCACATCGGCCGTGCACCAGTAGACCTCGCCGGGCTTGTAGTCGAACACGAGCTCATGGGTGTAGCTCGCCCAGACCATGTAGCCGCCGGTGGTGTGCAGCGCGCCCTTGGGCTTACCCGTGCTGCCGGAGGTGTAGAGGATGAAGAGCGGGTCCTCGGCGGCCATCGGCTCCGGCTCGCACCAGGGTGCGGCAGCGGCGGTGATGGTGGCGTAGTCGTGGTCGCGGCCCGGCTGCATGGCCACATCGCCGCCGGTGACCTTCACGACGACGACGTTCTTGATGCTGGGGCACTGGGCCACGGCGGCATCGGCATTGGCCTTCAGCGGCACGCGGCGTCCCCCGCGGCGGCCCTCGTCGGCGGTGATCAGGATCTCGCAGGCGCTGTCCTGGATGCGGTTGGCCAGGCTGTCGGGCGAGAAGCCGCCGAACACCACGGAGTGGATGGCGCCGATGCGGGCGCAGGCGAGCATGGCCACGGCGGCTTCCACCACCATCGGCAGGTAGATGCAGATGCGGTCGCCCTTCTTCGCCCCCAGCGCCTTCAGCGCGTTGGCGAGGCGGCACACGCGCTCATGCAGGTCGCGGTAGGTGACCTTCTCCTGCGCGTTGGGGTCGTCGCCTTCCCAGATGATGGCAACCTTGTCGCCGTTGCGGGCCAGATGGCGATCGAGGCAGGAGACGGAGGCGTTGAGCACGCCATCCTCGAACCACTTCACCCGCACATCGCCGGTGAAGTCGCCGGAGACGGTCTGGGTGGGCGGCTTCATCCAGGCGACGCGGTGCGTCTGCTCAAGCCAGAAGCGCGTGGGGTCGGCCGCCAGCCGCGCCTGCATGGCGGCGAGGCCCTCGGCATTGACGTGGGCGTGGGCGGCGACTTCCGGGCGGACCGGAAAGAGGCTGTCGGACATGTCTGGGTTTCCCCTGGTTCGCGTTTCGGCGTTTGGACTAGAGACCCGCATCGGCGGGCACCAGCACCATGCCGTCCTTGATCTCGATCATAACCTGTTCCAGCCGGTCGCCAAGGCAAGGACCGCGGGTGCATTCGCCCGTGTCGATGCGGAACTCGGCGCCATGCACGGCGCAGATGATCTTGCTGCGGTCGCGGATAAGGAAGCGGTGCGGCGCCCAGTCGAGCGGCACGCCGATATGGGGGCAGGAATTGACGTAGACGAACACCTGCTCGCCCTGGCGCACGGCGAACAGGCCGGTGAAGCCGCCGGGCGCAGGATCGAAGCCGCGGGAGTCGCCGTCGGGAATGTCTTCCAGAGGGCAGAGGGGGCGGAGGGGCTGGATCATCGGACCGGGAGTGGGTGCGGGGGAGGGCAAAGGAAGCAAGGGGTCACAGAGAGCACAGAGAGCCACGGAGAGCACGGAGAAGGATAGGGATTGGAGCATGTGCCGGGTGGCCGCGCTGCAAACGATCTGCTCTGTGCTCTCTGTGGCCCTCTGTGCCCTCTGTGACCACTTCGCTTTTTCGCTACCCCTTCACCCCACCCAGCGCACAAATCGCCGCCCAGAATTCATCCGTGATGGCCATCACGGAAAGCCGCGACTGGCGGATCAGGGCAAGCTCGGCAAAGGCGGGGTCGGCCTTGAGCTGTGCAAGGGTCACGGGCGTCTTCAGCGGCTTCACCGCCTTCATGTCCACGCACACCCAATCGCCCTTCTCACCGGGCTCGATGGTCGGGTCCGGGTAGGCCTCGCGCACCACCTGGACGATGCCCACCACCTCCTTGCCGATGTTGGAGTGGTAGAAGAAGGCGAGGTCGCCCTTGCGCATGGCCTTGAGGTTGTTCTTGGCCATGTGGTTGCGCACGCCGGTCCAGGGCTCGACCTTGTTCTCCACCTGCTGTTGCCAGCTGAAGGCGTCGGGCTCGGACTTGACCAGCCAGTAGGCCATCGGGGCGGCTTCCTTCGTACGGGAACACGAACGCCGGATGACATAGGGGCAAGGTGGGCGCCCCGCAAACCCTGGGACCTTCAAAGCGCGGGCCGGGTCCCGTATGGTGCGCCGCCGTGAGCACCTCCCCCGCCATCTCCCCCGCCAATGGGCGCAGCCTGCACCGCTTCGCCAATCCCGGCCGCTTCCTGCGGCTGTCGGCGCGCGTGCTGCCGTTCCTGGCGGTGCCGGCGCTTCTGCTGACACTGGGCGGGCTGGCCTGGGGGCTGTTCGTGGCGCCGGCGGACTACCAGCAGGGCGACGCGATGCGGATCATCTACATCCACGTGCCGGCGGCCTGGCTGGCCAGCGGTGGGTATCTGGGGCTGGCGATCTGCGCGCTGCTGTCGCTGGTGTGGCGGCATCCGCTGGCGGACCTGGCGGCGGTGGAGATCGGGCCGGTGGGGGCGGCGTTCACCGCGCTGTGCCTGGCCACCGGCAGCCTGTGGGGCAAGCCGATGTGGGGCGCCTGGTGGGTATGGGATGCGCGGCTGACCTCCGTGCTGGTGCTGTTCTTCCTCTATCTCGGCCATATCGCCCTGGTGCGCGCGTTCGATGAGCCGGAGCGCGGCTATCGCGCCGGCGCCATCCTGGCGCTGGTGGGGGTGGTGAACCTGCCGATCATCAAGTTCTCGGTGGATTGGTGGAACACGCTGCACCAGCCTTCCACCATCACGGTCACCGGCGCGCCGAGCATGCATGTGGATATGCTGTGGCCGCTGCTGGCCTGCATCCTGGGGTTCTCGCTGGGCTTCGCCGCGGTGGTCACGGCGCGGCTGCGCGCGGCGGTGATGGAGCGGCGCATCCGCGGGCTGCTGCTGGCCCAGGCGCAGGGGGTCTAGCGATGACCCATCTGCCCTATGTCGCCGCGTCGTACGGGCTGGCCCTGCTGGTGGGGGTGGCGTTCGCCGCCGATGCCTGGCTGCGCATGCGCCGCGCGGCACGGCGGCTGGAGGCGATTGACCCACGCCGGAACCGGGAGCGTGCGGGATGAGCCTGCTGCGCACGCGCAAGGGGCGGCGGCTGGCGGTGGTGCTGCTGGGGCTGCTTGGGCTGGGCAGCGCCACCGGGCTGGCGCTGATGGCGTTCAACGACACGCTGGTGTTCTTCGTCACCCCCGGAGACATGGCGGAGAGCCCGCCGCCGGCCGGGCGCACGCTGCGGCTGGGCGGGCTGGTGGAGAACGGCAGCGTGCTGCGCGACCGGCGCGACGGCAAGCCGGTGGCGAAGTTCCGCGTCACGGACGGGCGCGCGGCGGTGGATGTGGAATTCGCCGGCATCCTGCCCGACCTGTTCCGGGAGGGTCAGGGCGTGGTGAGCCTGGGTACGCTGCGCCCCGACGGCAGCTTCCTGGCCAGCGAGGTGCTGGCCAAGCATGACGAGACCTACATGCCCAAGGAAGTGGCCGAGGCGCTGAAGAAATCCGGCCAGTGGAAGCCCGAAACCGGGCAGGCCCCGCCGGCCGGCACCTGGAACACGCTGTCGCCGCGCAAGGGCGGCGGCTGACATGTTCATTGTGCTGGGGGTGCTGGCAGTGCTGCTGGCGGCGGGCATCGCGGTCTATGCCTTCTGGGACGAGTTCGTGCCGCGGCCCAACACGCCGGCGGCGCTGCGTGGCAGCCCAACGCGGCTGCAGGACCAGCGCGTGCCCGGCTTCACCCTGCCCGGCCTGGTGGGCCCGGGGTTCGAGACGCGCGACCTGCTGACGCGGCGCAAGCCGATCGTGGTGAAGTTCTGGGGCACCTGGAGCCCGGCCTGCATCCTGGAATACCCGGTGCTGATGGACCTGCAGGCGTCACGGCTGGAGATGTGGGGCGTCGCCTTCCGCGACAGCCGGACCAACGCGCTGGATTACCTGGAGCGCAACGGCAATCCGTATGCCCGCGTGGCCCATGATGTGGCGGGGCGCGTCGCGTCCGACTGGGGGGTGACCAGCGCCCCCTCCACCTTCCTGGTGGATGGCGAGGGGATCGTGCGCTGGGCACGTACCGGGCCGCTCACGGCGCAGATCGTGGCGCGCGAGCTGTTGCCGATGATGGAGCGGTATTCGAACTAAGCCCCGCGGTCACGCCGGCGGGCTGGGCAGCTCGTCGGTGGTGGTCCAGCCCGGCTCGATGGAGAGGCTGGCGCGGCGGCAGAGATCCACGCCGCGGCGCTCCTCCGCGGCCCGATTCTCGAACACCACGCGGATGTCCACGGTGCAGGCACCGCGAAAGGTGACGGTGCCGTTCTCGCCCACGGAGATGGCGCGCGGCAGCAGGTCGGCGCCCCAATCCGGCGCATCGGCGGCGGAAACGAACACCTGCTGGATCGCGCGGCCGCTGCCGTTGGCCAGCAGCACCTGGTGCACCTGCTGCGCCACCGGCGGCTGGGTGCGGGCCTTGCCGTCGAACGCCACCTGGCGGTTGCGGCAGAGGTTCTGGGCCGGCCGCTCCTCCCGGCTTGAATCCTGGTAGATCACCAGCACGTCGAAGGCACAGTCGCGCACCCGGCCGAGCCGCAGGCGCAGGGTGCGGCCGGGTTCCAGCACCGCCTCCCCCAGCCGGTCGTCGCCCCAGGCTTCGGCGCTGGTGGGGGAGACATAGGCCTCGGTGATCGGCAGCGGGCTGCGGTTGGCCAGGGACACCTCGCGCTCACCAAGCGGGCCCGGCGGGGCCGGCTGGACGAGGGGGGCGGCGTGCGGATCGCGCGGCCGCTCGGCTTGCGCGGCAGCGGCGGTCGAAAGCACTGCCATGAGGGCTGCGGCAAGGGCTGCGGCCGGCCGGCGGGGCTGCATCGCGGTCTCCGAATCCTCCGTGCTGGGCCCAACTGCCGGTCCGGGAGGCGCTTGAATACATGAGCGAAATGGCAGGGGGGAAGGCAACCCACGATCGGTTGCAATCCGGCCAGCACACGCCATGTTGATGACATGGACGATGCCAAAACACCACAACAGACCACGCCGGCTTCACCGAAGGCCGAAACACCGGCGGAAAAGCCCGCTGCGCCCAAGCTGCCACCGGAAATCGGCGGTGCACCGGGGCCGGAACCCACGCGCTATGGCGACTGGCAGCACAAGGGCCGGGTGACGGATTTCTGAGCCGGCAACCGTCGCGGCGCGCAATATTCTGCGTTCCGGGCCATTCATGGTTTGGCAAGGATTTTCGGCTTAGCCTTTCGCCATCGAGCGCCAAAACGGTGCGTTGGCTCATCGCGCACTGAAGGTTTCCTTTCATGGCGAGCGATCTCTCCGTGCCCAAAGTGGGCGCCACTGCGGCTGCCGTGGAGGCTGGACGCGTTCGCGTCGCGGGCCAACCACCCCGGCTCGCAACCGTGTCCGCGCCGCCTGCCGATCCCCTCCCCGATACCAGCAAGCCGATGGCGAACCCCACGCTGCGGCTGGATCCCGGCCTGGCGCTGGTGGTGATCGAGTTCCGCGACGGGGCGGGCAAGGTGCGCGAGACGATCCCGACCGAGGCGCAGCTGGATGCCTATCGCGCCTCCCAGCGCAGCAGCAATGCGCCGGTTCCCCTGCCCGGCCAGGCCAATGGCCAGGGCGGCGCGGACGGCATCAAGCCCGTCGGCAGTCGACAACCGGCGCCAGGCGAGGCCCCCCCTGTGGCGGCACCGCGCGCGCCCGACGTGGCGCCACCGCCGGAGGCCGGCGCGGCCCAACCACGCGGGCCGGCCGACAGCGCGGTGCCGGGCCTGCCGGTTAAGGCTTCGGAAACCGGCACGGCCTGACACTGGCGCCCTTCATGGAGGGCAAGCCATGCGCCGACTTCTGCTCGCGGACCGCGTCAAGGAGCGGCGCAGCAGCTTTCTCGCGCCGCTGATCCCCGCGCTGTCCGAACACTACGAGATCAGGTTCCACTCGGGGCCGCCCGGGCCGGAACTCGCGGCGGCGATCGCCTGGGCAGACATTGTCTGGCTGGAATGGTGCTGGGACCATGCCGTGTGGGCCACCACCAGCGGCGCGCTCGGCGGCCGGCCCTGCGTGGTGCGGCTGCATTCGATCGAGGCGCTGCAAACCGACTATCCCGCGCGGATGGACTGGCGCCAGGTGGATGCGCTGGTAACCGTGGGCGAGGATATCGACGCACTGGTGCACGAGCGCTTCCCGGCCTCCGCCGCCGCGGGCGCGCGCCATGTGGTGGCGAACGGCATCGACCTGCAGCGCTTCGCCCCCGGCCAGCCCAATCGCACGCGCATCGGCTGGGTGGGCCATATCGAGCCGAAGAAGAACCCGATGCTGATGCTGCAGGTGATGCATGCGCTGAACCGGGCGGAGGCGGGCTACAGCCTGCACGTGGCCGGCGCCTTCACCGACCTGCGCACGCTGCGGTACCTGCAGCGCATGGTGCCGAAGCTCGGCCTGCAGGGCTGCGTGCGCTTCGAGGGCGAAGTGGCGGACATGCCGGCCTGGTATGCCGACAAGGGCGTGCTGCTCTCCACCACCATGTACGAAAGCTTCGGCCTGAACATCGGCGAGGCGATGGCCGTCGGCGCCTTCCCGGTGGTGCATGATTTCCCCGGCGCGGACCTGCTGTGGCCAACGGAATGCCTGTTCGCCTCCGTGGCGGAGGCGGTGGCGCTGATCCGCGCCGCGCGGCCGGGGCTGTACCGCGATTGGGTGGCGGAACGCTACGGGCTGGCGCAGCAGGCGGCCGCCATGCTGGGCGTGCTGGACATGCTGCCGCAGCGGGTGCCGCGCGCGGCCTGATCGCCGTGCAGGACAACAGGGCCGCGCTGTCCAAGGCCGGTGAGGCCTGAAACCGGGCCGGTCGGGCACCACCGGTCCTACCGGTTACGGCTACGTTCCAGAATCGACAAATTCAGCTGATTTATTTTCGCTCAATATTGCGCCGCACATGACCCTCCTGGGGTGACATAAACGCATTTTTCCGGCACGGCGAAGAAAGTATTATGATGCAGCGATTATACACGAAAATTGAGACACGACGAGGCGAATGACGACAAAACATTGAACCTATGTTCAGTATTTTTGGCTGCTTCCGCGATTTATGATTTTGATGACCTGGCCATCAAGTGCGGGTTACTAAGGATCCACCCGTCTGGCGCCGATCCTGGCCGGGGTAGCCGGAGACGACAGACCCGCTGGAGGATACGGTCAATGGAATGCTCGATCGAATCGGCGCTCGAGACAGCCCGCGACGAACTGGAGACCGAGATCGCCACGAGCGGTCCACAGATCGAGGCGGCGCAGAGGCTACGCTACAAGGTGTATTGCGAGGAACGTGGCTTCGAGCCCGGTGAAAACGGATTGGAGCAGGACGAGTTCGATCATGCGTCGCGCCACGTGCTGGTGCGCTCCCGCCGGAGCGGCGAGGTGCTGGGCACGGTGCGCGTGGTTCTCGGATGCGCGGCAAGCGGCGCAACCAGTTTTCCGATGAATCGTGTATGCGAACGCTACGTCCTGTCTCCCCTGCCTGCGATGGCAACCGGCGAGATCTCCCGCTTCGCCCTCACACGGGACCGGCCGGGGGTGAGCCCGGCGGCGGCGGCGCTGATGCGGCTGTTCCTGATGCGGGGCATCGTGACAGTCAGCGGCACCCATGACCTGACGCATTGGTGCGCCATCATGGAACGCAGCTTGCTGCGCCTGCTGCGCGCCACCGCGATCCACTTCGAACCGGTCGGGCCTGCAGTGGAATACCACGGCACGCGCCAGCCGGCGGTGGGCTCCATCTCAACGGTGCTCGGCCGCATCCGGGCCGAGAAGCCGAAGGTATGGTCGTTCATCACCGGCGACGGCGCGCTCTGGCAGGAGCGGATCGCAGCCCAGCCACAGGCGGCGCGGCACTTCGGCTGAGCGTCCTATCCGCCCGCGGGGAGCAGCAATTCCGCCAGCGGGCGGCGAACGGAACGCGGGCCGGGTGCGCCCGGGGGGCGCTGGCCGAGGCGGCCCAGGAACACCACCGCGTCGGGATCGCCCAGCAAGGCGGTGAAGCGCGCGGCGAGGCCGGCCGCACGGGTGCGCAGCGCCGCCTCCGAGGTGAACGCGGTGCCATGCCGGCCGTGATGGGCGAAGATCAGCGTGGCCAGCGCAGGCTGCAGGCCAAGGCCGAGCTGTTCGGCGGCCAGCCAGAAGCGCTGCAGGCCGATGCCATGGCGCAGCAGCGCCTCCGTGCCCTGGTCCCGGCCTGCCGTGCGGATCACAAAGAAGGCGGCACTGGCGATGGCAGGGCGGAGATCCAGCTGCCAGGCCGCACCAGCGGTGCCGAGCACGGCGTTGAGGCGCCGCATCCGCTGCCAGTCGCGCATCGCCCAGCGCATCACCGCGCGGGTCGGGCGGTCCAGGCCGATCGCGCCCTGCGGCAGGCCATCCGGGCTGCGCGGGCGCGTCCAGTCCACCACGCGCCGGTGCACGGCGAAGGTCTCGGGCGCGCGCAGGCGAATGGCGGTGGCCAGCGCGCCAAGCCGGGCGATCCGCAGGCGGGCCGGCAGGGGCTCGTGCCACTCCAGCGCCAGTTCGGGGCCGAGCGCCTCCGCCAGGCGGGCCTTCTGGGTGGCGGTGAGCGGGGCATGGCCGAGCGGGCCGCGCGCGACGGTGCGCAGCAGCAGGGCGGCAACATTGTCCGCCGGGGCGGGCGCATCGGCGGTGGCGTCCTCGAACGACACGTGGCACCGCCAGGGCGGCCCGCCGGGCTCGGCATGCCAGGCCATCGCCCAGCCTTCCGACCGGGCAGCGATGCGGATGCTTTCCAGCAGCATGCCGCCAGCGAGCAGGATCGGCGCCCCGCCGCGATATTCATAGGGGTTGGCCGGATCCGGCGCTTCGAGATGGATGCGCACGGCGCGCGGGCCGAACACCTCGAAGCGCCAGGGCTGGGTGTTGTCGCCGCTCGGGGCCCAGCGCGCGAGATCGAGGATCGCAAGCAGCCTGTCCGCCTGCGTCACCGGCGGCGATGCGGCGGCACGATGGGCCATGCCGGCATAGATGCGCCGCGCGATGGCCAGCTTGGCGCGCTGCAGCGGCCCGGCATTGCCCCAGGGCAGCCAGCTGCGGGCCAGCTTGCCGCGATAGGCATCGAAATGCAGGTGGGTGGGGGCGTGCGGCACGCCGCCGCGGCCCAGCAGGATCTTCAGCGCCTGGGTGGCAACCATGCCGGCGCATAGTTCGCAGGCCGCCACCGTGGAAGGACCGCGGCGCCCGGCGAGGTCCACGCGGGTATCGTCGGCCAGATAGGGGCGATGCAGCCCGGCGGGGGCCACGCCCATCAGGAAGCGCAGGTACTGCTCCGGCTCCGGCTGGCCGGCGAGGCGGAAATACTGCTCGAAGGTCATGCGCCCGGGCAGGAAGGCGAGGAAGCCCACCCCCATGCCGATGGGCGCCGCGGTCACGGCCGGGATGCCGCGCTCGGCGCAGCGGGCAAACACGGCGGCGCGGATGGAGAGCGCGAAGAAATCGAACCCGTCCACGAACAGGTCCACGCCATCCAGGAACGCATCGATGGTGCCGGGCTGCACACCATCAGGGAACGTCCCCAGGTGCAGCGTGGGGTTGATGGCGCGGGCCATCTCCGCCAGCACCTCCACCTTGGGGCGGCCGAGCGTGGCCATGGTGGCGCCGGCCTGGCGGTTCATGTTCTCGATGCCGAAGCGGTCGAGGTCGGCGATGTGGAACTGCCCGATGCCCAGGCGGGCCAGGGCCAGCAGATGGAAGCCGCCGACACCGCCGAGCCCGGCAATGGCAACGCGCCGGGCGCGCAGGGCCAGTTGCTCCCACTCCGTGGTCCAGCCCAGGTTACGGCCGAAGGCGGAAGCGTAATCGAAGGTGGCATTCCGCCCCTCCGGCCGGGTCGGCTCGGGCCGAGAAAAAGGCGGCGCCGAGGCGCCGCCTTCCTCCGAGCTATCCCGAGGGCCGATTGTGCCCCGCGACACGTGCGGGCCGGTCAGGCCATGCGGCGGCGCAGGAAGCCCAGGCCCAGCAGCCCAACGCCCAGCAGCGCCATCGAGGCCGGTTCCGGCGTCGGCGTATCCAGGAAGTTGGCGCTGCCGCCACCCTGGGTGATGACGAAGCCGTTCGCCGTGGTGGTGATCTGCGACGGGTTGTTGGTGAAGGCGGAGAACACCGCCTGGTAGAACGGGTCCGGGCTCACGAAGAACGAGGCGCCGGCCGCCGTGGGCGCGAAGGTCAGCAGGGTGTTGGCGTTCGGCACCGGAATGGGTCCGCCCGGTGTCGGGATCGTCGTGGCACCCACGCCACCGCCGATCAGCGTTCCCGTGGCCAACGCCACGAGGTTCGCCGAATTGGTCGGCGGCGCATTGGTCGACGCATAGGTCACGCCGGCCGGGGGCCCCACCACGTTGTAGCCGAACATGGTGAAGTTCAGCGTGGTGAAGGTGCCGCTGGTGCCGCTGGTGAAGGTCGGGGTGTTCTGCACGCCTGTGCCGTCGAAGCCGAAATACAGGCCGTAGGTGCTGTTCAGCCCGGCAGCGCCCACATTGGTATTGCCCAGCTGGAAGCCGATGACCGGCAGCACGCCGGTCTCGGTGAAGGTGGCGCCGCCCTTGCCGTCGGGCGTGATCACCACGGTGCTGAAGTTGGAAATGTTGATGTTGTCGGCCGTGAAGCTGCCGCCGTTCAGCCCGACCGGGCCCGGGCTGAACGAGAACTGCGGCAGGGCCTCCGCGGTGGATGCCATGCTGGCCGTGAGGAGCACTGCTCCTGCGACGGCCCGGTTAAAAGTAACGGTGGTACCAAACATATGCGAAATCTCCCTGGGATGCCCCCAACGCCAATGTCGATAGCATAGCGCAGTTGCACAGGACGACTCCGAAGTAGTATTCAAACAATACGTGCAGATCGAATGCGTTTGTAAATTATATCACGAAACTTCGTGCCGATTGAACATCAGGGCATGTGGTGTCGGTGTATTTTACACTTCTATCGGGCACGTCCGCGTGTGACCCGCCGCCCATGCGCAGCGAAAGCGGATGGACGTACCGGATTCAGCCAGGGGGGAATGCGTGGCCTGCCGCGACCTCGCGCCGTTTTGAAGGCGATGGGCCGGCAGGGCCGGCGGCGCGGGGCCGCCGGCGGGGTCAGAACTGGCGCAGCAGCCGGTCGATATAGTCCAGCTCGGGCTGCGGCCGGCCGCGATCGGCGCCGCGGCGGCGCAGTTCCTCCTGGATGGCGCGGGTGCGCGCCTCCTCCATCTGCTCCGGCACCTGCACGTCGCCGCTCTCGTCGCTGCCCGAGGTGCCTTCGCGCAGGTGGCGGCCGAGCGGGTCGCGGCGCTCATCGGCGCGGCGGGTCACGTCGCGGCCACGGCCATAGCCACGCTCGCCACGGCGCTCACCGCGCTGGTCGGCGGGGCCCATCTGCTGGCTGCCGGGGCCATTGCCCATGCCGTCCTGGTCGCCCTCGGCCATCATGCTGCCTTCGCCGGACTCGTCGCCCTCTTCCTCGGCATCCTCCTCGCCGCCGCGGCCGAACTGGGCTGCCATCTCCTGGCTCATCTCGCGCCCGCCCTTCTGCAGCGCCTCGATGGCGCGCTGGGCCGCCTGGGCGGCGGCAGGGTCACGGCCGTCGCGCAGGGCGGCCACGCCGTCGCGCATGGCGGCATCGGCCTCGGCGAGCTGGGGCGGGATCTTGCCGGTCAGGTCGCCCTGCTGCTGCATCAGCTCCCCCAGCGCACGGCGCAGCGCCTGCTGGATGCGCTGGTCCTGGGCGCGCTGCTCCTGGCTGCGCTGCTGGTCCTGCGGCGCCTGGGCGCGCTGGCGCGGCTGCATGAACGGGCGCTGCGTTTCCGGCAGGCCGCCGCGCTGCTGCGCATTATCCAGCAACGCACCCTCGCGCTTGATCATGTCCTGCACCGCGCTCATCTGGCGCTCGCCGCGCTGGCGCTTCTCGGCGCGGGCCTTCTGGCGCTCGGTCTGCTGGCCGCGCTCCTTCCGGGCGTTCTGCATGTCTTCCATCATGCGATCCAGCTCGGCCATCTTGTCGCGCGCCTCGTTCATGCGCTCCTCGCGGGCGGCGTCGCGCATCTCCTCGGTGGTGCGCTTCATGTCCTGGGCGTCGAGCCGGTTCTGGCGCTCCGGGTCGAAATTCTGGTTGGCGGGGTCGCGGCGGTTCTGCTCGGCCAGCGCCTCCATGTGGCGTTGCAGCGCTTCCTGCAACTCGCGCATGCGGCGATCCAGCTCGGCCTTGTCCACTTCCTCGCCGCGGCGCTCCGCCTCCAGCATCTCGCGCACCGCCTGGCGGGCCTGTTCCAGCGCGCGGGCGGTGCGTTCCGGGGCGCCCTCTTCCAGATGCAACGCCAGCTGCCAGATGCGCGCCTGCACTTCCTCGATCGTGTTGGGCGCCCGGTCGCGGCGCAGCTGGGTGAGGATGCTTTCCAGGTTGAGCAGCCCGCCGGTATCGTTCTTCCACACCTCGTCCAGCCTGGCCTGCTGTTCCAGCGCGAGGATCGCCGGCCCGCGCTCCTCCGGCCGCAACGACAGGCCCTTGCGCACCTCCAGGATGGCGCGGGCCACGGGGTGCTGGAAGCGCCGCTCCGGCAGTTCGAACGCGATGCTCTCGCTGCTGCCAGCCAGGCCGGTCGCATCCTTGCCGACCAGCTTTGCCTCCACCATCAGCCCGGCCCAGGGATGGGCGGTGAGGTCCTGCAGCCGCACGCCCTTGGCACTCTTGGTGTTGCCGCCCGGGATCTGGATCGGCACCAGCAGCGGCGCGGCCTCCTTCCGGTCGCGCAGGGTCAGCTCGGCCTGCAGCGACACCACGCCATAGGCATGGGCGGCCTGCCAGGGAATGCGGGTCTGCGGCACCCGGCTGCGCAGCCCGGTCGGCGGCTCCGGAAAACTCACCACCGGCGCCACATTCGGCACCACGGTCACGTCCCAGGCCGCCAGCGGCGCCCCCCCGCGCGAGACGGCCAGCCGGCCAGATTCGCCCAGCGCCTCATCGGCCTGGAAACTGGTGGGGTCCAGCCGGGCAAACGGCAGACTCTTGCCGCCAAGCACCAACGCCGGCTCACCGGTCCCGCCGGTCACGTTCACCACCAGCCGCGACTCCTGCGGCACGGAAACAGCCCCGCCCTCGGCCTTCAGGAACACCGGCGCCAACCCGGTATAGGCCGGCGGCGTGATCCAGGCCTGCAACTGCGTGGCCGGCGGCACTGGCTGGGCGCCGAACACCGGCTGCAAGGCGCGCAGCACACGCCCGGGCGCCTGCTCCCCGGCGATGCCGAAACTCGCGGCCAGCAGCACCACAAGCCCAAGCCGCAGCGCGCGCGGGTCATGCAGTGCCATGCCCGGCCGCGGCGTGCCGATGCGCAGCCGCCCCACCTGGCGCATGGCGCGGGTGACATGGGCCTGCCAAAGCGAATCCGTCCCCGGCTGGGCGGGCCGGTCGGTCAGCACCGCCAGCGGCCGATGGGCGAGGCCCGAGGCCTTCTCCATCCGCCGGTCGGCCGCCTGCGGATCCGGCATCGCCATGCGGCGCACCGCATGCAGCAACGCCGCCGCACCGGCCACGGCAAAGCCGGCGAGCAGCAGGGCATGCGCCCAGCCGGGCAGGCTGCGCGGCAAATCCACCAAGGCAGCGCACAGGAACAGCCCGGCCACGCCCAGCAGCGGCATCGCAGCGGGCCAGGCGCGCTCGAACCACAGCGCCAGCATCGCCAGCCGGCGGCGTTGCGCCACCCCGCGCAGCAGCGTCTCCAGACTGTCCTGCGGCCGCGGGGGGATCATCATGCCGTGTGCCTCGGATTACGTGCCAAAGAAGCCCGGGATCCGTTCCCCGGCCCAGAGTTCCTCATGCAGCTGGCGGTCGCGCACCACCGCCCACTGGTCGCCATCCACCATCACGATCGGCAGCAGGGGGCGGGTATTGTAGGTGGAACTCATCACCGCGCCGTACGCCCCTGCATCAAGGATGGCCACGCGCGCACCTTGCGCAAGGCGCGGCAGCATCCGGTCGCGCGCGAAGGTGTCGCTGCTCTCGCAGATCGGCCCGACGATATCCACCAGCTCCGTCGGTGCGGCGGCATCGGCGGCCGAGAGCGGCACGATGCCGTGATAGGCGTCGTACATCGCCGGCCGCACCAGGTCGTTCATCGCCGCATCGATCACCAGGAAGCGGCGCGTGGCCGGCGTGCCCTTGGCGATCGCCACCTCGGCCAGCAGCACCCCGGCGGGCCCGACCAGCCAGCGCCCGGGCTCCACCATGATCTGCACGCCGAGATTGTTGAACGTGGCCCGCACCGCCCCCGCGAACGCCTCCACCGGCGCGCCGGGATCGTCGCGATACCCGATGCCCAACCCCCCGCCGCAATCCACGCGGGAGACAGTGTGCCCGGCAGCGCGCAGGGAGCGCACAAGATCCGCCGTCCGCGCATAGGCCGCCCGATAGGGTGCGATGGACAGGATCTGGCTGCCGATATGCAGCGCCAGCCCCACCGGCTCCACCCCCGGAAGCTCCGCCGCACGGGCATAGACCGCCTGCGCGTCCTCATAGGCGATGCCGAACTTGTTGTCGGCCTTGCCGGTGGTGATCTTGGCGTGGGTGCCGGCATCCACATCGGGGTTGATGCGCAGCGCCACCTTCATGCTGCGTCCCATGGAACTGGCAATGGCCGAGATCACCTCCAGCTCCGCCGCACTTTCCACGTTGATCTGGCCGATCCCCTCGCCGATCGCCAGCCGGATCTCGCGCGCCGTCTTGCCCACGCCGGAGAACACGATGTCCTGCGCCGCCACGCCGCCGGCCCGCGCCCGGCGCAGCTCGCCCTCGCTGGTCACGTCCGCCCCGGCACCGCCACGGGCCATCAGGTTCAGCACCGCGATGTGGTCGTTCGCCTTCACCGCGTAGTGCAGATGCGCGTTGGTGCCCGCCAGCGCGGCCTGCAGCTGGGCCAGGCGCGCGCGCATGGTGCCGGCGCCATAGACCCAGGCGGGCGTGCCGACCACGTCGGCAATGCGTTTCAGCGGCACGCCTTCCAGCACCAGCCCGTCCTGGGCGTGCATGGTCAGATGCGGGCGCGCGGCGAGAAGCTCGGCAACGCTGGGGTCGGGAAGGTCGGACGCGGGAGCGGGATGGGCCATGGTGCGGGCAGCATATGACAGCTTTGTGGCCGGCTGCCAGCGGATCGAAAGGCGGAGACCCAGGAAGCAAGAATCTTCTTTTTCTGAAGAAAAAGAAGCAAAAAGACTTTTCTGAGTCGTGCCCGCGCCAGGTCGGAAAAGTTTTTTGGTTCTTTTTTTCAAAAAAGAACCGCTTGCTTACAGCGTCGTCATCGGCCCCCGCCGCGCCTCGCGCCCGCTGACACCGGCATCCACCAGGCCGATGCCGTACTCCGCGAACAGCGCCGCACGATCGGGATAGCGCACGGTCAGCGCGCGCTCGCCAAGGGCATTGAGGCGGCGGAGCGGCTCAGCCGCCTCGATCCGCGCGATCCAGGCAGCCGCCAGCGGCCAGCGGCCGAGGTCAACGGCCACGCGGGACCAACGCAGATTGGCGAAATGCACCGCCACCGCGAGATCGGCGGTGGTGAGGTCGCCGGCATAGAAGCCCTCCTCGGGCGCCATCGTCTCCAGCAGATCCATCACCTTGGGCAGGTCCTCGGCGATCACCCGCGCCAGGGCGGCCTCGTCGCGGGCGGACTTGAAGATGCCAGGCCGGGTGATGGCCGGCCCGAAGATGCC
>JAIXTK010000435.1 GCA_027483995.1 Acetobacteraceae bacterium
ACGAAATCTGCGATATCCTGCGCCGCGTGCGGGACCGCGGCACCACGGTGTTCCTGGTGGAGCACGACATGGACGCGGTGATGCGCATCTCTGACCGCATCATCGTGCTGGATGCCGGCGCCAAGATCGCCGAGGGCACGCCGGATGAGATTTCCACCGACCCGAAGGTGATCGCCGCCTATCTGGGCACGCCGGAGTAAGCCCCGGCTACAGCACGAACCACCCGGCATCGAGCGGCCCGGCCGCGCGCACCAGCAGCGTGAGGTCGGCGATGCGGTCGCCATTCACGTCCCCCTGCACGCGCTGCACCGCCCCCTCGGCTTGCCAGCGCAACTGCCCCGCCACGCCGCTGAACGCCGCCGTGCCGATGAAGGTGAAGGCATCGTTCGCCACCGTTCCCGCCACGGCATCGATCCACAAGAGCTCGATCACCTCGCCCTGCGCCCGGTTCACATCCTCCAGCGCGGTCAGCGATTGCGCGGCCGGCCCCAGCGCCGTGGGCAGGAAGCGGAACACATCCACGCCGCCCTTGCCATAGACCGTGTCCAGCCCGCCGCCGAGCAGGAACACATCCGCAGCCTCGCTCCCGGCCAGGAACTGGTTCGCCGCGGTGCTGACGAAGTCGTCGTTCATGATCACGCCGGTCGCGGACGCCACCCCCAGCGAAACCCCCGCCTGCGGGTTGGCCAGCGATACGCCGAAGCTCTCGTTCAGCTCCTGCGCCAGATCCCCCACCACCGGCACCGCAATGGTCGCCAGCCTCTGCCCCGCCACGAAGTGAACATGGCCGCGCGGCAGCACGCCGCCCGCGAAATCGCTCGCCGCCGCCGGCACCGTGCCGGCCACGCTGCCGGCGCCCACCACCCAATCCACCCCGGCCGCGCGCGACAGATCACCGCTGCGCGCCACGGTGAAGGTGAACATGGTGGTGCCGCTCGGCCCTTCCCCACGCTGCGCTGCGTCGCGCGCAATGGAAAGCGAGCCGCTGCCCAGCCTATCGTCGTCCCAGATCAGCCCGGTGGCGCTCGCGGTGCCGATCGTAACCGCCTGGGCGGGGTTGGACAGCACCACCGTGAAGCTCTCGTTCAACTCCACCGCCGCATCGCCGGCCACCTGCACGGTGATGGTCTGGCTGGCCTGCCCCTCTGCGAAGGACACCACGCCAGAGGGCAGCACGCCGCCGACGAAATCCGCCGCCCCCGCCGGTACCGTGCCGGCGAGGCTGCCCGGCCCCACCGCCCAATCCGCCACCGCGCCAAGGAAGGTGCTGCCGGTGCGCGTGACCAGGAAGGTGAACGCCGCCGCCCCGCTCCCGCCCTCCGCCCGCCCGGCCTGCAGCGGCGCGATCGACAGCGTGCCGCGGCCCACCACATCGTCGCTCAGGATCCGGACGACCGGCGCGTTGGTGCCGATGGTGGCCCCACCGGTCGCGCCCGCCAGCACCAGGCGGAACGACTCGAAGGGTGCCTCCACCATCCGGTCGCCGGCCACCGCCACGACGACGTTGCGTGTGCCCTGCCCGGGCGCGAAGGTCACTGTTCCCGCCGGCAGCACGCCACCCGCGAAATCGGCCGCATCGGCCGGCGAATATCCCACCCCCGCCACGCTCCAGCCCACCTCGTGCGCCACGGAGAGATCCCCGGTCCTCACCAGCGAGAAGGTGGCGGTCACGGTGCCGCGGTCACCCTCCGCCACATCGAAGCCGGTGCCGCCCACCGAAATCTGCGCATCGTCGTTGCGGATCCGCCCCCAGGCCGAAGCGGTACCCAGCGCCACCCCGGGCGACGGGTTCGTCAGCGTCACGGTGAAGCCGTCATCGGTCTCGATCTCGCTGTCGCCGATCGCTGCCACGATGATCGTCGCCTGCCGCTCCCCCGCGGCGAAGCTGACCACCCCGGCCGGCAGCGCGCCGCCAAAATCGGCCGCGGTCGCACTCGCAGCGGCCGGCGCACCGCCGCCTGTCACCCCCCAGCGCGCCTGCGCCGGCAGGGTGGCATCGCCGGCGCGTGTGACCGTGAAGCGGAACAGCGAGGCCAGCGGCCCGGTGCCTTCCCGCAGGTCGGCCTCCTGCGCCACGATCGACAGCGTGCCGCTGCCCATCCTGTCGTCATCGACGATCCGGCCGAGCATTGCGCCGGGCGCGAGTTTCGCACCCTCCGTGGGTGCCGACAGTTCCACGTAGAAAACCTCGTTGGCCTCCGCCACCGTATCGCCCGCGATCGGCACGACGAAGCTGCGCACCGTCTCACCGGGCGCGAAGCTCACCACCCCCGCCGGCAGCACGCCGCCCACGAAATCCGCCGCCGACGCCGCCTGTGCGCCATTGCCGGCCACCGACCACGCCACGCCATGCGCGCGCGCGAGGTCGCCGCTGCGGGTGATGGTGAAGGTCGCGGCCGCCGACCCCGCCTGGCCCTCCACCACATAGGTGTATTCGCCGCCGAGTGTCAGCAGCGCATCATCGTTGCGGATCGTGCCCGAGGCGGCCACGGTGACAAGCGCCACGCCCGGCACGGGCTGGGACAGCGCGACGGTGAAGCCCTCGTCCCCCTCCAGCGCACTGTCGCCGAGAACGGGAATGCTGAGTATCACGCTGGTTTCGCCGGGCGCGAAGGAGACCACGCCCGCCGGCAACACCAAGCCGGCGAAATCCTCGGCCGACACGTCGGCGCCGCTCACCGCCCAGTTGGCCATTGCCTGCCCGCTGGCATCGCCGCTGCGTGTTACCGTGAAGGTGAACGCCGTGCTGCCGCCCTGCCCCTCCGCCCTGTCCGCCTGCGTTGCCGCGATCGACAGCACGCCGCTGCCAATGCCGTCATCGTTCAGGATCGTGCCATACGTCCCCGCGGCGTTGATCTCCGCCCCGTCCGAGGGGTTGGACAACCGCACGCTGAATTCTTCGTTCTGCTCCAGCACCGTGTCGCCGGCAATCGGCACCGCGATCGTCTGTCGCGCCACGCCCGGCGCGAAGGTCAGCACGCCCGCCGGCCACACCCCGCCCACGAAATCCACCGCCGAAGCCCCCGCCACGCTCCAGGCCACCGTATGCGCCCGCGCGACATCGCCGCTGCGCGATACGGTGAAGGTGGCCACCGCACTGCCGCTATTGCCTTCGATCACGCGCGCGTTGGCCGCCGCGATCGACAGGAACGCGGTGTCGTCGTCGTCGAGGATCACCCCCAGCGCCGATGGCGCGTCGATCCCCGCGCCCCCGAAGGGATCGGAGAGCAGCACCGCGAACAGTTCCGTCCCCTCGTCCAGCGTATCGGCCAGCACCGGCACGGTCAGTGTCAGGCTGCTCTGCCCCTCGGCGAAGGTCACCACCCCGCTCGGGAACACCCCGCCCGGGAAATCCGCGGCAGTCGCCGGCGGCCCTTCCTGCGCCACCGCCGGCACCACCCGCCACGCCACGCCGATCCCGCCGGCATAATTGAGGCCTGGGCGCTCCAGCGTGAAGCTGAACGCCGTGGTGCCGCCGCTGCCCTCGGACTGCACGGCACCACCGGCCGAGAACCCGATGCTGTTGGCATCGTCGTTGCGGATCCCGCCCGCCGCGACCGGCAGCTCGATGCTCGCCCCTGGGGAGGGGTTGGACAGCACCACCGCGAAGCCCTCGTCGAACTCGCTGCGCCCATCGGCCAGCACCGCCACGCTGAACAGCACGCTCGCCTGCCCCGGCGCGAAGCTCACCGTGCCGAAGGTCGCCCCGAAATCCGCCGCATCGGCCGCCCAGAAGCCCAACGCGCCAGGCATGCCAATAACCGACCAGTCCACGCTCGCGGCCCCGGCGATGTCGCCGGTGCGCAGCACCCGGAAGGTGAAGGGGGTGGCCCCGCCGCCGGTACCCTCGTTGCGCCAGGCATCGACAGGCACGACCGACAGGAGACCTGCCATCACCCGCTCCTATCGGCCCAGGAAGGCCCGCCGCACATAGTCGTTGCCCAGCAACTCCTCGCCGGTACCGCCCAATACGGTTGTACCCCTTTCAATCACGTAACCACGGTGGGCGATCTTCAGGCTCTGGTGCACGTTCTGCTCCACCAGCACGATCGCCACCCCTTCCTCCGCGATCGCCGCGATCAGGCGGAACAGCTCCTGCACCCGGATCGGCGCCAGGCCCAGGGAGGGCTCATCCAGGATCATCAGCCGCGGTGCGCTCATCAGCCCGCGCGCGATCGCCAGCATCTGCTGCTCCCCGCCGCTCAGCGAGCCCGCCCGCTGCGCCCTGCGTTCCGCCAGCCGGGGAAACAGCGTGAAGCTGTGCTCGATGGCGCGCGCCACGCTGGCCGCGGGCTGGGTGAACCCGCCCATCTGCAGGTTCTCCTCCACCGTCATCAGCGGAAACACCAGCCGCCCCTCCGGCACCAGCGTGATGCCGCGCTTCACCACCACGTGGCTCGGCTGGCCCTCGATCGCCTCGCCATCGAACCGGATGGTGCCCGCCTTCGCCTTCAGCGCACCGGCCACCACCTTCACCGTGGTGGATTTCCCCGCCCCGTTCCCCCCCAGCAGCGCCACCACCTCGCCGCTGCCCACATGGAACGAAACATCCCGCACGGCCGCGAGGCCGTTGTAGGAGTAGGCAAGCTTGGAGACATCCAGCAGCGCATCGGGGTGGGTCATGCCGCGATGATACCGAAAGCCCCCCGCCTGGGAAGTCAGGGGCGCACCCCCGGCGTCTCCACCTTCAGCCCCGCAGCCCTCGCCGCCAGGTACAGCTCCAGATCCCCCAGCAGCGCATCATCCCGCCCCAGCGGCTCCGCCCGCACCCCCACCAGGCAGGCGCGCAGCCGGCGGTGCAGCGAACCCATCCCCTGCCACTCCAGCCGGTAGATCGGATACCCGTTCGGATGCCCCTGCGGAATCCGGCTGCCCGCCAAAGATTGCCCCGCCAGCTGGTCGTGGCACTGCGCGCAGGAAAGGTTCAGCTGCCCCTGCCGCAACCGGAAGAACGCCTCCCCGCGCGCCACCGCCCCCGCCGCCGCGCCGGAGACCTCCACCGCCACCGGCATCCCGCGCGATTGCAGCCCCACCAGCGCCATGATCCCCAGCAGACCGTCGCTCTCCGGCGCCAGGGCCGGCGCGCCCTGGAAATCCGTGCGGCACAGATTCACCCGCTGCTCCAGTGTCACCACCCGCCCGCGCGCCGCATCGAATTCCGGATAGCGCGCCGCCACCCCGCGCATCTCCGAAACCGCGCCATGGCAATCCGCGCAACTCTTGCCCGCCTCGCCGACGCGCCGTGCCCACAGCGCCTCGCCCTGCTGCACCCACAGGAAGGCAGGGTTGGCCATGTCGTCATCCTGCATGGCCCGCACCTGCGGCCCGGCATCGTCGTAGCCCGAGCGCCTCTCTTGCGCCGCCGCCGGCAACGCCGCCAGCAGCAGCACCAGCGCCCTACACCACGCGGATCTCAACACGCTCCTCCGCCTCCGCCCCGTGGTCATCCACCCAGCGCAGCGTCATCGTCCCGCTGCGCGCCAACCGCACCGAGAACGCCAGATAGGGATTGGCCGCAATCGCCGGCTCCAGCCGTGCGGCGAACACCTCCTCCCCATCCACCGAGCACTCGAAGGTATGGATGATGTCGCGCGCGATCACCCCGCCCACGGCATCGCGCCGGAACCCGGTTTCCATGGGGTGCTGGATCAGGATGCGCACATCGAACGGCACCCCCGCCTTTACCTCGCGCGGCACGCTCAGCAACGGCTTCACGGCCATAGGGTCATCTCCTTCAAGCAAGCATGTTCTTTTTTGAAAAAAAGAACCAAAAAACTTTCATTTATTTGGGCCCAGGCTGGTCACGTCGCAAACTCATAAAAGTCTTTTTGCTTCTTTTTCTTCAGAAAAAGAAGATTCTTTCTTAATCCAAGCAAGCCGACCACGTCACCAGCACGCCCACCTGGTCCGTCCAGCACGACCCATCCGCGAACACTGCCACCGCCGTCACCGTCTGGCTTGTCGCCAGCCGCACCCGCGTCCCCACCTTCGGCACGCCCGCCAGCCGCCCAAAGCGGAAATGCGCCACGCCGGGCCGCGGATTGCCGTCGGCGAACACATGGATATCCGTCAGCACCGCGTCCTCCGGCACATCCTCGCCGAGCGAGACCGAGAGCCCCACGGTATTGCCGTTCTCCACCAGCTCCGGCACGTCGAGCTTCACCCGCCCGGGCCGCGCCGGCGCGCCGCCCGTGATGGCGCGCACCAGCGCCTCCACCTCCTCCGGCTTGGCGCGCGCCCCCAGCGGCAGCATCGCTGCCGCGCCGGCCATCACCACGAAGCTGCGCCGCCGCATCATTCCTCCTTCAGCGTCATCAGGAACGCCACCGCATCCTCGATCTGCTGCGCCGTCAGCGCCGTCCGGCCCTGCCAGGCCCGCCCCACCCGCACCAGGCCCTCCTGGCTGAAATAGGCCGGCATCACCGTATCGGGGTTCACCACCCGGGGATCGACCAGCCGCAGCCGGATCTGCCCGGCCGAAAGCCGGTCGGCCACCCCGCGCAGATCGGGCGCGATGCTGGCCGGCAGCCGCTCTTCCGGGAACGGCCCGGCATGGCACAGCACGCAGGTGCCCACCTGCCGCCCCGCCACCACCGCCCGCCCGCGCACGGGATCACCGGGCAGATCGGTGAGCGGCGCCGGAATGGCATCGCCCACCACCTCGAATGCGACGGCGGCAGCCGGAAAGGCCACCACCGCCGCGATCACCGCCAGCCTCAAGCGTGCGAGAGGTCGTGATGCTTCAAGGGCAGGGTGCGGATACGCTTGCCCGTCGCCGCATGAATGGCGTTGAGCACCGCCGGCGCGGCCACCGCGATGGTCGGCTCGCCCACGCCGCCCCAGAACCCGCCGGAGGGCACCACCACGGTTTCCACCTTCGGCATCTGGTCCAGCTTCATCACCTCATAGGTGTCGAAGTTGCCTTCCACGATCCGGCCCTTCTCCACCGTGTTCTCGCTGGTGAACAGGGCGGACAGGCCATAGACGAAGCTGCCTTCCACCTGGGCGGCGATCTGGTCCGGATTGACCGCATAGCCGCAATCGGTCGCGGCCACGATGCGGTGCACCTTCACCTCGCCCTGCTTGCTCACGCTCACCTCGGCCACGGCGGCGGTGTAGCTGCCGAAGCCGTAATTGGCGCAGATGCCACGGAACACACCGGCCGGCAGCTTCTTGCGATACTCCGCCTTGTCCGCGGCCGCCTGCAGCACGGCACGCAGCTTCGGCATCTGGCCCATCAGCCCCAGCCGGAAATCCAGCGGGTCCTTGCCCGCCGCCAGCGCCACCTCGTCCAGGAAGCATTCCAGGTACACGGCGTTCTGGTTGTGGTTCACCCCGCGCCAGAACCCCACCGGCACATGCGTGTTGCGCATCGCATGGTCGATCAGGATGTTCGGGATCGCCTGATACCCGAACTCCTCCTTGTTCCAGCCCTGGAACTGCACCGGGTCCGCCCCGCCCGCCAGACGCGCGGGGAACAGGTGGGCCAGGATCGACTGGCCCGAAAGCCGGGCATGCAGCGCCACCAAATTGCCCTGCGCATCCAGCCCGGCCTTCATCTTCGCCATCGTGATCGGGCGATAGAAGCCGTGCTGCATGTCCTCCTCGCGCGACCAGATCATCTTCACCGGCCGGCCGGGCACCTGCTTGGCGATCAGCACCGCCTGGCGCACGTAATCCTGCTGCCCGCGCCGGCCGAAGCCGCCACCCAGGTGATGCTTGTTCACCTTCACATTGGCCAGCTGAACGCCCGCCGCCTCCGCCGCCGCGGCCAGGGAGGCATCGCCGTTCTGCGAGGACACCCACACCTCGATGGTGGTCCCGTCCCACTTCGCCGTGCAGGTCATCGGCTCCAGCGTGGCATGGTTCAGGAACGGCGTGCCGTACACCGCCTCCACCACCTTCGCAGCCCCCTTCAGCCCGGCCTCCGCGTCGCCCTGCTTCAGGCCGACAAACGCTTCCTTGGCATCAAGCCCGCTCTCCAGGTGCTTGGCGATGCTGGCCGAGTTGACATTCGCGTTGGGACCCTCGTCCCACACGATCGGCAGCGCCTTCAGCGCCGTCTGCGCCTGCCACCACTTGTCCGCCACCACCGCGATGGTGTCGTCGCCCACCCGCAGCACGTGCCGCACGCCGGGCATGCCCATCACCTTCGCCGCATCGAAGCTGCCGATCTTGCCGCCGAATACCGGGCATTGCGCGATGGAGGCGTTCAGCATCTCCGGCAGTTGCAGATCCACCGCGTAGATCAGCTTGCCGGAGAGCTTCTCGACCGTATCCAGCCGCTTCACGCCCTTGCCGACGATCTTCCACTCGCTGGGCTGCTTCACCGCCACGTTGTCCGGCACCGGCAGCTTGGCCGCCGCCGCCGCCACCTGGCCATAGCGCAGCGTGCGCCCGGACGGCTTGTGCGTGATCACGCTCTCACTGGCGGCGCATTCGCCCACGGGAACGCCCCACTGCGCCGCCGCCGCCTGGATCAGCATGGCCTTCGCCGCCGCGCCGCCCTTGCGCACATACTCCACCGAAGCGCGAATGCCACGGCTGCCGCCGGTGGACATGTCGCCCCAGGCGCGCTTGTTCGCCTGGTTCACCTCGGGCGCGATGTATTCGGCCTGAACCTTGCTCCAGTCCGCATCCATCTCGTCGGCGACCAGCTGCGCCAGCCCGGTCAGCGTGCCCTGCCCCATCTCGGAGCGCGCGATGCGCACGATCACGCGGTCATCCGGCATCACCACCGCCCAGATGCCCACTTCCACGCCGCCTGCCGCCGTGGCCGCGGAATTCGCAACCTGCGCCTGCGCCTGGGCGGCAGGAACGTTCCAGCCGAGCGACATGCCGCCCGCCACCGCCGCCACCGTGCCCAGGAAGCCCCGGCGACCCAACCCATTGATCTGGTTCATGTCCGTGCCCCCTATGCCGCGCCGCCCTTGGCGGCGTCGTGGATCGCCGCCTTGATCCGCTGGTAGGTGCCGCAGCGGCAGATGTTCTGCATCGCCGCCGTGATGTCGTCATCGGTCGGCTTCGGCACCGCCTTCAGCAGCGCGGCGGCGGCCATGATCTGGCCAGACTGGCAGTAGCCGCACTGCGGCACCTCATGCGCCAGCCACGCCTTCTGCACCGGGTGGGACAGCCCATCCGGCGACAGCCCCTCGATCGTCACCACCTTGCCCGCGCCCACATCGCCCAGCGCCACGGAGCAGGACCGCAGCACATCCCCGTCGATATGCACGCTGCACGCGCCGCACACGCCGGCGCCGCAGCCATACTTGCTGCCGGTCATGCCCAGCCATTCCCGCAACACCCACAGCAGGGGCGTATCCGCCGGCGCGTCCACATCGTGCACACGCCCGTTCACGTTCAGCTTGATCATCCCGGCCCCCTTTGTGGCGCTATTCCCGAATGGATATATCGTTCCACTTCGGTCTCATTATGCCGTAGAGTGGCCACGCCCGCACGTCTTTCAACCCCCCGCATGCCTTGACAGCACAGCCCCCCGGCCTAGCCTCCCCCCGACCAGCCCGGGAGAACGCAGGAATGTCCGCCACCACCGATCGCCGCAATGCCCTGCCCGATCATGAGCTGACCTTCGACGAATCCCGCCGCCGCATCGCCGAGGCCTCCAAATACCTCGCCGGCGGCGTCTCCTCGAACTTCCGCCTCGGCATCTCCCCCACCCCGCTGGTGCTGGAACGCGGCGAAGGCGCCTGCCTGATCGACGCCGACGGCAACCGCCTGATCGACTACTACCTCTCCATGGGCCCCATGATCCTGGGGCACAACCCGGCGGACGTGATCGCCGCCGTGAAGGCCCAGCTCGACCGCGGCATCCTCTATGGCGGCCAGTCCGGCCTCGAAGCCGAAGCCGCCCGTTTAGTGTGCGAGATGGTGCCCTGCGCCGAGCGGATGCGCTTCTGCTCCAGCGGCTCCGAAGCCGTGCAGGCCGCGCTGCGCATCGCCCGCGCCGCCACCGGCCGCCGCGTGGTGGTGAAGTTCGAGGGCCACTACCACGGCTGGTTCGACAACGTGCTCTGGTCCACCACCCCGCCCCCCGGCGCCACCGGCCCGGTCGCCGGCAGCCGCGGCCAGATCCTGGATGCCGCGGTGGACATCGCCGTCCTGCCCTGGAACGACGCGGCCGCGCTGGAAGCCCGCCTCGCCCAAGGGGACGTCGCCATGGTCATCATGGAAGCCGCCATGTGCAACCAGGGCAGCATCTTCCCCAAGGCCGGCTACCTCGAAGCCGCCCGCGAGGCCTGCACCAAATACGGCACCGTGCTGGTGTTCGACGAGGTGATCACCGGCTTCCGCGTCGGCCCGGGCGGCGCGCAGGCCAAGTTCGGCGTCACGCCCGATCTCGCCACCTTCGCCAAGGCCATCGCCAATGGCTTCCCGGTCGCCGCCATCGCCGGCAAGGCGAGCCTGCTCGACGAGCTGGCCAAGGGCGTGATGCACGGCGGTACCTATAACGGCCAGGCCATCACCATGGCCGCCACCGTCGCCACCCTGAACCGCCTGCGCAAGCCGGAGACCTGGGAGGCTCTGAACCGCAACGGCACCGCCCTGATGGACGGCATCCGCGCCCAGTTCGAGACATCCGGCGTTCCCGCCGTCGTCACCGGCTTCCCCACCGCCTTCCACGTCGCCATCGGCATGACGGAACCGGCGAAGAACTGGGCCGACCTCCAGGGCTTCGACCGCAAGCGCTACGTCGAGTTCACCACCGCCCTGGTAAAGCACGGCGTTCGCGCCCTCGAACGCGGCGCCTGGTTCCTCAGCACCGAGCACAATGAGGCCATCGTCGACCAAACCATCGAAGCCGTCGGCCGCGCCCTGAAAGACATCACGGCGTAGCCGCGGCGGACCGGAAGAAAGAAAGTGGCCACAGAGACACGGAGACACAGAGGAGCAAGGCAAGGGAGACGGTGACCGACGAGGACAACGACCTTTCACGGCGCGTCATCGGCTGCGCGATCGAGGTGCACCGCCACCTCGGCCCAGGTCTGTTGGAAGCTGCCTACGAGGATTGCCTGTGCCACGAGATGTCGCTCAGCGGCATCAGCCATGAGCGACAAGTCGCTCTGCCGCTCGCGTACAAGGACATCACCGTTGCCGGGGCCTATCGTCTCGACATCCTCGTCGAACGCCGCCTCATTCTCGAGATCAAGGCCATCGACCGCACCACCCTGGTCCACGAGGCCCAGCTTCTAACCTACCTACGACTGAGCGGCCTGCGCATAGGCCTCCTGCTGAACTTCAACCACGCCGTCCTGAAGAATGGCATCAAGCGCCTGACCCTCTAGCCACACTGCCGACGCCCCCGCCCGCCTCCCTTGCCTTGCTCCTCCGTGTCTCTGTGGCCACTTTCTTTCTTGCTGCCTTGCTTTCTCGCCGCCACCCCACCGCCCGAAAGGAGCCCATAAGCCATGCGCGTCGCCTTAGGGTCGATTATGCAGGAGACGAACACCTTCGTCCCCTTCAAGACCACGCTGGAAACCTTCCGCTCCGTCTATCTCTACAAGGGCGACGAGCTCCTCACCGCCTACGGCACCGCCCGCGTCGAGGTCCCCGCCTTCCTCGATGTCCTCCACGAAGCCGGCGCCACCCCCGTCCCGCTGCTCGCCGGCCACGCCGGCTCCAACGGCCCCCTCACCCGCACCTGCTTCGACACGCTGCTGAACGAACTCCTCGACCGCCTCAAAAGCGCCGGTCCCGTCGACGCCGTCCTCCTCGCCCTGCACGGCTCCATGGTGATCGAGGATGAGCCCGACGCCGAAGGCGAGATCATCGAGAAAGTCCGCCAAGCCCTCCCGCCGGAAACCTGGATCGGCGTCAGCCTCGACCTGCACGGCCACATCACCCCGCGCATGCTCCAGCCCCGCACCTTCCTGGTCGGCTACCAGGAATACCCCCATATCGACATCTACGAGACCGGCGAGCGCACTGCCCGCCTCCTGCTCGAAACGCTGGCCGGCCGCCGCCACCCCGTCATGGCGCTCGCCAAGCGCCACATGATCGTCTCCCCCGTGAACGCCCGCACCGCCGAGCCCCCCCTCTGCGAAATCGTCGCCGAAGCCCGCGCCCTGGAAGCCTCCGGCCAGGTCCTCCACGCCTCCCTCTTCTGCGTCCAACCCTGGATCGACGTGCCCGACCTCGGCTTCGCTGCCCTCGTCTGCGCCGACACCAACCAGCTTGCCGCCCAGAACGCCGCCAACCACCTCGTCTCCATGGCCTGGGATCGCCGCGAGCGCTTCATCCCCGACCTCACCCCGCTGGAAGACGCCGTCCGCATCGGCCTCACCTCCCCCGGCACCACCATCGTGGGCGACACCGGAGACGGCCCCTCCGGCGGTGCGGCCGGCGACAACACCGCCGTGCTGCGCGCCCTGCTCGATGGCGGCGCCGCCACCGCCCCCCGCCTGTCCTACGTCACGCTGGTCGATGCCGAGGGTGCCGCGCAGGCCATCGCCGCCGGCATCGGCCAGGATGTCACCGTCACCATCGGCCACCGCTATACCGGCGATGGCGAGCCCCTCACCGTCACCGGCCGCGTCCGCGCCATCACCGACGGCATCTTCACCCAGCACGATGCGGGCGCGGAAGGCAGCGAGGTCTGCTTCGGCCCCACCGCCGTGCTCGCCATCGGCAGCATCCGCCTCGCGCTGCGCTCCCTGCCGGGCTATGAATGGGATACCGGCATGTACACCTCCGTCGGCCTCGTCCTGCGCCAGGCCGCCCTGGTGTTCGTGAAATCCAGCAGCCATTTCCGCGTCGCCTACGGCCCGCACGCCGACCGCATCCTCGCCGCCGACACCCCCGGCGCCACCGTCGGCAACATGCGGCGGCTGCAATTCCGCCACGTCACCCGCCCACTTTACCCGCTGGACGAGCCCAACCATGACGGCTGGCACTCCGCACCCTACTGATCACAGTCTCGCTACCGAAATACCGCCCGGGAAACGCACCACCTCAGTTGCCCATCCCGTCGCGGCAACCAATATGATGGCACGATGTCAAACGACGACGACTCCTCCGCAACCGCCCCCGACTGGGAAATCCCGGCCAACCTCCAGCCGGACCCGGATGACTACGGCTTCGACCTGGAGCGCACCCTCCGCTCGGTCGTGGGCCTGCGCGCCAACGTCCCCGCCGATGCCTTCACGGCCGGCACCCTGGGCACAGACCGCGTCGGCAACGGCGTCGTCATCCGCGAGGATGGCCTGGTCCTCACCATCGGCTACCTCATCACCGAAGCCGAGACCGTCTGGCTCATCACCCATGATGGCCGCGCCGTGCCCGGCCACGCCCTGGCCTTCGACCAGATCAGCGGCTTCGGCCTGGTCCAGGCCCTCGGCCGCCTGAACCTGCCCGCCATCGAATTCGGCGATTCCGATTCGCTCAAGGTCGGCACCGAAGCCGTCATGGCCGCCGCCGGCGGCCGCCAGCACGCCATCGAGGCCAAGGTGGTCGGCCGCCAGGAATTCGCCGGCTACTGGGAATACCTGCTGGACAACGCGATCTTCACCGCCCCCGCCCACCCCTTCTGGTCCGGCAGCGCCCTCATCGGCAAGGACGGCAAGCTGCTCGGCACCGGCTCCCTGATCCTGCAGCAGGGCGACGGCAAGCGCCGAACCGACATGAACATGATCGTCCCCGTGGCCTATCTCCGCCCCGTGCTGGACGACCTGCTCACCACCGGCCGCGTCGCAAAGCCCCCCCGCCCCTGGCTCGGCCTCTACGCCATGGAAGGCGAAGGCGGCATCATCGTCGGCGGCGTCTCGGAAAAGGGCCCCGCTGCCAAAGCCGGCGTCCAGCAAGGCGACCGCATCCTCGCCCTCGGCGAGGAAGACATCTCCGACCTCGGCACCCTCTGGCGCAAGCTCTGGGCCACCGGCCCCGCCGGCACCCCGATCACCCTGAAACTCAAGCGCGACGGCTCACCCGTCACGGTGCGGATCACCAGCGCGGATCGCACCAGCTTCCTGCGGGCGCCGCGGCTGCACTGAGCAAGCAAGCGGTTCTTTTTTGAAAAAAAGAACCAAAAAACTTTTGTTCGTTTGCCGCTCGCCCTAGCGCGGGCGCAAACGAATGAAGTCTTTTTTGCTTCTTTTTTCTTCAGAAAAAAGAAGTCGCTTCTCTCGGGAGCCGCGCACATGTGGGACCATCTTCTCCTCCCCGATATCCCACTCCTCAACCTCGCCATCCGCGCCATTGCCGTCTTCCTCGGCATCGTCCTGCTGCTGCGCCTCTCCGGCAAGCGCCAGATGGGCCAGCTCACCGCCACCGAGTTCGTCGTCGTCCTGCTCATCAGCAACGCCGTCCAGAACGCCATGAACGGCGGCGACAACTCCCTCACCGGCGGCCTCTTCCTCGCCACCATCCTCATCGCCCTGGCCATGCTCGTCGGCACCCTCTGCCACCGCTTCCGCCTCATCTCCCGCCTGCTCGAAGGCACCCCCACCCGCCTCGTGCACAACGGCCGCGTCCTGCGCCGCAACATGGACCGCGAGCGTCTCTCCAACGCCGACCTCAAGGTCCTGCTCCGCAAGCATGGCGTGCACGATTTCCACACGGTGGACGACGTGATCCTGGAGTCCGACGGCTCCCTCACCGTCACCCGCAAGGGCGAGCAGCCCTTCGAATTCGAAGACGCCTGACCTCGACACACCGGCCCGCCTATGGCACCCACCACCGCATGCGCGTGCTGCACGTCATCGCCGGGGCCGAAATCGGCGGCGCCGAAACCTTCGCGCAAGACGCGATAACCTCCCTCCACGCCCGGGGCGTCGCCCAGCATGTCGTCACCCGCCCCTGGCCCGCCGCCATGGCCCGCTACGCCGCGTCAGGCATCCCCACCACCGCGCTCAACTTCTCCGTCCCCGGCCGCCTCCTCGGCCCCCTGCTTGGTGGTCCGGGCCGGATCCGCGCCCTGGCCCGCGATTTCCAGGCCGACATCGTCCACGCCTGGATGAGCCGCGCCAACAGCTTCATCCCCCGCGCCATGCCCTGCCCCGTCCTCGGCTGGTTCGGCGACTACTATGATCTCAAATACTTCCGCCGGTCAGACAGCTTCGTCGGCGTCACCCCGGATATCCACGCCTACCTCGTGAAGCAGGGCCTCCCGCCCGAACGATGCTTCATGGTCAACACCTTCGGCGATATGCCTGAAGCGCCGCCGGTCACCCGCGAAAGCCTCGCCACCCCACCCGGCAGCCTCGCCCTCCTGGTCCTCGCCCGCATGCACCGCGTGAAGGGCATCGACACCATGCTCCACGCCCTGGCGGAGCTTCCCACCCTCACCCTCTGGCTCGCCGGCGAAGGCCCCGCCCGCGCCGAATACGAAGCCCTCGCCCGCACCCTCGGCGTGGCCGACCGCACCCGCTTCCTCGGCTGGCGCAACGACCGCCGCGCCCTCATCGAGGCCGCCGACATCGTCGTCCTGCCCAGCCGCTACGAACCCTTCGGCACCGTCATCATCGAGGCCTGGGCCATGCACCGCCCCCTCGTCGCCACCCTGGCCGACGGCGCCCGCCAATACGTGGCCGACAACGAAACCGGCCTCACCTGCCCCATCGACAACCCGGCCGCCCTGGCCGACTGCCTGCGCCGCCTCGCCGCCGATCCCGCCCTGCGCACCCGCCTCGCCGAAGCCGGCCACGCCGCCTACCAGGCCAACTTCACCCGGCAGGTGGTCACCACCCGCCTCCAGGCATGCTATGCGGATGCCATCCGCCTCGGACCATGGAAGCGTTGATGGGCGCCCTCAGCATCACCCGGCTCGACCGCTACGTCTTCCGCCAGCTCCTGGGCGCGCTGCTCATCGTCACCCTCGGCCTCGTCGCCCTCATCTGGCTCACCCAGTCGCTCCGCTTCGTGGAGCTGGTGGTCAATCGCGGCCTGTCCTTCGTGGTCTTCCTCAAGCTCACCGGCCTGCTCATCCCCGGCTTCATCTCCATCATCCTGCCCATCACCACATTCGTCGTGGTCCAGTTCCTCTACCAGCGCCTGTCGATGGACCGGGAGCTCACCGTCATGCGCGCCGCCGGCCTCTCCCCGCTCGCCATGGCCCGCCCGGCGCTCGCCGTCGCCGTCGTCGCCATGGCCGGCCACTATGCCCTCAACCTCTGGCTCGTCCCCGCCAGCGCCACCGCCTTCCGCGAATACCAGTGGGAAATCCGCAACCACATCGCCGCCTTCCTCCTCCAGGAAGGCGTCTTCACCACCGTGTCGGACGATCTCGTGGTCTATGTCCGCGCCAAGCAGACCGACGGCACATTGCGCGGCATCATGGTGGACGACGCACGCGACAAGGCGCAGCGCGCCACCATCCTGGCCGAAACCGGCCGCCTCATGGATGGCGCCAACGGCCCGCGCGTTCTGCTGGAAAACGGCACCCGCCAGGTGATCGACCAGCGCACCGGCCAGCTCAACGTGCTGTCCTTCAAGGAAAACTGGGTCGATCTCGCAGCCCCCTCCAGGGCCACCGGCGCCCGCCTGCGCGACCCCGCGGAAATGTCCATCGCCGGCCTGCTCAACCCGCCGGAAGGGGTGGTCATGGCGCGCGACATCCCGAAATGGCGCGTGGAGGCGCATCGCCGCCTCGCCGCCCCGCTCACCACGCTCAGCTTCACCATGGTCGCCCTGGTCGCCGTGCTCGGCGGCGCCTTCCGCCGCCATGGCGGCCTGCTGCGCCCCTTCCTGGGCATCTGCGCCGTGGTTGCCCTGGTCGCCACCGGCCTCGCACTCGATAGCCTGGCCGTGCGCATGCCTGAGCTGATCCCCCTGCTCTGGCTGCGCGCCGCCCTGCCCGCCCTGGCCTGTGCCGTCTTCCTCTTCGGCCCCGTCATGCTCGACAACCGGGCCGTCGCCCCCGCACGATGACCGCCACTCCCCTCCCCCGCGATCCCGCCCCCCTCGCCGCCCGGCTCGATCGCGCCGCCGCCTGGTGCGTGCTCGGCATCCCGCCCGCCATGCTGCACGCCTTCGCGGTGGCAGAGGCGCTGATCGCGATCATCCTCCTCCTCTTCCTCGCCCGCTCCGGCCTGCTGAAGGATTGGTCCTGGCTGCGCCGCCCATGGGTGCGCATCGCGCTCGTCTGGTGGGGCTGGGCCATCTTCTGCTCCCTGCCGTTCATCCGAGAGGGGGGCATCGGCGAAGGCGGTGGCCGCTCCCTGGTGCAGGCGCTGGTCACCGGCCGCTACATCCTCTTCATCGCCGCCCTGGAACACGTGGTGCTGGCGGATCCCGCCATCCGCCGCTGGCTCTGGGCCGTGCTCGCCGCCTGCGCCGCCTGGATCGGCCTCTCCGCCCTGCTCCAGGCCGCCACCGGCCGCAACCTCGGCGGCTACCCGCGCTGGGGCGATGGCGAGCTCACCGGCCCGTTCCAGAAGCCCCGCGCCGGCCCGCCTTTGGCCCGCCTGCTCCCGGTCGCCATCATCCCGCCCATCTTCCGCGTGCTCCAGGCCGGACAGGACTGGTGGCGCCCGGCCCTGGCCGCCCTCCTCGCCGGGGCCGCCGTCGCCGTCGTGGTGCTGATCGGCCAGCGCATGCCGGTGCTGCTCACCGTGCTCGCCCTTGGCGTCGCCGCCCTGTTCCTGCCCCGGCTGCGCCTGCCCGTCCTCGCCGCCCTGGCCCTCGGCGCCACCCTCCTGGCCGCCTCCGCCGTGGTCGCCCCCCCCACCTTCTTCCGCCTCGTCACCAAGTTCACCACGCAGATGGCCAATTGGCCCGAAAGCAACTACGGCCAGATCGCCTCCCGCGCCGTCGCCATCGCGCAAGACCATCCGCTCACAGGGCGGGGCTTCGAAGGCTTCCGCAGCGGCTGCATGCAGAAACGCTACTGGCGCGGCTGGAACTACGCCACCAACCCCGCCGATACCGGCGGCGGCGCGCTCGGCTGCAACCTGCACCCGCACAACATGTACCTCCAGGCCGTCACCGATGCCGGCCTGCCGGGCCTCGCCCTCTACACCGCCATGGTCCTGGCCTGGGGGCTGGCCCTGGCCCGTGGCCTCTGGCGCCACCCCGCGCCCCTGCGCGTCGCCCTCTTCGCCACCTACGTCGCGGCGTTCTGGCCGCTCTCCAGCAGCATGAACGCCTTCTCCATCGAATTCGGCGGCCTCACCTTCCTCCTCGTCGGCTTTGCCCTGGCCGAGGCAAAGGCAGCCGAAAGCAAGTAAGACTCTTCTTTTTGTGAACAAAAAGAAGCAAAAAAACTTTATTTGTCGCCCCCATCACCCCACAAAAACTTCCACACCCGGCGGGCGGAAACGCGAAGCGTGGTCCGCTACCTCACTTCTCCCTTGCCTTGCGCCTCCGTGTCTCTGTGCCTCTGTGGCAAATCTTGCCTTTCTTGCGTCCTTCCCGCCCGATCCACCCCGAGTACGTACGTAAAAAATCCCCTTCCCATCCTAACGTAAGTTAGATATAAAAACTTCCATGAAACACATCCCGCAACCTCCCGAGGCGCCCACCGCCCTCAGCCAGGCCTTCGCCGCCCTGGCGGGAGAATTGCGCGCGCTCGCCGGGATCGCGAAAACCCGGGGCCCCGAAGCCATCCTCCAGGCCCTCATCCTCCTCGCCCTCGCCCGCATCGTGCTCACGCTGCACGCCATGGTGCTCGACTGGGAACAGGGCCGCCTCCCCGCGCTCCAGCCCAAGGCCACCCCCCGTCCCACCACCGCCAGGCGCCCCCACGCCCCCTCTCCGCGCGCCCGCACCAGGTCCAGCGCCCAGCCGTACTCCGTCCAGGCCGCACCGGCGCGACTCCCGCGCATCTTCACCCCCCATCCCGCGAAAATCAGCGCCCCCGCATCCCCCCGTTTTTCAAAACCCGCCTTCCCGCCCGCGCCAACCCACGCCCATTTTATTACGATATCAAAACTAGATGCAACCCACTGTCACGAAACACTTTTCCGCCGAGCCTCCCACCGGAACCACCCATACAGCGGCACCAGGATGAGCATCAGCCCCGCCCCCCACAGCATCGGCGCATTCGCATCCCCGCTCACATCCCGCAACCGCCCCGCGATCCACGGGGCCGAGGTCATCCCGCAATACGACCCCGCCGCATACCACCCGAACACCAGTGCCCGTGCCGCCGGCGGCGTCGCATCCCCCACCTGCGCCGTCAGCGCCCCCGGCGGCAGCGCCAGCCCGATCCCCAGCAGAATCAGCACCCACGCCGCCCCCCCGGTCGGCATCACCAGCAGGAACGACGCCGCCGTCAGCGCCATCCCCAGCACCACGGCCCCCGTCCGCCCAATCACCCGATCGGCCAGGAACCCGCAGAACGGCACCACCACCGCGAAACTCCACAACACGATGGAGGACCGCGCCGCCGCCGCCTCCGCCGCCAGCCCGATGGAAATGAACAGCGCCGGCAGGAACGTCGCCATCACCACGATCGACCCGTTATACGTGCCCCACGAGAGAGCCGCCCCGGCCACGAACCCGATCCCCACCTTCGCCGGCGGCGCATCCCCCGAAACCGCCACGACCCGCGCCTGCCCCACCAGCCAGGTCAAGGCGAACCCCGCCAGCACCGGCAGCGCCGAAAGCCCCATCACCACCCGCCAGCCATACGCGGTCTCCACCGGCCCCAGCAGCACCAGCGCCAACCCCGTCCCCAACGGCCAGGAGACGATCACCACCGATGTCGCGGTCGAGAGCAGCGGCCCCGCATACCGGTCCGCCGTCATCTTGATCACCAGCATCAGGATGGTCACCCCGCCCACCCCAGCCAGCAACCGCCCGGCCAGCAGCATCGGAAACCCAGTGGCCAGCGACGAAAGCGCAATCCCCGCCGCCAGCAGCACGAACGCCCCGCGCAGCATCGGCCGGTCCCCGAACCGCCGCGCCATCAACCCGGCCGGCACCGTCAGGAAGATCCCCGGCAACAGGAACGCCCCCATCGCCAGCCCCACCTGGGCATAGGTCAGCTTCAGATCGCCGATCAGCGAAGGCGCTGCCACCGCCGCCGCCTGCAATTGGAACGAGGCAATGCCGCGAATCAGCAGCAGCGCGAATAGCGGGGTGAGCGGCGGGCGGCCAAGGGACTGAAGTGTCATGCGCCACGATGGGCGCCGCCGCCGCGCGACCGCAAGTCCGCTACACCCTCGAACCGGCGGACCATTCAAACAAGAAAGCCCTCTCCCCTTGGGGGAGAGGGTTGGGTGAGGGGTCAGGCAGACAGCAACCGCGCCTTACCGCTTCCGCCACCCCATGCCCCAGAACGCCTCCTCCAGCCGCGTCGCCGCGGTGAAGGTGGACAGCAGGCTGGCATACCGTGCCTCCCCACCGCGCGAAGCCGCCTGCCGGTCCAGATTGGCAATCGCCGTGGCCGCCACCGCGCGATACTCCGGCGCCGAATAGGCCTCGATCCACGCCCGATAGGGGTTGCCTTCCAGCTTCGTCCGGGGATCAGCCAGCAGCCGCTGCGCCACCTCGGCATAGCCCACCACGCACGGAATCAGCGCCGTATCCAGATCCAGCCGATCCCCGGCCAACCCACGCTCCAGCACGAAGCGCGTATAGGCCATCGTCTCCAGGTCTTCCGGCTCCGCCGCCATCTGCGCCTCGGTCAGCCCCCAGCCGGCGCAGTAGCCCACATGCAGCGGCATCTCCACGTCCACGATGTTGGAAACCGAAGCCGCCGCCGCCCGAAGGTCCGCCAAGTCCGAACTCTTGTACCCCGCCAGCGCATAGGCCCGCGCGAAATGGATCAGGAACAGGTAGTCCTGGATCAGGTAATGCCGGAACGCCGCCTCCGGCAGCGTGCCTTCGCCCAGCGCCACCACGAACGGGTGCGCCACATAGCCTTCCCACGCCGCCCCGGCATCGCGCCGCAGCCGCCCGAACAGGCCGTGGTCCAACGGCAGATCACTCATCGCTTCGTCTCCTTGCCCCGCGCTTCCAGCAGGCTCCACAGAATCCCCGCCGCACTCACCGCCGCCCCCACCAGCACCACGGGGTCGAACGGCTCCGCATACAACAGCACCCCGATCGTCGCCACGAACGGAATGCGCAGGAAGTCGATCGGCACCACCAGCGTGGCATCGCCATACCGCATCGCATTGGTGAAGCACACATGCGCCGACAAACCCGTCACCATCAGCCCCAGCAGTGGCAGCCACTGCGCCGCGCTGATGTTCGCCAACGATCCGATCGGGCTGCCGCCCAGCACCAGCTCGGTCACGATATAGGCCGGCAGCTGCAGCACGTTCATCCAGAACAGGATGGTCAGCGTGGAGTTCTGCCCGGTCAGGAATTTCGTGGTCGTGATCTGTACGGAGAAGAAGAACGCCGCCGCCAGCACCACCAGCGCCGCCGGATCGAACGCCGCGGCACCCGGCCTCAATATGACCAATACCCCCGCGAACCCCAGCACCAGCGCCGCCACCCGCCCGCGCGTGATCCGCTCGCCCAGGAAGATCGCCGCCACCACCATCGTCCAGGCCGGTGTGGTGAACTCCAGCGCGAACACCGTGGCCAGCGGCAGCAGCGTCACCCCGAACGCCCAGCACGCCTGGCCCCCGAAATGGAACACGTTGCGCAGCAGGTGCAGCTTCAACGGAAACGGCCCACCGATCGTCTGCCGCGCCAGCAGCGCATAGGCCAGCAGCACCACGATGCCGCCGACATTGCGCAGCGCCAGCACCTCCCACACGCTCACCACGCGCGCCATCTCGCGCACGGAAACTGCCAGCGCCGAGAACGAAAGCAACGCGCCCGCCATCCACAGGATGACCCGGCGAAGATCATGCATGAATGGTCCCCCCTGCTCCCGGGGTAACAGGCTTCGCCACCAGCGTCACGCCGCCCCGTCGCAACCTTGTGTTGAGCGTGGGGCACGCCCGCCCCCCCGATGCGTTATGCTGGGCCGCATCAGGGGTCCACGATGAGCCAGACCGAAACGCCGCCCCGCCCCGCCACCGCCACCCCGCCGCAAGCCGGGACGCTGATGGTGCTCCCGCCCCCCCCGTCACCGCGGCGCCGCCGGCTGGCCTGGCTGCTGGCAGCCGCCCTGCTCGCCGCCGCCGGTGCCACCGCCTGGTGGGAATTCGCCAAGCCGCCCATCCTCGCCACCAGCGCCCCCTGGCGCGGCCCGGCCATCGAAGCCGTCTATGCCACCGGCGTGGTCGAAGCGCTCGAGTCCGCCCGCGTCGGCACCACCGTCGCCGCCCGCATCATCACCCTCACGGTGGATGAAGGCGACCGCGTCACCACCGGCCAGCTCATCGCCCGGCTGGATGACCGCCAGGCCCAGCAGCGCCTGGTCGATGCCCAAACCCGCCTCGACCTCGCCGACCAGGAACTCGCCCGCGACCGCGCCCTCCTCGCCCAGGCCGTCCGCTCCCAGCAGCAGGTGCAACGCAGCCAGCAAGCCCACGACGCCGCCGAAGCCGCCGTGCAGCTCGCCATCCGCCAACTGGAGGAATACCGCATCGCCAGCCCGCTGGACGGCATCATCATGCGCCGCCCCGTCGAACCCGGCGAAACCGTCGCCGCCAACGCCACCCTGTTCGAAATCGCCTCCCCCACCGCGCTGCGCATCGCCGCCGACGTGGACGAACGCGACATCGCCCGCGTGCAGATGGGCGCAAAGGTCGCCATCCGCGCCGATGCCTTCCCCGGCAAAGCCATCCCCGCCACCGTCACCAACATCCGCGGCCGCGGCGAAAGCGCCACCCGCACCTTCCGCGTGGAAGCCAACCTGCCCCCCAACACCGGCCTGCTGATCGGCATGACAGTGGACGTGAACATCGTCGTCGCCGAACGCCCCGACGCCCTGCTCGTGCCCCCCACCGCCATCCGCCACGACCCACCCCAAGGCGGCCAACCCGGCCAAGCCTACGTCTTCCGCCTCGATGCCGGCCACGCCCGCCGCACCAACGTCACCCTCGGCGCCGCCGGCCCCGCCGCCATCGAACTCCGAACCGAACTCCCCCCCAACACCACCCTCATCGCCAACCCACCCGCCAGCCTCGCCGACGGCGCGGCCGTGGCAGAGGAGGCGAAATGAGCGGGGTGAGGGAAGGAAGGCCAGGGCTCTGCCCTGGACCCGCCAGGGACCTGAGGTCCCTGGACCCACATGAGTCTTTCCGCCTTCGGCGGGAGGGGCCGTCTCGGCGCGCGACACAGACTGGGTCGGCCCC
>JAIXTK010000158.1 GCA_027483995.1 Acetobacteraceae bacterium
CGCCAGCGTTCGCTCTGAGCCAGGATCAAACTCTCAGGTTCATCAAACGCAGCCCGGCCGAAACCAAACCAAGCCCAACGAACAGGACCCAAATCTCTCAGACATCCATCCCGTGGCCCACAAGAACCACAGAACTCTCGAAGCGTCTGTCAACGCATATAGAAAGACACATCAACAAACACCCAAAGCCAAGCCCAAGAAACCAGGATCGAAACCCCAGAAACCCAAACCAAACCGATACCAACCCTAAAGCCAGTATCTAAAGGACGCCGCCAACGTATCCCTTCCTATTCCTGATTTGACTTTGAAAGAGCGGCCCAACCTCTTCGAACCGTCGGGGTTCGTCGTCGTCGGGAGCGGCGTTCTACTCGGCACCCCTCCCCCTGTCAACGCGATTCCGAAAGCCCCCCGGCATCCCCACCAACCCAGACTTTGCAGATGGGAACACGATTTTACGTCAGTTCACCCCCGCTCTCTGCCCATATTCATCCCGTTTTTGAGGGCCAGCAGGCGAGCCATGCGCCAAGCGCATGTATCTTCGGACGATTTCCCGCGTTCTCTTGCTCCTCTCCAGGCCGCGCGGCACGATCCGCCCATGAAACCCACCGTTCGCGACAGCCGCCCGGGCGATATCGCCGCCATCACCGCCATCTACGGCCACGCCGTGCAGCATGGCCTGGCCAGTTTCGAATACGACCCGCCCGACAGCACAGAGATGGCCCGCCGGCGCGAAGCCGTGCTCGGCGCCGGCTATCCCTATCTCGTCGCGGAAGATGAAGCCGGCCAGGTGCTCGGCTACGCCTATTACAGCGCCTACCGCCCTCGGCAGGCCTATCGCTTCAGCGTCGAGAACTCGATCTACGTCTCGCCGGATGCCAAGGGCAAAGGCGTCGGCCGCACCCTGCTCTCGAGCCTCATCGCCCGCTGCACCGCGGAGGGCTACCGGCTCATCGTGGCCGTGATCGGGGATTCCGCGAACGCCGCCAGCATCGGCCTGCATGCCGCCTGCGGCTTCAAGCGTGCCGGGCTGCTGCCCAATGTCGGCTGGAAGCACGGAAGCTGGGTGGATTCCATCCTGATGACCCTCCCCCTCGGGGAGGGTGCCACCACCCCGCCGCCCGAAGGCCGCTAGGCAAGCAAAAGCCGCCGGCACCAACAGGCACCGGCGGCCTAGCTTCAACCTGCCTCAAGCCGCCTCGGCCATCCCTTCGCCGATCTCCAGCCCATCGAGCCCGACAGTCACCTGCACGGTCTCCCCGTCCTTCACCCGCCCTTCCAGGATGGCGCCAGCCAGCGGGTTCTGCAGGCTGCGCTGGATCACCCGCTTCAGCGGCCTTGCGCCATAAACGGGGTCGTAGCCCTCATTGGCCAGCCAGTCTGTGGCCACGCGGTCCAGTTCCAGCGTGATCTTGCGATCCGCCAGCAGCGCACGCAGCCGCACCAGCTGAATATCCACAATGGAAGCCATGTCGCTGCGCTGCAGCCGCCGGAACAGCACGGTCTCATCCAGCCGGTTGAGGAACTCCGGCCGGAAATGCCCACGCACGATGTCCATCACCCCCTTGTAGGCCAGCGACAAATCCGCCCCATCGGGCTGCGCCGCCAGGATCTCGCTGCCCAGATTGCTGGTCAGCACGATGATGGTGTTCTTGAAATCCACCGTGCGGCCTTGCCCATCGGTCAGGCGCCCATCGTCGAGCACCTGCAGCAGCACGTTGAACACGTCCTCGTGCGCTTTCTCCACTTCGTCGAACAGGATCACCTGGTACGGCCGCCGCCGCACCGCCTCGGTCAGCACGCCCCCTTCGTCATAGCCCACATACCCCGGCGGCGCTCCGATCAGCCGGGAAACGGCGTGCTTCTCCATGTATTCGCTCATGTCGATCCGCACCATCGCCCGATCGTCATCGAACAGGAACGACGCCAAAGCCTTCGTCAGCTCCGTCTTGCCCACGCCCGTGGGCCCCAGGAACAAGAACGACCCAATCGGCCGGTTCGGATCCTGCAACCCGGCCCGCGCCCGCCGCACCGCATCGGAAACGGCCTTCAGCGCATCCTCCTGCCCGACAACCCGCTTGCGCAGCTCGTCCTCCATGCGCAGCAGCTTGGCCCGCTCGCCCTCCAGCATCTTGTCCACCGGCACGCCGGTCCAGCGTGAGACGATCGCGGCGATCCCCTCCTCCGTCACGCTCTCATTCACCAGCCGCCCGCCATCCTGGTTGGCGGCGATCAGCTTCTCCAACTCCGGAATCTCGCCATAGCGAAGCTGCGACGCCCGGGCCAAATCGCCACGCCGCTGCGCCACCTCCTCCTCGCTGCGCGCCGCCTCCAGCCGCTCCTTCAGCTTCTGCCCGCCGGCCAGCTTCTCCTTCTCCGCCTTCCACACGGCAGACATGGCATCGGATTTCTCCTGCAGCCCCGCCAGCTCCTGCTCCAGCTTGCCCAGCCGGTCACGGCTCGCCGCATCGGTCTCCCGCTTCAGCGCCTCGCGCTCGATCTTCAGCTGCATCAGCCGCCGGTCCAGCTCGTCCAGCTCCTCCGGCTTGCTGTCCACCTGCATCCGCAGCCGGCTCGCCGCCTCATCCATCAGGTCGATCGCCTTGTCCGGCAGGAACCGGTCGGTGATGTAGCGGTTAGACAGCGTCGCCGCCGCCACCAGCGCCCCATCGGTGATCCGAACCCCATGGTGAAGCTCATACTTCTCCTTGATCCCGCGCAGGATGGAGATCGTATCCTCCACGGAGGGCTCACCCACGAACACCGGCTGGAAGCGCCGCGCCAGGGCGGCATCCTTCTCCACGTGCTTGCGATACTCGGCCAATGTCGTGGCCCCCACGCAATGCAACGCCCCGCGCGCCAATTCGGGCTTGATCAGGTTGGAGGCATCCATCGCCCCATCCGCCTTGCCCGCCCCTACCAGCGTGTGCATCTCGTCGATGAACAGGATGATCTCGCCCTCGGCGGATTCGATCTCCTTCAGCACCGCCTTCAGCCGCTCCTCGAACTCACCGCGATACTTCGATCCCGCCACCATCGCGCCCAGGTCCAGCGCCAGCAGCTTCTTGTTCTTCAGCGCCTCCGGCACGTCGCCATTGACGATGCGCAGCGCCAACCCCTCCACGATCGCCGTCTTGCCCACGCCAGGCTCGCCGATCAGCACCGGGTTGTTCTTGGTCCGCCGCGCCAGCACCTGGATCGTGCGCCGGATTTCCTCGTCGCGCCCGATCACCGGGTCGAGTTTTCCTTCCCGCGCCAGCGCGGTTACGTCGCGGGCGTATTTCTTCAGCGCGTCGAAATTCTGTTCGGCATTGGCGCTGTCCACTTTCCGGCCCTTGCGGATATCCGCCACAGCCTTGTCCAGCGCCTGCGGCGTCGCGCCGGCACTGCGCAACGCCTTCGCCGCCGGCGTGTCACTGGCGGCGAGCGCCACCAGCAACCGATCCTGTGCCACGTATTCGTCGCCGGCCTTCTGCGCCGCCTGCTGCGCCCCATCCAGCACGCGCACCAACGCGGGCGTGATCTGCGGCTGCCCGGCCCCGCCGCCCTGCACCTTGGGCTGCTTGGCCAGCTCCGCCTCCACCCCGGCGCGCGCCGCCCTGTCATCGCCGCCAGCCGCGCGGATCAGCCCGGCCGCCGCCCCCTCCTCATCATCCAGCAGCGCCTTCAACAGGTGCTCCGGCGTCAGCTGCTGGTGGAATTCCCGGATGGCGATCGTGCTCGCCGCCTGCAGGAAACCGCGTGCGCGGTCGGTGAATTTCTCGATGTCCATGTCCGTCCTTGTCCCTCTTCAGGCGACAATCCCAATCTGGGCGCCCGACATCGGGCCGCCCGCACCGGCGCCCCTCCAGGAGGCAACGCCGACGCTATCACTGGGTTCGACATGGGCAATGATTCAGGTCAACACAAGATCGACCCCAGCGAAAATGCACAAAAATCGGGCACAGCGCGCCAACACCGAAATACCCCATGGCTCGCACCATGGGGCTCCGGGTCGGGCAAGACAGGCGAACAGCCTCAGCCGCGGCGGCGGCGCTGCAGCCCCAGGCCCATCAGGCCCATCCCCAGCACCGCCATCGACGCGGGCTCGGGAATGCTGTTGCCGACGTTGCTCACCTGGATCTGGGTCGTGCCGATCCGCGCCCCCGCGAACGCCAGGCCCGAATTGTAGTCGGTGTCGCCCCAGTTGGAGACGCCGAAGTTCAACGTGTAGCTCTGCGCCACCAGGATATTGTAGGTGGATTCGATCCATCCGGTGTGGCCGCAGCCAGTCGCGAAACAGCTATCCGAGTCCCCTCCCAGCGGCGACCAGGCCGGCGCGCCCGCGATCATCCCGGAGGTCCCGGGGTTCAACGTCGCGTCCACGGTGGGCAGGCCGAACCCGGGCGCAATGTCGCCACTCGGCTTCGTCCGCCCGGTGAACAGCCACGCCGCGTGGGAGTTGTCATCAGCCTTGCGCAGCTCGGCCCATCCGTAATCCGCGAACCCGGAACCGTCCGAGGTCACGTAGTTGAAGAAGAAGCTCAGCGTATCGCCCACGCCGGCGGCAAAGGCATCAGACTGGAACGAAGAGCCGTTGCTCCCGCCCACGCCGCTGATCTGCCCTGCCCCATGGATGCCCCCATCGGTGCTGACATAGCCATAAAGGGGGCCGGTGGGCGGCGCCGTCACGTCGCCATCCGCACCCAGGGTGCCATAGTGCCCCACGACCGTGGCGGCATGCGCTCCACCCACCAGAACCATGGAAGCAATGAGAGTGGAAAGAAGCAGCGATCGCATCAAACGTCTCCTATATGGTATCAAATCTCAATCACGAGACTTGTCGCAAAAATGATGCCACGCAGGGAGTTTTCGTGTTTTCAATGGGGTGCCGTCCCACCGCGTGGCACGCGCCTGGAGACTGTAAAATACTCCGACACATGTCGGCATGCAGCTGATGCCGGCGCCACTCGCGCCGCCCGCCCGCCCCCGTCCTGCCCGGCGGCCGCCACGGAGAAACTCTCGATATATTTCAGAAGCTTACCTCAGCCGAGCGAAGGCCGGCACAACGCTGCCCACACTCACACCGCCAACAGGCTCGCTGCAAAAGCGTAAAGCGCGCCGACACTCCCCCCCAGGAGCCTCAGGCCGCCGGCCGCAACCGCTCCCGCAGCCCCGCCAGCCGCCCCTCGATCTGCCCGCGCAACTTGCCGATCTTCCCCACCCCCTGCAGCCGCCGCCCGAGGAACGCAGCCACCGCCTCGTCATCCTCCTCGCGCAGCCAATACAGCAGCGTGGCAGTGTAAACCCCGGCCAGGATCGCCCGCTTGGTGTACCAGCTGAAATCGGCCGAGCTGTCCCCGGCCAGGTGCCAGATCCCGTCCACCGTCCGCGCCAGCGTGCCAGCGGCAACGCGGGCATGCCCCGGCATCGCCAAGACAGCCACCGAACGCCGTACCGCCTCGCGATGCGGCCCCAGCAGCGCCAGCCGCCCCAGCACCAGCGCCCGCACCTTGGCCGTGGTGCGCAATTCCGCGAACCCCGGCCCAGCGGCGATCGCCTCCATCGCCCGGTCCGCCCGATCGATGAACGCCTCCACCATGTCCACCGCGCCGCCGGGGAACAGCAGTTCCGCCTCCAGCAGCGCACCGTCCCCCCGCCCGCCTTCCTTGGGCCCGGCCCCGCGCAGCCCTGCCTCCACCGCCCGCCAGCCCCAGCCCAGCGCCGGCACATGCGGCAGCGCCAGGGCCAAGGCCTCGTCGCGCTCCACCGACCGCTCCGGCGGCGCGCTCCAGCCTGCCATCACAGCGGCGCCGCCCGGCGGAACTCCGGCACCCCCGCCTTCGCCAGGTCCTCGGCGAAGCCGAAATGCCTGAAATCCGCCCCCACCATGCGCATCGGATAAAGGATGCCATCCAGGTGGTCATACTCATGCTGCACGATCGCGGCATGCGCCCCGGTCGCCTCGCCCACCACCGGCTTCCCGTCGGTATCCACACCCTCGTAGCGGATGCGCCAGGCGCGCGGCACCGCGGCCCGAATACCGGGAATCGAAAGGCACCCCTCCCACCCGATCTGCCGCTCCTCGCCCAGGAAGGTCAGCACCGGGTTGATCACCGTCGTATTCCCGATCGGCCGGTCATCCTTGTCCCCGCCCGAACGCTCCGTCCGAACCCGGAAAATGAACAGCCGCAGCGGCACATGCACCTGCGGTGCGGCCAGCCCCGCGCCCTGGATATCGTCAAGCGTTTCATACATATCCGCCACCAGCTTGCGGATCTCCGGCGCCGTCGGATCGGCCACGGGTTGCGCCGTCTGCAGCAGCACCGGATGGCCCATGCGGGCGATCTTCAGGATGGCCATGCGTTCAATCCTCTGCCGGGTTGTGGAGATGGGCGCCGAAAACCGTTTGCCAGCCCCTCCGTGCGTGATATAGCGCGCTCCTTCCCGGGCAGGCCACTGCCTCCTGGGCGTTTTCTGTCGTCCGGATCGGCCATGGGGGCCAGGTTGGGCGACGCCAAGAAGGAGCAGGCGGCCAAGTGCAGGTTCTCGTTCGCGACAACAACGTCGACCAGGCGCTGAAGGCGCTGAAGAAGAAGATGCAGCGCGAAGGAATCTTTCGCGAGATGAAGCTGCGCCGCCATTTCGAGAAGCCCTCCGAGCGCCGCGCCCGTGAGGCCGCCGAGGCCGTTCGCCGCGCCCGCAAGATGGAGCGCAAGCGCCTGGAGCGCGAGGGTTTCTGACCATCCGCGGGGGCAACATCCCCCGCATCCCGCTTCTTCCAGCCTCTCCTATGCCAGACCAAGGGCAGCACAGCCACCGCAAGGTGTGCCGTCGCTGCCCTCGGGTTTGTACGCCCTGTTGAACCCAAACCCGCCCCTGGCCTAGCATTGGACTGTCATGGACAGTCCCTCCCAGGCGGCACAATCAGACCACTCGCGCCAAACCGCGGTCTTCGAGCGCCTGCGCCGCGGCATCCTCACCGGCACCCTGCCCCCCGGCGCCCGCCTTCCCGCCACCCGCCACCTCGCCGAGGAACTCGGCGTCGCCCGCCAAACCGTCGTCCTGGCCTATGAACGCCTGGCCGCCGAAGGCTATGTCCGCGCCCGCATGGGCAGCGGCACCTACGTGGCCGCCGACCTGCCGGATGCCGCCCCCGCCCCGGCCCGCGCCGCCGCCCACCCCGGCCAGATCCTCTCTCGCCGCGGTGCCGCCATCGCCGCCACACCCATGTCCGCCCAACCACCGGGCACGAGCCACATCACCCTGCTCGCCCCCGGCGTGCCCGCCAACGACCTCTTCCCCACCGCCGCCTGGGCCCGCGAAACCGCCCGCGCGCTGCGCACCCTGCCCGCCGCCCTCCTCGGCTACCCAGACCCGCAAGGCCTGCCGGAGCTCCGCGCCGAAATCGCCGCCCACCTCGCCGCCACCCGCGGCCTCATCGCCGATCCCGGCCAGATCGTCATCACCACCGGCACCCAGCAAGCCCTGCGCGTCGCCGCCGACCTGGTGCTGGACCCCGGCGAACCCGCCTGGGTCGAGGAACCCGGCTACATCGCCGGCCGCGGCGCCCTCATCGCCTCCGGCGTCGTGCCGGTGCCGGTCCCCTCCGATGCCGATGGGCTGGATGTCGCCGAAGGCATCCGCCGCGCCCCCCTGGCCCGCCTCGCCCTCGTCGCCCCCTCCCACGCCACCCCGCTCGGCGGCGCACTCACCATCGGCCGCCGCCTCGCCCTGCTCGATTGGGCCGCCGGCGCCGGCGCCTGGATCCTGGAAGACGATTGCGACTCCGAATACCGCTGGTCCGGCAAACCCCTCCCCCCACTTGCCTCGCTCGATGCCGGCCACGGCATGACCGGCCGCGTCATCTACTGCGGCACCTTCAGCAAAACCCTCGCCCCCGCCCTGCGCCTCGGCTTCGCCGTGGTCCCCGCCCCCCTCACCGCCGCCTTCGTCCGCGTCCGCGCGCTGACGGACCGCGGCCCCGCCACCCTCCAGCAAGCCGTCCTCGCCGGCTTCATGCGCGCCGGCCTCCTCGCCCCCCATATCCGCCGCGTCCGCACCGAATACGCCCGCCGCCGCACCGCCCTCCTCGAAGCCCTGCGCCGCCACTGCCCCCAAGCCACCCCCCGCCCCGCCCCCGGCGGCCTCCACCTCGTGGTCGAACTCCCCCCCGGCCGAGACGAACACCGCATCGCCGAAGCCGCCCGCGAACGCAGCCTCTCCGTCGCCCCCCTCAGCGCCTACTACTCCGAAACCCCAACCCTCACCGGCCTCGTCATCGGCTTCGCCACCTGCCCCGTGGCCATGGCCGCCGATGCGGCGCGAAGGCTCTCGGCGGCCATACGCGCCAACAGCTAAGGCCAGGGCTCTGCCCTGGACCCGCTGGGGCCTTAGGCCCCAGACCCCTTGACTTTAAGTGAGCAAAACTATCACAACCCAGTACGTGCGGGATTAAAAACCTTGTCCGCCGGTGTTGCGTTTGGCATACTCACCAGCGATGCCACATCCCGTAGCCGCACCGCACGAAGCCGACGCCCTTCGCCGCTTGGCGGAGGCGATGAATCGCGTCCATTTTCCGGCGCCCCTGCTTCAGTTCCTGCTCGCCCTGCTGGCCGTCCTCACCGGGACCAAATCCGTCACGACCGTCCTGGCCCCCGGCCGCACCTGGCGCACC
>JAIXTK010000308.1 GCA_027483995.1 Acetobacteraceae bacterium
AGGCGCTTGATGCGGCCGTAGGCTTGGGTGGGGCCGGTGGCGAGGCGTTGGGCGAGGGCCTGGGTGGCGGTGGCGAGGTCGGCGGTGGGGACAACCTGGTTGATGAGGTTCAGGCGCAGGGCTTCCTGGGCGTCGATGGTGTCTGCCAATAGGGCGATTTCTAGGGCTTTCCTCAGGCCGACGAGGCGGGGGAGGTGCCAGCTGCCGCTGCCGTCGATGGTGGCGCCGATGCGGGCGTAGGCGAGGGTGAATTTGGCGTCGTCGGCGGCGATGGCGAGGTCGGCGGCGAGGGCCACGCTCATGCCGGCGCCGGCGACGGGGCCGTGGAGGCTGGCGATGACGGGTTGGGGCATCTCGGCCAGGCGGGCCAGCGTGCGGTGGAGGGGGAGCATGATGGCGTCCACCACCTGGGGGCCTTCGGTGAGGCCGCGTTGGATGACGCTGAGGTCGCCGCCGGCCATGAAGCCCCGGCCGGCGCCCTTGAGGATGATGACGCGGAGGTCTGGCTTCTGCTGGAGGGCGAGGACGGCTGCTTCCAGGGCCTCGGCCATGGGGATGTCGAGCGCGTTCAGGGCCTTGGGGCGGTTGAGGGTGAGGGTGGCGATGGGGCCATCCGCTTCGACGATCAGGGGGGCGTCATGCATGTGCGATCTCCGTACGGGGGTGGGCCGTCGATGGCTTCCATGGCTTGGCGGGCGAAGGCGCGGCTGAGGGTCAGGGTGTCGGCCGCGTTCGCGGCGGCGGCGTTGCCGGCGCGGACCCTCGCGGCGATGCCTTCGAAGATGACGGCGAAGCGCCAGAGGGCGAAGGCGAAGTGGAAGGGCCAGAGGCCGGGCGTGGGTTTGGCGGCGCGGAAATAGTCGGCGATGTGTTCTTCCTCGGTGGGGATGCCGAGGGCCAAGTGGTTGAGGCCGGCGATGCCGCCGTAGTGCTCTGGGCGGCTGCGCCAGGCCATGGCGTTGAAGGCGAGGTCGGCGAGCGGGTCGCCCAATGTGGAGAGTTCCCAATCGAGCACGGCGATGACGCGGGGCTCGGTGGGGTGGAACATGAGGTTCCCCAGGCGGAAATCGCCGTGGCAGAGGGCGGTGGTTTCGCCTTCGGGGATGTTGTTTGGCAGCCAGCCGTTGAGGGCTTCGATATCCGGCACCGGGTCGGTTTTCGAGAGCTCGTATTGCTTGGTCCAGCGGGCGATCTGGCGGGCGAAGTAGCTGCCGGGGCGGCCGAAATCGGACAGGCCCACCGTGGCGGGGTCGATGGCGTGCAGGTGGGCGAGGGTTTCGGCCATGGAGCGGTACATGGCGCGGCGGTCCTGCGGGGAGACGCCTTCGGCTTCGTAGGTGGGGAAGACGCGGCCTTGCAGGCGGTCCATCACGTAGAACGGGGTGCCGATGATGGCGGCGTCGGTTTCGTAGAACAGGCAATCGGGGACCGGGACGTTGGTGCCGCGCAGCGCGGTCATGACGCGGAATTCGCGGTCGATGGCGTGGGCGCTGGGGAGGAGGTCGCCGGCGGGCTTCTTGCGCAGGACCAGATCGCGCGTGTCGAAGCTGACAAAGAAGGTGGGGTTGGATTGGCCGCCGCCGATGCGTTCCAGGCGCAGGGGGCCGGCGAGGCCCGGGAGGCGGGCTTTCAGGTAGGATTCCAGGCGTGCAGTGCTGAATTCGGGCGTGGTGCCCTGGTGTGACTCGGTCATGGCGTTCGCGCCCCCTCTTGGGGTGCATCATAGCGGACGTTGGAGGGCGCGGGCGAGGCGACTATATCGGCGGCATGATCCGAGTGACCGAATTGCGATTGCCGTTGGACCACCCGCCCGAGGCGCTGGGCGCCGCCGTGGCCGCGCGGCTGGGGGTGGCAGAGGTGCGTGCGGTGCACGTGGCGCGGCGGGCGCATGATGCGCGGCGCAAGGCTGCGATCGTGTTCAGCTACACGGTGGATGCGGACGTTGCCGACGAGGCCGGGGTGTTGGCGCGGTTGGCCGGGGACAAGCATGTGTCGGTGTCGCCGGATACCGGCTACCGGTTTGTCGGGCGGGCGCCTGCGGGGGCGGCTCGGCCGGTGGTGGTGGGGACGGGGCCGTGCGGGATTCTGGCGGCGCTGGTGCTGGCGCAGATGGGGTTCCGGCCGATCATCCTGGAACGCGGCAAGGTGGTGCGGGAGCGCACGAAGGATACCTGGGGGCTGTGGCGGCGGGGGGTGCTGAACCCGGGATCGAACGTGCAGTTCGGGGAGGGGGGGGCCGGCACGTTCTCCGACGGGAAGCTGTATTCGCAGATCAAGGACCCCGGGCATCGCGGGCGGAAGGTGCTGGAGGAGTTCGTGCGGGCGGGGGCGCCGGAAGAGATTCTGTGGGTGGCCAAGCCGCATATCGGGACGTTCCGGCTGGTTTCGATGGTGGAGCATATCAGGGCCACGATCGAGGCGCTGGGGGGCGAGTATCGCTGGGGGAGCCAGGTGGTGGACCTGGAACTGGATGAGCGGCGGGCGGTGCGCGGGGTGGTGCTGGAGAGCGGGGAGCGGATTGCGGCCGACCATGTGATTCTGGCGGTGGGGCATTCGGCGCGGGATACCTTCGCGCGGCTGCATGAGATCGGCGTGGCGATGGAGGCGAAGCCGTTCTCGATCGGGGTGCGGATTGAGCATCCGCAATCCCTGATCGACCGGGCGCGGTTCGGGAATTTCGCCGGGCACGATGCGCTGGGGGCGGCGGATTACAAGCTGGTGCATCACTGTGCCAACGGGCGCAGCGTGTATTCGTTCTGCATGTGCCCCGGGGGCACGGTGGTGGCGGCGACCAGCGAGGAAGGCCGCGTGGTGACGAACGGGATGAGCCAGTATTCGCGGGCGGAGCGGAATGCGAATGCGGGGATCGTGGTGGGGATCGATCCCTCGGATTATCCCGGCGGGGTGCTGGCGGGGATCGCGTTCCAGCGGAAGTGGGAGAGCCTGGCATTTGCGGCCGGGGGCGGGACGTATGAGGCGCCGGGGCAGTTGGTGGGGGATTTCCTGGCCGGGCGAGCTTCGACGTCGTTCGGAAGCGTGCTGCCGAGCTACAAGCCCGGGGTGCATCTGACGGATCTGGCGGCGTGTTTGCCGGAGTATGCGGTGGCGGCGATCCGGGAGGCGTTGCCGGTGTTCGGGCGGCAGATTCCGGGGTTCGACATGGCGGATGCGGTGATGACGGGGGTGGAGACGCGGACCTCCTCGCCGGTGCGGCTGCCGCGGGGGGCGGATTTGCAGAGCACCAACACGAAGGGGCTGTTCCCGGCGGGGGAGGGGTGTGGGTATGCCGGCGGCATCCTGTCGGCGGGGGTGGATGGGATACGGGTGGCGGAGGCGGTGGCGCGCAGCGTGTGGGGGCGGGAGGCGGTGGCGGCAGCCTGAAGCGAAGCGGTCACAGAGAACACAGAGGGCCACGGAGGGGCACAGAGAAGAGTGTGTCAGCATGATCTCGCCGGAAGGTGCTCACAGGGGAGACGCCATTCTTCTCCGAGGTCTCTGTGGCCCTCTGTGCTCTCTGTGACCCCTGTGCTTTCCCTCCGCACTCCCGGCGTGGGGTTGGCGGGCACGCACTGCCGACGCATGATCGCCGGAGAAAAACCCGGGAGACGCCCAGACCATGGCCCGCACTGTATCGCGCCTGCTTGCCGACAGCCTTGAGGCGCATGACATCGACATCATCTACTGCGTGCCCGGCGAGAGCTACCTGGGGCTGACGGACGCGTTGGCGGACAAGAACTCGATCCAGCTTGTCGTGTGCCGGCATGAGGGTGGGGCGGCGTTCATGGCGGTGGCCGATGGGCGGCTGCGGGACCGGGCCGGGGTGGCGGTGGTGTCGCGCGGGCCCGGCCTGGCCAATGCGATGGTGGCGATCCATTCGGCATTCCATGACGCGACGCCGCTGGTGATGCTGGTCGGCCAGGTGGAGCGCAAGGATTTCGGGCGGTTGGCGCTGCAGGAGCAGAACTACTCGCGGCTGCTGAGCGACATCACCAAGCTGGTGATCGAGGTGAACGAGCCGGAGCAGGCCAGCGAGGCGATCGCGCGGGCGTTCCATGTGGCCGAAAGCGGGCTGCCGGGGCCGGTGGCAGTGATTCTGCCGGAAGACCTGTTCGACGAGGTGACCGAGGCGCCGGTGGATCTGCCGCGGCCGAAGGTTCATGCGGGGCCGCGGGCGGAGGATCTGGACCGGCTGGCGGCAATGCTGGCGGCTTCCGAACGGCCGCTGGTGTATGTCGGGGGCGCGATGGCGGCGGATGCGGTGGGGGATGCCGAGGCGTTCGCCGACCTGGTGCGGTTCTCCGAGGAGTGGGTGGTGCCGGTGAGCCCGACGCATCGCCGCCCCGCGCTGTTCGATGCCGGGCATCCGAATTATGGCGGCTACGTGGGCATTCGCGTGCCGGCGGCGCAGATCGGGGAGATGAAGAAATCCGACCTGTTGCTGTGCCTGGGCGAGCGGATGACGGATACGGTGAGCCAGGCCTACACCTTCCCGACGGCGCCGCAGCCGCAGCTGCCGTTCGTGCATGTGTTCACGGACCCGAATGAGGTCGGGCGGGTGTTCCGGCCGGAGCTGGGCATTCCGGCGACGCCGCTTTCGGTGATCCGGGCGCTGCTGGCGAAGGGCCGCCCGGCTGGGGCGGAGAAGCGGCGCGGCTGGGTGGACGGGCTGAATGCCATCCATCGCAAGCTGATGGCGCCGGAATGGGCGGCCACAACGGATGGCGTGAACTTCGCCCAGGTGGTGGTGGAGATCGGCAAGCATCTGGCGCCGAATGCGGCGGTGACGTCCGATGCCGGGAATTTCTCCTCGTTCATCCATCGCTATATCGGGTTCAAGCCGGGGATGAGCTTTCTGTCCTCGGTGGTGGGCGCGATGGGGGCGGGGGTGCCGATGGCCGTTGCCGCGTGCCTGCGTGACCGGGAGCGGCAGGTGGTGAGCTTCTCCGGCGATGGCGGCACGCTGATGACGGGGAACGAGCTGGCGACGGCGCGGATGTATGGGGTGAACCCGATCCTGATCGTGTCTGACAACAAGAGCTACGGCACGATCTCCATGCACCATATCAACCGGTATCCGGGCCGGCCGTACAATGCGGCGACGGATCTGCGGAACCCGGATTTCTCGGCCTGGGCGCGGGCGTTTGGGGCGGAGGGGATCACGATCGGGAGCGAGGCCGAGGTGGGGCCGAAGATCGCGCAGGCCTTCGCGATCAAGGACCGGCCCGTGGTGGTGCATGTGCATTCCTCGGCGGAGCAGATGAGTGCGTGGCGCAGGAAGTAAGTGAAGGTTCACCGCGGAGGCGCGGAGGGCACGGAGAAGGCACGGAGGTGCCGCGTTGACTCCGTGCCTTCTCCGCGGGCTCCGTGACTACGTGGTGAGTCTTGCCTGCCGCTGCTGCTGCGCTGACTGAAGAACGTTCGTTTTTGCCAGGGACACACGCATATGCCGATTGAATCCGCCGCCCGCCTGCATGCCATCGGCAAGGCCCTTCTGATCGGTGCCGGGGCGCCTCCGGAGGAGGCCGAGACGGTGATGCGGCATTGCATCGAGGCCAATATGGCCGGGCATGACAGCCACGGGATCATCCAGATCCCCGGCTATATCGACCGCATCAAGGCAGGCCATATCGTGCCTGGCGCCAGGTGGGACATCGTGCAGGAATCGCCCACCACCACCGTTGTCGATGGCAACTGGGGGTTCGGCTATGTCGCCAATGAGCGGGCGATGAAGCTGACGATCGAGAAGGCGCGCACGGCGAATGTGGCGGCGGCGACCGTGAGCCGGCAGGGGCATATCGGGCGGTTGGCGGGGTATTCGCTGATGGCGGCCGAGGCGGGGATGATCGGGCTGTGCACGGCGGATTCCGGGCGCTCGCCCAAGCATGTGGCGCCGTTCGGGGGCGCGGAGGCGCGGCTGGGGACGAACCCGATTTCGATCGCGGTGCCTTCGGATCTCGATGGGCCGTTCTTCCTGGATATGGCGACTTCGGCGGTGGCGGCGGGGAAGATCTCGCTCGCGGCGGCGCGGGGGCAGGCGATTCCGGAAGGCTGGGTGGTGGCGGCGGATGGCTCGGCCACCACGGACCCCAAGAGCTTCCGCCAGGGGGGCGCGCTGCTGCCGCTGGGTGGCTCGGAGGGGTTCAAGGGCACGGGCCTCGCTGCGATGGTGGAGGTGCTGTGCGGGTTGCTGACCGGGCTTGGGTTCGGCATTGATCCCACCGGGCGGCACAATGACGGGTGCTTCATGGCGGTGTTCAACGTGGCGGCGTTCCGCCCGCTGGCGACCTTCAAGCGCGAGGTTGCGGAGTTCGCGCAGTACCTGAAGGACACCAAGCCGGCGGCTGGCAGCCCCGGCGTGTTCTATCCCGGTGAGATCGAGCACCTGAAGCAGCAGGAGCGCCGGGCGAAGGGGATCGAGGTGGAGGATGCCACCTGGGCCAAGCTGCGCGAGCTGGCGCAGGGGTATGGGGTGGCGGGCGAGCTGGGGCTGGCCTAGCCCCGCGGATTGCTGGTCGCAGGCGGGCTGCGACCAGCGTGCCGGCTCAGTTTGTCTGCGGCTTCTTGGCCAGCATCATGCGGCGGCGGGCCTCGCCTTTCTGGCGGAGGTACTCCGCGTTCTCCGGCGTGACCCGATTGTAGACCGCGCGCCAGCCGGGGTCGCCGTTCCACTGGAACGGGGCTGCTTCGGTGGTTTGCGGGGCGGTGGCGGTCTGCAGCAGGTTCAGCGCCTGGGCGACGATGGCCTTCTGCATTTCCGCCTGGCCTGGGAGGCCGGCGGGGTTGCCGAGCGGGAAATCGGTGAACACGAAGCGGGCGACCGCGGTGTATTCCACGATGTCTTTCGCGGAGCCGATGACGACGGTGGGGATGCCGTTCTCTTCCAGATGCCGGGCGATCAGACTCACGGTCTGATGGCACACCGGTCAGATGGCGCAGAGGATGGCGGCGTCGGCCCCGTCATCTCGCAGGCGGGCGAGGGTTTCCGGTGCGTCCTGGGCCAGCGTCTTGCGGATGCTGTATTCCGTCGGCACGCCGTGGAAGCGGGGGGTGAGGCCGGCGAAGCGGCCCTCCCGCGCCAGGGCGGTGGCGGCGGCCAGGGGCAGGAAGCTCTCGCGGTCGTTGGTGTGGGTCGTCTCGCGGTCCCAGGCGAGGTCGCTGGTATCGAGCGCATCCGGCGCGGGGTCGACCGGGGCGGACCAGACGTGGCGCCAGCCTTTCGCGTCCTTGTTGGAGCCGTCGAGCGGGCTCGCCGTGGTCAGCAGGGCGATGCGCGCTTCGGTGAGCGGCCTGGCGAGGCGGGTGAAGGGGGCGGTTTCGTTGTGCGCCCATTGGTAGTCGGCCTTGTAGCCGAGCGCGCGGTAGTAGAGGCGCGTTCGCTCCATGTAGCCGACCGGTTGGCCGGGGTCGTCCATTGGCTGTTCCTCCTGGTGGCGAAGGGAACGATGCGCCGGGTTGGGCGGGTGCTCAAGGGGGGCAGGGTGGGGTAAGGTGCGCGCATGATCCTGTTCGGAACGCTGTTCGCGCTGAATGTTGCCGTGGCCCTGGGGGTGTTCGGGTTCTTCATCATCGGCCTGGCGGACGGGACGGTGACGATTTCCAATATCCTGATCTGGGGTGGGGTGATGGGGGTGCTGTTCTCCGTGCCCATGGCCGGCTGGCTGCTGCGGGTGCGCGGGCAGCGGCGGCTGGGAACGGCGCTGCTGGTGCCTATGCTGGTGCTGGCAGCGCTGGTCGTGGTGCTAAGGTAAGAACGGCAAAGAGGACCTCATCCGATTGCGCTGAGGCTATCCCCAGCGCAATCAGATAAAAGTTTTTTGGTTCTTTTTTTCAAAAAAGAACGCGCTTGCTTACTTGGGAATGTCGAGCCCCAGGTTCTCCCTGAGCGTCTTTCCCTTGTAGTCCGTGTGGTAGAGCCCACGGCGCTGGAGTTCCGGCACCACGTGATCGACGAAATCGGCATAGGCGCCGGGCACATGGGTGGCGCCGACGACGAAGCCGTCGCAGCCGCGGTTCACGAACAGCTCCTCCAGCTTGTCCGCCACCTCCTTCGGCCCGCCGACGACGGCGCCGTGGGGGCGGCCGCGGCCGGTGATGGTGATGAAATCGCGCGTGGTGGGGTTCTTCTTGCCGCTGGCCTGCACCACGCGGTCGCGCATGGTCTGGATGCCGCCGATGCTGGCCATTTCCGCATCGGAGAACGGCTCGTCCATGCCCTTGGTGGCGAAATCGAAGTTCAGCGCCTCCGACAGAAGGGAGAGCGCGTCGATCTCCAGCGGCAGGGTTTCGATATAGGCCATCTTGTCCTCCGCCTCTGCCTTGGTGGCGGCGCAGACGGTGTGGACGAGGGTGCAGAGATGGACCTGCTCCGGGTCGCGGCCCGCGGCAGCGATCTCATCCTTCACGGCCTTGTAGCCGGCCTGCTGCACGGCGAGCGGGCCGCCGCCGGCGAAGATCACCTCCGCCCAGCGCCCGGCGAAGCGGCGGCCGCGGCCGGATTGGCCGGCCTGGATGATCACGGGATGGCCCTGCGGCGTGCGCGGCACGGTGAAGGGGCCGCGGGAGGCGAAGTGCTCGCCCTTGTGGTCGAGGCGGTGCACCTTTTCCGGGTGGGCGAACAGGCCCGATGCCTTGTCGATCACCAGGGCATCGGCTTCCCAGGATTTCCAGTGGCCGGTGACGACCTCCATGAACTCGTCCGCCCGGTCGTAGCGGCTGTCGTGCTCGGCGACCTCGTTGCGGCCCATGTTCCAGGCCTCGCCCTCGTTCAGCGAGGTGACGACGTTCCAGGCGGCGCGGCCGCCGGTGAGGTGATCGACGGTGGCGAACTGGCGGGCCACATGGAACGGCTCGTAATAGGTGGTGGAGGCCGTGGCGCCGAGGCCGAGATGGGTGGTGGCCATGCCCATGGCCATCAGCACCGCCACCGGGTCCAGCTTCACCACGCGGATGCCGTGCTCGATCGCATGCGCATGGTCGCCGCCGTAGCGGTCCGGCAAAGCCAGGCGATCGTCGAAGAAGCCGAGGTGGAACTTGCCGCGTTCCAATGTGCGGCCGATCTCCTGGTAGAAATCGGCGGACATGAAATCCGTCCGGCTGTCCGGATGGCGCCAGGACATCGCAAGATTGGTGCAGTTCTGGGCCTGCAGAAAGCCCACCATGGTCATCTGGCGCGGCATCGAGCGTTCTCCCGGAAGAAAGGCCAGGGCTCTGCCCTGGACCCGCCAGGGACCTGAGGTCCCTGGACCCACATCAATTTCCGCCTTCGGCGGGGAGGGGCCGTCGAGGCACTTCGAACCACCCGGTCGGCCCCTCCCCGCCGAAGGCGGAAAAAAGGTCGAGGGGTCTGGGGCCTAAGGCCCCGTCACGCGTTAGCGTGCGAACGCACGACGGGGTCGAGGGGCAGAGCCCCTCGCCTTGCCTTACTGCGAGAACTTCGTGCCGCCCAGGCGCAGGAGGCCGTCGGGGACGACGCTGAGGCCTTGGACGGATTTCTGCGTGCCGATGATGTTGCGGGTGCTGTAGAGGTAGATCAGCGGCAGGTCGCGGCGCTGGATTTCCCACACCTTGGCGTAGATGGCGCGGCGGTCGGCGACGGCGGTGGCGACGCGGGCGTCGTCCAGCAGCTTGTCCATCTCGGCGTTGCTGTGCTTGCCGTAGTTGAAGGCGCCACGGGAGTGCATCAGCGCCCACATGTTGCCGTCGGCGTCGGCGCGGCCGGACCAGCCGATCATGTAGGCCTGGAACTCGCCCTTGTAGCCGGCCTGGAGGGAGGAGGCGAACTCCATGACCTTCGGCTTCAGGTCGAACCCGGCCTCGGCGACCATGGACTGGATGACCTCGGCGGCCTGCTGTGCCTCCGGCGCGTTGGTGACGGTGAGTTCCACCGGCACGCTGCCGGCGATGCCGGCCTGGGCCAGCAGCGCCTTGGCCTTGGCGATGTCGCGGGCCGGCGGTTGGATGGCCGGCACGTAGAAGGGCGAGCTGGAGATGTTGGCCTGGGCCGTGGGGGTCAGCATGCCGGCGAAGACGACGTCGCTGATCGCCTGGCGGTCCAGGGCGAGCTCGAAGGCCTGGCGCACCAGGGCGTTCTGGCCGGTAAGGGTGTTCGCGGCCGGGCCGTTGGCGAGGTTGAAGTTGATGCCGGTGTAGCCCAGCGCATCCCACATGGTGAGGTTCAGCCGGGCGTCTTTCTTCACGGCGGCCACGTCGGTGGGCGCGACGAAGGCCATGTCGAGGCTGCCGGATTGCAGGTTGGCGAGCCGGACCGAGGAGTTGGGCATGGGCAGGTAGGTCACGCGGTCGAAGTGGTAGTTGCCGGCGTTGTAGTGGCCCGGGAAGCGCTTCAGCACGATGCGGTCCTGCGCCACGCGGCTGTCGAAGGCGTAGCCGCCGGCGCAGACGGGGTTGAGGCCGAACTTGTCGCCGGCCGCTTCCGCCGCCTTGGGCGAGATCATGATGCCGGCGCGGTCCGTCAGCTGGGCCAGGAGCTGGGAGGCGGGTTGCTTGAGATTCAAGCGGATGGTGAGCGGATCGATGATGTCGATGGACTCGATCGCGTTGATCTCGCCGGCCCGCATGCTGCCCTTCAGGGTGAGGTCGCGGGTGAGCTTGTACTTGGCGGCCTCGGCATCGAACTTCTCGCCGTCGTGGAAGGTAACACCGGGGCGGAGCGTGATGACGAGCTTGGTGGGGCTTTCGTAGCGGTGGCCGGTGGCCAGCTGCGGGATGATGTTCAGCTTCTCATCGAGGTCGAACAGCTTGTCGCACATGGCGGCATAGACGATGCGGCCGACGAAGCTGGAGCCCAGCGTGGGGTCCAGCAGGTCGGGGTCTTCGGCCAGGCCGATGCGCAGGTGGCTGGCAGAGGGCTGGGCCTGGGCCGGCGCGATGCCCACCAGGGCGGCCAGCGCGAACGCCGACGAAAGCAGCAATTTCCGCATGTTGGTCCCCATGTTTAAGTGATTGAGTCAGGTGATCGGGCGGCCATCGCGCGCGATGGCGGCTTCGATCACGCTGCGGTCGGATTCGCCCCACGGGCTGTCGCGCCCGGCCAGGAAGCGGCGGAACACGGCGTAGCGTTCCAGGCTGATGCGGTGCAGGCGGCGCAGATCGGCCAGCGGGTCGGCGTGGTCATCGGAGCGGATGTCCAGATCCGGGTAGGGATCGGCCGTGCAGATCTTGAGGCCGGCGGATTGCTTGCCGCGCTTGTCTCCGCCCACGGCCTCGCCGGCTTCCATGGCGGAGAGGAGGCGTTCGGCGAGGCTGCCGGTGGCATTCAGGAAGCCATCCAGCGTGGCCTGCACCACCTGCGGGCCGGCGAGCATGTTGCCGGCGACGGAGACATCCTGGCCCGCCACATGGCCGGCCCAGGTGATGCAATCGGGCCCGCTGTGCTGGGCGATCTCGCCGCGGGCATCGAGGATGTGGAACTGCCGCTGGGCGTGCATGGGGTCTGGCCCCACGAGGCTGGAGAGCACGGCCTGCGCGCCTTCGCCGGCCCGCAGGCGGGGCATGGCGTGCACGGCGTACATGGGGTTCACCAGCGCCTGGGTGGCCATGGCGGCAACGCCGCCTTCCACGTGGATGCACAGCCCGCCGACGGCGAAGAACTTGGAGGCCACGGCGGCACCGAGCGCACCGGTGGCGGAATCGCGAACGAGGATGGACCAGGTCATGCTGCAGCATCACGCGCCCGCGACGGGCGCGCAAGCGGGCAGACGGGGGCTATGGCTCAGACAGTGGCGAAGTTGCGCTCGAACAGCTCGGTCTGGCTCAGGCCACGCACCATCGCCGGCACGGTAGGGGCCGGCACCGCGGGGGCGGGCGGGGCGGTCAGCGCGCTGGCCTTCACCACCGCCTGCAGGCGGTTGCGGGCGCCGAGCTGGCGATAGACGGCGGCGAGGTGGGTCTTGACGGTGGGCACGGCGAGGCCGAGGCGGCGGGCGATATCCTTGGTGGAGCGGCCTTCGGCGAGCAGGTTCAGCACATCGGCCTGCCGGGCGGTGAGGGCGTGGTGCGGCGGCTCCATGTCGCGCAGTGGGGCGGGGGCGAGCGCCGCCGCTGGGCGGTGGGGCGCGACCTTGGCGCTTTCCTTCGGCTCGCTGCCGCCGGTGGAGATGAACAGGTCGGGCGTGGCGATGACCTTGAGGGTGCGGATCAGCTTCATGCCGCTGCAGGTGCGGGCGATGTAGCCGCCCAGCCCATCCTCGAAGCAGCGGATGATGGTGGCGCAGTCGTTGGTATCGCCCAGGCCGACGACCTTGGTGTGGGGGTGGTCCTGGCGCAGGGCGCCGAGATCGAAGTGGGTGTGCAGGCCCGGCAGCTGCAGGTCGAGGAAGACGAGATCGTAGCGCTGCGTGGCCATGCGGGCCCGCAGCTCGATCGCGTCGGCGGTCTCCACGATCTGCCACGTTGGGTGGCAGTGCGTGACCAGCTCGACAAATTCGGCGCGAAACGACCGATTCTTTTCTGCAATGAGTATCCGCATCATGCGCATCCCGTTTGGCGAGTGAAAAGTAACATCAGTTGACGTGAAAGAGAAGCCCTTCCCTGTTAATTTTTCGGTAATTGCTTGTTTCCGCACGTGATCCCGGCAGAAATGGCGATTTGAATCGTGCTTGAGTCAAACTTGAATCGACCTTGTTCTTGGAGAATCATAAAACCTTGAGTCGTGGAAACGACCGTCTTTTTCAGAATCATCCAGATTGGTTCTTAACAAGAACGCTTTCTTTCAATTTAGTTTCCACGCCGCCGCGCGTAGAGAGAATCGGATTCACGCTAATGTACTATTAGCTCGTGACTCTGTACCTGGATTCGCCAGTTGTTAAGCAATTCGCGGGGTGGGGCGGTGGTGCGAACATTTTCGGGGCTGCGGAGCGGCCGGAGATTGCAACGGTAAGTGACGGCATTCACAAGATATTCCGTGAACGTGAATCGCATTTTGCGGGATCGCCGGGGTGTCGGCCCGCGGTCGGGATGGGGTGTGCGTTCACGCCGCCCTTGAGGGCGGCCAAGTATCACCTGGCCTGTCGCCGCGGTGCTTCCAGGCAGCGTGACGGGGCGGAAATTCACGCGGGCCGGACGGTGTTCACGTTCACGATCGGTGCTGGTTCAGTTGAACGCCGCCACCAGGCGCAGCCCGGCGGGGCCGGCCACCACGATGAAGATGCAGGGCAGCACGAAGGCCACCATCGGCAGTGTCAGCAGCACCGGCAGGCGGGCGGCCTTCTCTTCGAAGCGGATCAGCGTCTCCTGCCGCATCTCGCCGCCCAGCTGGCGCAGCGCCTCGCCCAGAGGGGTGCCGTACTGCATGGTCTGGATCAGCGTGGTGGTCAGGCGCTTGATGCTCTCCAGCCCCGTGCGCTCGCCGAGGTTGGTCAGCGCCACCCGCACGTCGGAGCTCATCTGCAGCTCCTGCACGGTCTGCTCGAATTCCCAGGCGATCTGCGGATGGGCCTCGGCGATCTCCTGCGCCACGCGGGTGAGGGCGGGTTCCAGCGGCAGGCCCGCCTGGGTGCAGATCAGCAGCATGTCCATCGCATCGGGCAGGCTGGCTTCCACCTTCTTCACGTAGGTGTCGCGCAGGCGCCGCACCACCATGTCTGGCCCCACCAGCCCGATCACGGCGGCGGCCGCGGGCAGCAGGTTGGAGAACATCTGGTCCATGTCCAGCTGCTGTGTGACCACCACGGCCACCAGCGGCAGGCCGATCAGCAGCAGGATCTTGCAGCCGATGAACAGGCCCAGCGCGTGCCGGCCAGACATGCCGGCCACCGCCAGCGCCTTCTCCAGCTCCTCCACCGTCTTGCGCGACAGCACGCCGGAATTGGCGATGCGGCCACCGATCCCGGCCACCATCCGCGCCAGCATCTGTCCGGCCTGCGGCGTGGCTGGGCCGTTGGCGGCGTGGGCCACGTAGGTGCCGTTGGCCATCCGCAGCCGCATGCGCAGCCGTTCCTCCCGCCGCGAATGGCGCATCAGCGCCAGCCCGGTGAGCACCATCGCCAGGGTGAGGGCGAAGGCCACGCTGAACAGCACGGGATGGTTCATTTGAGGCTGGTCCGGATGATCATGCGCATGGCCAGGATGCCGGTGGAGAGCGACAGCAACGCGATCCCCAGCAGGTTGCGGCCGGACTCCTCGATGAAGAGCACGCCGATATAGGCGGGGCTGAGCACGGCCAGGCCGAGCCCGGAGACGAAGGGCAGGGCGGCCAGCACCATGGCGCTGGTGCGCGCCTCGGATGCCAGGGCATAGGCCTTGGAGCGCAGGGCGACGCGCTTGCGGATCACGTCGGCCAGGTTCTCCAGCGTCTCGGTCAGCCCGCCGCCGGTCTGGGATTGCAGCGACAGCGCCGTGGCGAAGAACTGATATTCCGGAAGACCAGCACGTTGCGCCATGGCCTTCAGAGAAAGGTCGAGCCGCGTGCCGATGCTGAGGTCGCTGGCGATGCGCTCGAACTCCGGCGCCGTGGGCGGCTGGGACTGGCGGGCGACGTGGCGCATCGCCTCGCTGACCGGAATACCCACCCGCACGGAGCGCACGATCATGGAAAGCGCATCCGGCATCTGGTTGCGCAGCAGCTGGCGCCGGCGCTCATCCACCCAGTTGAAGAAGGCGCGCGCCAGGAACACCCACACCACGGGGATGAAGAAGAAGGCGATGTCGCCGGCGACGATGGTGAGGATGCCAGCCACCAGCCGCGCCAGCAGCAGGGCCAGCACCAGCACGATCAGCCAGGGCACCGGGTAGTGGCTGGAATGGGCGGGGTCGAAGCCGAACACGCCCATCGCGCGGCGCATCCAGCCCTTGTCGTCGGAGGTTTCCACCCGGGTGATGCGCATGCGCATCTCCTGCGGCTTGTCCTCCTCCTCTTCCCCGGCGATCTCGGCCAGCCGGCGCTTCAGCCGGTCGAGCCGCTTGCGCTCGGCGATGATCGAGAAGCCGGTGACGATCATGCCGATCAGCATCAGCAATGCGCCGAACAGCATCCAGATCCGGTCATCCCCGGCCATGGCGATCCCCTGTCGGCTGCGGTGCGGGTGCGTCAGCTCCGGGCACGTTCCATCTCCGCCGCCTCGTCGAGCGCTGCCATCCACTCGCGGTCGTAGCCGAAATAGGTCAGGCGGCCGTAGCAGGCCGGGCGCGCCTTGCTCACCTTGTAGTGGCCGATGATCCGGCCCTCGTGGTTCTCGCCGTCCATCACGAACTGGAAGATGTCGTTCATCAGCACGACATCGCCTTCCATGCCGCAGATCTCGGTCACCTGGGTCACGCGGCGGCCGCCGTCGCGCTGGCGTTCCACCTGCACGATCAGGTTCACGGCGCTGACGATCTGCACCCGGATGGCGCGCGAGGGCAGGCCCATATTGCCCATCTGGACCATGTTCTCCACGCGGATCAGCGCGTCGCGCGTGGTGTTGGCATGGATGGTGGACATGGAGCCGTCATGGCCTGTGTTCATGGCCTGCAGCATGTCGAACGCCTCGCCGCCGCGGACCTCGCCGATGATGATGCGGTCGGGCCGCATGCGCAGCGCGTTGCGCACCAGGTCGCGCTGGGTGATCTCGCCGCGGCCTTCCAGGCTCATCGGCCGGGTTTCCAGGCGCACCACGTGCGGCTGCTGCAGCTGCAGCTCGGCGGCGTCCTCCACCGTGATCACCCGCTCGCGCTCCTCGATCAGGCGGGAGAGCGCGTTCATCATGGTGGTCTTGCCGGAGCCGGTGCCGCCCGAGATGATGATGTTGAGGCGCGAGGCCGAGGCCAGCGACAGGATCTTGGCCACCGGGCGGGTGAGCGCGCCGAAGCCGATCAGCCGCTCGAAATCGATCGGCTTCTTGCTGAACTTGCGGATGGACATGCTGGGGCCATCGAGCGCCAGCGGCGGGAAGACGATATTGACGCGGCTGCCGTCCTTGAGGCGCGCATCGACCATCGGGCTCGCCTCGTCCACCCGGCGGCCGACGCCGGCGGCGATGCGCTGGCAGATGCCGGCGAGATGCGCCTCGTCGCGGAACTTCACGTTCGAAAGCTCCACCTTGCCGCCGCGCTCCACGAACACCTTGTTCGGGCCGTTCACCATGATGTCGGCCACGCGCTCATCGTCCAGCAGCGGCTGCAGCGGGCCGAGGCCGAGCATGTCGTTCACCAGCTCCATCGCCAGCATGCGCTGCTCGACGGCGTTGAGGTGCACGCGGCGATCGGTGGCGATCTCGCTGATCAGGCGCTCCACCTCGGTGGCCAGCCGCTCGGGCGACAGGGCGGCCACGGCGGCGGGCTCCAGCCGGGCGAGGCACTGCACGCGCAGTTCCGCGATCGCCTCCGGGGGCGCGCTCTGCGCGGCGGTGGTCACATTGATGCTGCGCTCCGGCACCGCGGCGGCGGCGGCGGCCACGGGCATATCCTCCGTGTTGCGGCGGCGGCCAAACCCGACGGCACCGAAACTCACTGCATGCCTCCGTTCGCCATGGTGTGGTTCCGCGCTCCGCCGCGGCTCATTTCCGGCCGCCGAACAGGCGCCAGCCGCGCTTGGCCGGGGCCGCGGCACCGTCGGAAGATCGCTTGCCCTGGTCCAGCAGGCCGCTGGCGGCGCAGAGCGTGGTGATCTCCATGATCGCGGTGCGCAGCGGGCTGCGGGCGGCGGCGGCGGGCTCGCCCAGGTTCACCGCATTGGCCACCACGCGCGGCAGGTCGGGGATGGCCACGTCGATCTTCATGCCCAGGGTTTCCTCCACCTGGCGGCGCTGCAGCCCGCCGGGCATGCCCAGGCGGTTGAGCACCAGCACCGGCCGGTCGGTCTGCTCCACCCCGGCCTTGAGGCCCAGCAGCTTCAGCGTGTCGCGGATGGAGACCAGGCTGGGCAGCAGCACCAGCACGCGCTGGTTGGCCTGGCGGATCAGGTCGCGGCTGAACGCCATGCCGTTGAACGGCACGTCGGCCACCACGAAATTGTAGCGCTTGCGCAGGGCGGACATCAGCGCGGCCGCGGCGCCGTCGGCATACACGGGCGCGTCCATCAGCGGCACGTCGCTGGCCAGCACGTGCAGCCGGTCCGATACCGGCTGGGCGGCGCGCTCGGCCAGCAGCGCATCGATCCGCTCCGGCGTTTCCAGCGCGGATTGCAGGCCGCCGCTGGGGGCGGTGTTCAGCAGGAAGGCGCCGGTGCCGCGGTGCAGATCGGCATCCAGCAGCACGGTATGGCGATGCCGCTCGGCGCCGAGGTGCCAGGCGAGGTTGGCCGCCAGCATGGAGGTGCCGGCCCCACCCTGCGCGCCGGTGAAGGCGATCATCCGCCCGCCCAGCACCACGCCGGCCCGGCTGGACTGGCCGCGCACGAAGGGGCCGAAATGTCGCGCCACGATATCGCGCGTCAGTGGCTTGGCGAGGTATTCCATCGCGCCCAGGCCGCGCGTGACCTCTCTATAGAAGGTGATGTCGTGGATATCGCCCACCACCAGCACGCAGACATCCGGCTCCACCACTTCCGACAGCGCGCCGAGCGCGGCCAGCGGCTCATCCTCGCCGGAGACGTCCACCACCAGGATGCGCGGGGTCTTCACCTTCTGCAGGGCCGCGATGCCGGCGCGGATGCCGCCGCGGCGCATGTCTGCGGTTTCCAGCAGCAGGTCGGCCAGGCCATCGCGCACCGCCGCTTCGGTGTGCGCATCGGCCAGGAAGGTCATGATCTGCGGCCGGTCGTGGCGCACAGCGCCCAGGCCGGTATCCCCGTTTGCGGAGCGTGCGATCACCTCGGACATCAGCGCGTCGCGTCCTGCGCGCCGCCGCGGGCGCCGCCGCCCTGCTGGGCACCCGGGCCCTGCGTCCGCTGGGCGTTCGCACCTTGCCACATGCGTTCCACCGCCGGGCCGCTGCTGCGCACGGAGCCGCCGGCTTCGCCGCGCCCGCGCACCAGATCGGCCGGGTTGGCCACCTGGGCGGCGATATTGGCCCCGTTCACCCCGCTGGGCCGCCAGATCCCCGCCTTCTCATAGGGGTCGGTGGCGGAACAGCCGGCCAGCGCCCCGGAGAGGGCGAGCAGGGCGAGCGGGGCGACGCGCATCTTGCGGGTGCGGCTCATGGGGGTGCTCACAGGAGGGGTTTTGCTCACTGAAGGATGAAGCCGGGGCGGCCGGGGCGGCCGGGCGGGGAAAGCGGCATCGGCACCAGCACAGGGGCCGGGGCGGCGCCGGGCAGGGTGGCGGGCGCGGCCGGCGGGCCGCCGGTCTGGCGCATCATCAGCAGCCGGTCGCGGTCGTTCGGCACGGTGTAGGTGTCCCCGGCCATGCGCAGCTGGTTGGGGTCGTTCACCGGCTTCACCACGAAGGGGGTGATCAGGATCACCAGCTCGGTCTCGTTGCGCTGGAACCGGTCGGAGCGGAACAGCGCGCCCAGGATCGGCACCTCGCCGATGCCCGGCAGGGCCTTGTCCGCCTGGCGCAGCGAATCCTGCAGCAGCCCGGCGATGGCGAAGCTCTGGCCGCTGCCCAGCTCCACCACCGTTTCGGCCCGGCGCACCGTGAGGCCCGGCACGCGGAAGCTGAGGCCGCCGGCCACCAGCTGCACGGCGTTGTCGTCCGAGAGCTGGCTCACTTCCGGGGCGACCTTCATGTTGATCCGCCCGTCGGTCAGCACCGTGGGCAGGAAGGTGAGGTTCACGCCGAACTTCTTGAACTCGATCGAGATCATGCCGTTGTTCTGGCCGACCGGGATCGGGTATTCGCCGCCGGCCAGGAAGCTGGCGGAATGGCCGCTGAGCACCGTGAGGTTCGGCTCTGCCAGCACGCGGGCCAAATTGTCCTGTGCCAGGGCGTCGATCAGCCCGTTGAAGGACATGCCCTGGCCGCCTACCGACGGCGCGCCACCCAGCACGCCCGTGGAGGCGGCATTGGCGTTGAAGGCCAGCGCCGGCAGCCGCGCGATGCTGCCGATCACGCCCAGTGCCTGCCAGTCGATGCCCAGGTTGCGGGTGACGGAGCGCTGGATCTCCGCGATGCGCACCCGCAGCATCACCTGCGTGCCGCCGGTGACGGAGATCTGGTCGTCCACCACCTGGCCGTCGGCCAGGAAGCCGCGGGCGATGGCCACGGCGCGCGCCGCTTCCTCCGGGCTGCCGGTGGTGCCGCTGACCATCAGGCCCTTCGGCTGGGGCGAGACGCGAATGGTGGCGCCGGGCAGCACGCGCGCGATGGTCGCCTGCGCCTCCGTGGCGGCATAGACCGGCGGGCGCACGAACACGTCGTATTCCGCGATCGAAGCCCCGGCGGCATCCACCGCGGCCACCGTGGTGCGCCCGGCACCCACGCCGAAGATGAACAGGGTGGTGGCGCTGGCGGGCCGCACCTCGGCGATCTTGGCATCGGCCACGAACACGTTCGCCGCGGGGGCGGGCAGGTTCACGATGCCGCCAGTGCCGGATTCATAGCGCAGCGTCTGGCGCGGAACGCGGGCCACGACAGGGGCCACGGCGGGCGGTGCCACGGGGAGCTGAACGGCAGGAGCCTGGACGGCGGGGGCCTGGGCGATGGCCTCCCGCGATGCGGCGCCCAGGCCTGCTGCCGCCACCAGCGTGGCGAGCAGGAAGCCGAGACGGAGCCGGCGTGTCATTTGACCTTGTACTCCTTGCTTTCGGACGTGCCGGAGTGCACGCGGATGACATCCGTCCGAAGCTGGGTCGGCTGACGCGCCAAGGCAGAGGAGATATCGGCGGCGAAAACCACCGACTGCGCGTCGTTCCCGGACTCGGAGGTGTCCGAGGACCGCACGCTAAGCGAAAGTTTACCGATTCGCGCCGCGACCTGCACCTGAAGCGCTTGGTTACCAGTCACCTCCAGGGTCACGGTGCGTGCGCTGTTGCCTTCGGCGCTGCCCGGCAGCGTGCCCTGCACCAGCTGCTGGTCGATGGCGATCACGCGGGCATTGCGCTGCACCGTCTCGGCCGAGATCCGCCGGCCCAGGGGCACGGAGGCATCCTCCAGCGCCTGGGTCAGGATCACGTCCACCCGGTCCCCGGGCCAGATCAGCCCGGCGGTGCCGCTCACGGCATCCACGCCGATGGTGATGGCCCGCATGCCGGGCGAGAGCACTGCCGCCAGGAAGCCGTGGTCGCCGGGGCGCATGATGTCGCCCATCAGCAGCGGCTCGCCCACGCCCACCGGGCGGCGCACCATGGCGCCCACCAGGGCCTGGCGGTTCTGCGCGGTATCGGCGCTCGCGCCCTCCGGCAGGCTATCCTGCATTACCTCGCGGACGGTGATCTCTTCCGGCTTCAGCAGCGCGCCGGCGCGCAGCGGGCGGCCGGCGACCAGCACGGTTTGCTTCACCACGGGCTTCGGCGGCTCCGGCTTGGCCTCGGCGACGGCTTCCGGCTCCGGCTTGGCCTGCGCCACGGCGGCGGGGGGCTGGCGCGTGGAGACCCAGGCGATGATGCCGAAGCCGCCCAGGCCGAGGGCCATCATGGCGAACAGGACGATGCGCAGAACCATCAGGGTGCCCCTTCGTGGCGGGAAATCAGGCGATCACGGAAAGCTGGCCAGGCTGCCGATGGCGATGGCGACCGCGTAGGGCAGGGCCACCCCGCGCGACAGCCGCCAGCGTTCGGCGCGCAGCGCCCGGCTCAGGAAGCCGTTCGGGCGCAGGCCGGAGGGCAGCGGCACCGGCCGCGGCACCACGCGCCGCGCGGCCAGGTACAGGAAGGCCAGCACGCCGCCGGCCATGCCGACCGCCGTGATCATGGGGAACACCGAGAGCGGCGGCACCAGCAGGGCGCAGGCGCCCAGCAGCTTCACGTCGCCGCCGCCCATCCAGCCGCGCAGCCAGCACAGCAGGCACAGGCCGAACACGATGCCGCCTGCCAGCAGCGCCCAGGGCCAGGAGCCGTCGAGCAGCCGCAACGACAGGCCCAGCAGGGCGAGTGCCGCCGGGATCGCATTGGGAATGAGCCGGGTGAGGATATCGCAGCCCGCGGCAAGGATCAGCAACGCCGCGGCGAGCAGGGTGAGCGTCTCCGAAAGGATCGGCAATGCGGCCATGGCAGACATCCTGTCCCGATGATCCCGCGAAGGAATGAACGACAAATGGATGAAGGAAAGATTCACGCAGCGGCCGAAGCCGTGGGGCAGTCCTGGCTGGAACGGCGCGGCAGCTCCTTCGCCGCGCCGTCCGGCCAGGCTGGGATCAGAACGCCAGCGCGTTGAAGGCGTTGGTCAGGCGGCCCGAAAGGGCGGTGAAGGCGGTGGCCAGGCCCACGGCGAGCACGCCGGCGATCAGGCCGTATTCCATGGCGGTCACGCCGCGGCGGTCGGCGATGGCGGACTTGGCGATCTGGAAGATGGTGGTCATCTGGCTCTCTCCTGTTGTGGTGCGGTGCGGCCCACCAGGCGCGTTTTGCGCTGGCTGGGCATCCGGCCCGTTGGCAAGAGGACATTAGGCGACAGGCGATTTCAAAAGACTTACAGAATGTCGCTATTGGTGAATTGGTGCGGGACGGTTCGACAAACGTCCAAGTCGCCGATCAGTAAGTGGGTAAATCTGGAAAGAATTCAGGCAACATAGATGCCACGCGCAACCGGGCCGGCCGGCTTTCGGGCCGGCAGCCTGCCATTCGCTGGCGCGCGATTACGGGATGGCGCTGTCGATGGGGTCCGCGAGGGCGGCTGCCGCCGGGGCCGGCATGGCGATCAGCGCGGCCCCGGTGCCGGGGCGTGAGGGCGACCACACGCGGATCGGCGCGTGCGGGCCCGAAAGGTCGGGGCCCGAGATGCGGATCACAAGCGGTGTCACGCGGCGCGGGGCAGCAGGCAGGGCAGCGGACTGGACCGCGCCCAGCGGCGCGCCCCCCGGGTTCCAGGCCGCGAATACGCGGGCCCGGTAGGCCTCGCCGCGCTCGGGGGTGGCGGAATGATAGGCCGCGACAGCACCTTCCCAGTGGCCCAGGCGCTGACGCAGCGAGGCGAGGAAGGCGGCGGCATAGGCGGCGTTGGCGGCGGGTTCGAACCCGTCTTCCACCCGCGCGAAGGCGAGCGGGTGGTGCATCAGGTTCACCTGGAAGCACCCCACGTCGATGCTCGATGTCCCTGCGGCCTGCAGGCTGCGCACGGCGGCGGTGGCGCTGGCGGCATCGTCGAAGAAGCGGCCCTGGCCGTTGGCGTTGATGGTGAAGGGCCAGGGGGCGAAGGCGCCGGTGGCGGGATCGCGGCGGCCGCTTTCCACCCGGCCGATGGCGCGCAGCAGCCCCGTGGGCAGTTGCAACGCGGCTTCCGCTTGCGCGCCGGCATCGTCGCAGCTCGGGGCGGCCTTGGCCGGGGCGGCCAGGGCAATGCCTGCCGCCACAAGGGCGGCGGCCGGCCAGATGCGGCGAAGCGGGCGGGGGGCCATGGGCGATCGGATATCCAGCTGCAACCGGCGTGACCCTAGCCGAGACCGCCGAGTCCCGTTCCGGGGATGGCGGCGCGGCTTCATGTCAGTGCATGGCCGCCGTCGCGTCGAACCGCACCGGACGATCCAGCGCCGGTTCCACTGCAGCCGCTTCGCGCACGATGTAGCCCGCGCCCCACACGGTGGTGACGAGCGAGCCGACGCCGGAGGCGGCCAGGCGCTTGCGCAGGCGGTGCATCAGCACGTCGATCGACTTGATCTCGGGCTCGTCGATGTCGCCGTAGAGCATGTCCATCACGGCGGACTTGGTCACCAGCGTGTTCTTGCGCAGGATCAGCAGTTCCAGCACGCGGTATTCGGTGGGCGAGAGGTGCAGCTCGCGGCCATGGGCGGTGGCCAGGCGGCTGTCCATGTGCAGCTCCACGGGGCCGGCGCGCAGCACGGAGCGGGTGAACCCGCCGGAGCGGCGCACCACGGCGCGGATGCGGGCGGCCAGCTCGCTGCCGTCGATCGGCAGGGTGATCACGTCATCCGCCCCCATGTCCAGCAGCCGGGCGCGGTCGCGCGGGGCGATCTGGCGGGCGATGGCCACGATCGGCAACCGGCTGCCCGAAACGCGCAGGCGGCGGACGAACTCGGTGCACACCGGGTCCAGCATGGCGGTGTTGAACATCACGGCATCGAATGCATACAGCCGGGCGAACTGGAGGGCTTCCTCCCCGTTGGCGGCACGGTCGAGCACGAAGCGATGGGACGCGAGCAGGGCGACCACGTCGCTGGTCTGGGCCGAGTCCATCGCCGTCAGGAGAATGCGCATTGGTCAAAAACCCCATTGATCGTTGCCCGATGATTGCTCCGGGGGGGAGGGCATCGCATAGTCGGCCAGGAGGATGAATGAGGGATGAATGCGCCTCATACCCGCGGATGAAATCCATTTGTTGCGCCCATCCCACCTTGTTCGGCCACTGGGCGCACTCCGAAAAACCCCTGTACCAATCTGTACGAATCCGAATCGGGACATGACGTGACGCAACCTCTGGACTCGCTTCCCGGCAAGGTCGAATCGGAATCGGTACAGCCGGGTACTCGGGATTTCCCCACCCCCCTGGCTCCCGCCGGCCACCTGCGCTGGGCCGATGTGCTGCTGTGTTTCGGGCTCGCCCTGGTGGTGGATCTGGTGGTGGGCGGCCGCATGCTGCCGGGGGTGCTGGCGGGGGGGCTGGTCAACCCGGACAGCTACATGCGCCTCGTCCGTTTGGATGAGATTCTTACATCGCAGCAAGTTATCGACTCAGTGATGCGCGACGGCAGCGGGCGCGGCACGCAGTTGCACTGGTCGCACCTGATCGAAAGCCTGCTGGTGCTGATGGCCCTGCCGCTGCGGCTGTTCCTGCCCTGGAAGGAGGCGGTGCATGCCGCGGGGGCGGCGTTCGGGCCGCTTTCGATGGGTGCGATGGGGGTGGCGCTGGCATGGGCGGCGGCGCCGCTGGCGGGGCGGCGGTTCCTCTGGTTTGCCGCTGTGTTGGGCGGGCTGGCGCAACCATTGGCGGCCTATGCGATCCCCGGCGTGGTCCACCACCACCTGGCACTGGCGCTGGTGGCGGTGATGCTGGCGGGCTGGGGGCATCGGGCGCTGGGCGCATGGCCGCTGGAACGGCGCCCGGGGGCGGGGCTGGCGCTGGGCGCCTGGGCGGGGCTTGGGCTGTGGTTCACGGCGGAGGCGGTGCCCTTCGTGCTGCTGGCGTTCGGCTTCGTCTGGCTGGGCTGGCTGGTGGCGCGGGAGCCGGCGCGGCTGGTGCAGGCGGCGGCGATCCGGGCGGCGGCGTTCGGGTTCGCGGTGGTGGTGCTGGGCGCCTTCGCGGCCGATCCGCCGGTGGATGGCGGGCGGTGGTTCGTGGCGTGCGACCGGATCTCGGTGGTGTATGTGGTGCTGGTGGGCTGCACCACGGCGGCGGCGCTGCTGA
>JAIXTK010000102.1 GCA_027483995.1 Acetobacteraceae bacterium
CCCCCTAAGAAAATTCTCCAAACCCCCTTGCATCGCTAACGTTGGTGAATTATATTCACTTTCATGACCCAGGCACCCCCTTCCCTGGCCCAGCACTTCGCCGGCATGGCTGCCGCGATGGGCTCGATGGCCCAAGCTCGCGCATGGCGCGGGGAGGTGGCGCACGCCCTGATTCTGGCCTGGATCGCCGCCGTGCTGGGCTGCCTGACCATCCTGGCCGCCGCGTGGGAAGCCGGCCGCCAGGCCACCCGCCCCGAAGACCGCCCCACCCGCACCCGCCGGGCCCGCACCGCCCCCCATGGCATCCCCACGCCCGAACTGCGCCCGCAACCCGTGCACATGCCGGCCTTCCGCCCGGCACCGTCACGCGCCCCACCCCGCCGCGCGCACCCGCCACAGGTCCCGCGTCCGTCGCAACCGCCCCCATTTGTCTTTCGGGCCTCCCCTGGCCCAAGCATCCCCACGCCCTATTTGTTCCGTTATCGTAATTACACCAAACCGCCCCCGGCTTGCCCGCCACCGTCACTTCCCATACGAACATCCGCCCACCCGGAGCCTGCCGCCGCATGACCGACCGCCTGCGCATCGCCCATTGCGCCGACATCCATCTGGACGCCAGCGGCTACGGCCAGGCCCTGGGCGCCGAGGGCAGCGAATTCCACCGAACCGCCTTCGCCAACGCGATCGAGGCGATGCTCGCCCACGACCCGCAGCTCTTTCTCCTGGCCGGCGACCTGTTCGACAGCAACCGCGCCACCGCGGCCACCATCGAATGGGCCATGGCCACGCTGGCCGCCATTCCCATCCCGGTGCTGATGATCCCCGGCAACCACGATTGCCTGGAAACCGGCTCCATCTACCACCGCTACGATTTCAACAGCCTGCCCAACGTCCTGTGCCTCCTGGCGCATGAGGGCGAAACCGTGACCGTCCCGCATTTGGACCTCGCCTGCTGGGGCCGCGGCATGGTGGAGCACAACCGCCTCTACGCCCCCCTCGGCGGCCTGCCCCCCCGCCCCGCCGGCATGCGCTGGTACATCGCCATGGGCCACGGCCTGTTCGTGCCCAACGGCGGCGACACCGACCGCTCCTCGCCCATCCACGAACGCGAAATCCTCGCCAGCCCCTGCGACTACATCGCCTTGGGCCACCACCACGCCGCCATGGAAATCGGCGAAGACCGTACCCTGGCCGCCTTCGCCGGCTCCCCGACCGACAAGGTCGGCCGCGGCCCCACCTACATCATCTGCGACCTCTCGGAGGACGCGCCCCCGGCCGTCGTCGTCCACAAGGTCGAGAAGGGCTGGGCTTAGGAACAGCCAGGCAAACCGCCAAGGCGCCAAGATCGCCAAGATAGCGCCAAGCCCTCCTTGGCGCCTTCTTGGTGTCCTTGGCGCCTTGGCGGTTTCCTTTCTGGACTATCCCGCCACCCGCCCAAGCCACGGCACCAGCGCCGCCAGGAACCCCTTCGTGTTCTGCGAAGGCACCCCGTGCCCCGCCTTCTCCACCGTCACCAGCTCGCCCTTCGGCAGCGCATCGCGCAGCCGCTCCGCCGCGTCGGGGGCCAGGATGTTGCTCGTCTCGCCCCGCACCACCAGCACCGGCAACTCGAACTTGCCGCAATCATCCAGCGTCACGCTGTCCCCGGGCCGCTGCCCCGGCCTTAGCCCCAGCCGCCGCGGGGTGGCATCGCACTTGCTGATGTACTTGCCGTCCACCCGCTCGAACATGTTGTACTTCACCGTGCGTTCGATGTGCTCGCGCGGACGGTACGGATCGTATTTGCGCACGTTCTCGATGAAGTGCTCCAGATTGTCGAACTCGTTGTTGGCCGCCACGAACCCCGCGATCTGCGCCCGCCCGGCATCGGAGATCTCCGGCCCGATATCCACGATGCACAGCGCCGCCATGCAGCCGGCATGGTCGCGCGCCAGCAGCATCCCGTTGCGCCCGCCCATCGAATGCCCCACCACCACCGGGGAGCCGCCGCCCACCGCCGCCAGGAACGCCGCCGCATCCTGCGCCATCGCCCCACCGGAATAGTCCACGTCCCGCGCCCACTCGCTGTCGCCATGGCCGCGCTGGTCCAGCGCCAGCACGCGATAATTCTTCGCCAGGTACAGGCTCACCAGATCCCAGGAATGCGCCTGCTGGTGCCCGCCATGCAGCAGCACCACCGTCGGCGCGCCGGCCCGGCCCCATTCCAGGTAATGGAAGCGATGCCCCCGCAGCACGATGTTGCGGGAGGCATAGGGCACCGAGGGATCATGCTCGATGCCGAGGTCCCCTGCGCTCGTGAGCAGGCTGCGGAACTCGTCCGTCCCGGTCATGTCGAAGGCATCGCTGCCGGGGGCGGAGATGTTGAGGTTCATTGGCGCGGTCCCGCTGGTCGTTTCCCACCGCGACCATAGGGCGGGATTCATCGCGATGTCACCGTGCTGCGGTTCGCCTGCAACACAGCGCCGCTAGACAGGCCCCGCCCATGACGGGCGAAGCAAGGAGGATTCGCGATGGCCGGCATCTCCCGCCGCACCGCGCTGCGCGCCGCCTGGGGCACCATCGCCGCCGCGCCCGTGCTGGCCACCGCACTCGCCACCCGCGCCCAGGCGCCGGACTCGCGCCCCGCGCTGACCATCGGCGTGCAATCCTCCCTGCGCAGCCTGGAACCGATGCGCGAGTTCTCCAACGTCTCCTGGCGCATCGGCTACAACGTGTTAGAGGGCCTGCTGGCGGTCGATTACAAGGATGGCCTGAAGCTCAAGCCCCGCCTCGCCCAGTCCTACCGCCGCCTCTCCCCCACCATGGTGGAATTCACCCTCAAGGAGGGCGTGCGCTTCCACGATGGCGGCCTGCTCACCGCCGAGGACGTCGCCTTCTCCTTCGGCCCCGAGCGCTTCAGCGGCGAGAAAGCCCCCGGCGGCCCGATCGGCCGCATCTTCGTCGGCACCATCGCCCATGCCGAAGCCGTCGATGCCCGCACCGTCCGCATCGCCACCCGCACCACAGACCCGCTGCTGGAACAGCGCCTGGCCGGCTGGGGCGGGCAGATCATCAGCAAAGCCGCCTACCTCGCCGCGCCAAGCTTCGAAGCCTGGGAACGCGCCCCCGTCGGCACCGGCCCCTACAAGGCGAAGGAACTGCGCATCGACGTGCGCTGCGTGATCGAATCGCACGACGCCTATCACGGCGGCCGCCCCCCGGCGCGTGAGATCGCCTTCCGCGTCATGCCCGAAACCGGCGCCCGCGTCGCCGCCCTGGCCACTGGCGAGGTGGACCTGATCACCGAACTGCCGATGGACCAGATGGGCCAGGTGAACGCCATGCCCGGCCGCGAGGCCATCGGCGGGCCGATCCTGAACTTCCGCGTGCTGGTGTTCGACAAGAACCACCCGGTGCTGGCCGATGCCCGCATCCGCCGCGCGCTGGCCGTTTCGATCGACCGCAAGATGATCGCGGAATCGCTCTATCACGGCGCCACCCGCGCCACCGCCGCCTACCAACACCCCGCCTTCGGCCCGCTGCACGACCCCGCCCGCATCGGCACCGCCTTCGATCCGGACCTCGCCCGCCGCCTGCTGAAGGAGGCCGGCTACAAGGGCGAGCCGATCCCGTACCGCACCCACCCCGGCTACTACACGCTGCAGCTGCCCACCGCGCAGGTGCTGCAGGAGATGTGGAAGGCCGTGGGCCTGAACGTGCAGCTGGAGGTGAAGGAGAACTGGACCCAGATCTTCGCCCCCGAAGGCCGCGGCATCCGCGACTGGTCCAACTCCGTGCTGTTCCAGGACCCCGCCGGCGCGCTCTCGCGCCTGTATGGCCCGCGCGGGCCTGTGCAGGGCAGCTACAAGGAATGGACCAACGCCGCCTTCAACGCCGATTGCGACATCCTGGAAACCAGCCTGGACGTCGCCGAACGCCGCGCCGCCTTCGCCCGCATGCAAGACATCTACGAAACCGCCGACCCGCCAGGCACCGTGCTGCACGACCTGGTGATGCTGTACGGCAAGAAGAAATCGATCGCCTGGCAGCCCTACCCGGCCGAGTTCATGGATTTCGGCCCGGGCAACCTTTCCTTCGCAACCGCCTGAGGTCTTTCCCCATGAGCAACTGCAACCTGGGCGTGGGCCTTTCCATCCCCGTCACCCACCCGAAATACGCCGATCTCGGCGCCAGCATCGACAACGCGCTGGCCAACGGCGTGGACATCGTGGAACTGCCGCTGCACTGGCTCGATGTGATCGTCGGCGCCCATGTGCTGAAGCCGCGCGTGGCCGAAGTGGCGAAGATCGTCGCCGACCGGCCGGTGCGCACCACGCTGCACGGCCATCTCGGCATCAACCTGATGGAAGAGCCGCATTTGCTGGCCCTGCACAAGGACGTGCTGAAGGCGAACATCGAAGTGGCCCAGGCGGTCGGCGCCATGCACCTGGTGATCCATGCCGGCTTCGCCCGCCCGCTGCAGCAGGCCGCGATCGAGCGCGCCTATGACCGCCAGCGCGAGGCGCTCGCCGCCATCGCGCCGCTGGCCGAAGCGGCCGGCGTGGTGGTGTGCGTGGAATGCATCTTCACCTACGACCGCGAACGCCACCACCCGCTGCCCTCCCGCCTCGCGGCCGAGCTCGCATTGATCGACCACCCCTTCATCCGGGCCACCTTCGATTTCAGCCATGGCTACATCCATTCCACCCTGAACGGCGCCGACTTCGTGGCCGAGGCCCAGGCCCTGGCGCCGTTCTCCAAGCACCTGCACCTGCACGACAGCTTCGGCCGGCCGAAGGACTTCTGGACCTACACGCAAACCGAAGACCTCGCCTTCGGCGCCGGCGACCTCCATCTGCCGCTCGGCTGGGGGGATATCCCCTGGAAGCAGATCGCGGAGACCTGCACCTTCCCCAAGGGCGTGGTGGGCGATATCGAACTGCAGCAGCGCTTCTGGTCCGAACTGCCGGAGACGATCCGGTTGGCAAAGGAATTCACGGAGTCGCTCAGGACGAAGTAAGACTCTTCTTTTTGTGAACAAAAAGAAGCAAAAAAACTTCATCCGCTGGCGCCTCGCTTCCCTGATCCGGGGGCATGGGCGGTCGAGGCAGGCGAACGAATGAAGTCTTTTTGCTTCTTTTTCTTCAGAAAAAGAAGACCCTTCCTTCCTCTTGGGGAATCTCCCACCTCCGCCTAGGCTGCCGGGAAAACGCCCTGGAGCCGCCCATGACTGCCCCCACCGCCGGCCGCCGCCTGTTCCTGGAGCTTCTGAAGCAGGAGGGGGTGCGCGTGATGTTCGGCAACCCCGGCACCACCGAGTTGCCGCTGATGGATGCGCTCGCGGGCGAGGATGACATCCGCTACGTGCTGGCGCTGCAGGAATCGCTGGTGATGGCGATGGCCGATGGCTACGCCCGCGCCTCCGGCACGCTGGGCGTCGCCAATGTCCATGTCGCGCCGGGCCTCGGCAATGCGATGGGCATGCTGTTCGATGCCCACAAGGCTGGCTCGCCCGTGCTGCTCACCGCCGGCCAGCAGGCCCAGGGCTTCGGTATCACGGAGCCGAACCTCTATGCCGAGCTGCCGCCGATGGCGCAGCCCTTCGTGAAATACGCCGTGGAAGCCCGCCGCGCCCAGGACCTGCCGCGCCTGATCCACCGCGCCGCCAAGACCGCGCTGGCCCCGCCGACCGGGCCGGTGTTCGTCTCCCTGCCGGTGGACGTGATGAATGCGGAGGCCACGATCGGCCTCGGCACCCCCAGCCGCGTCGCCCCGCGCATCGCCGCCGACGCCGCCGAGATCGCGAAGGCGGCGAAGCTGCTGGCGGCGGCGAAAAGCCCGGTGATCATCGCCGGCGATTGCGTGGCGCAATCCGGTGCGGCGGCCGAGCTGGTGGCGCTGGCCGAGGCGCTCGGCGCCCCGGTCTGGCTGGAAGGCGAGCCCACCACCCTGCCTTTCCCGCCCGCGCACCCGCTGTTCCGCGGCCCGATCACCCGGCTGGGCCACTGGATCAACACCATGCTCAGCCCGCATGACCTGCTGCTGTCGGTGGGGGCGGACATGTTCACCCTGTCCCTGCCGCCGGAGATCGAGCCGCTGCCGGAGGGGATCAAGGTGATCCACATGGACACCAACCCGTGGGAGCTGGCCAAGAACTTCCCCACCGATGCCGCTTTGTTCGGCGACCCGCTGCCCACCCTGCCGGCCCTCACCCACACGCTGAACGAAGCCCTCGGCGCCGATGGCATCGCCCGCGCCCAGGCCCGCCGCGCCGAGGTGGCCGCCGCGGTCGCCGCCGACCTCGCCAAGCTGACGGCGCAGGCCGAGGCGCTGATGGACCGCTCCCCGATCGCGCCGCTGGCGCTGATGAAGGCGCTGGGCGACACGTTGCCGGCCGAGGCGGTGCTGGTGGATGAGAGCATTTCCTCCGGCGCCGGCATGTTCCAGTTCCTGCGCAACGCCCAGCCCGGCGGCCTGTATGGCAATCGCGGCGGCGGCATTGGCTGGGGGTTGCCCGGGGCGGTGGGCGTGCAGCTTGCCCTGCCCGAACGCCGCGTGGTGGCGGTGATCGGCGACGGCAGTGCGATGTATTCCATCCAGGCACTGTGGACGGCGGCGCATGAGAAGCTGCCGATGGTCTTCGTGATCCTCAACAACCGCTCCTACCGCATCCTCAAGCAGCGCCTCTCGGCCACGAAGGGCATCGCCGCCCAGCGTGGCCGCTATGTCGGCATGGAGCTGTCGGAACCCGCCATCGACTTCACCGGCCTGGCCCGCAGCATGGGCGTGGCGGCGGAGCGGGTGGAGACGATCCCGGCCTTCATCGCCGCGCTGAAGAAGGGCCTGGCCGGCGACGGGCCGCTGCTGATCGATGCCGCCACCGAATCAGTGTTCCAGTGATGCGGGGCCTGGTGCTGCTCGGCCTGCTGGCCGCTGCCTCCCCGGCCCTGGCGCAGGACAAGCCCTGCACCGCGCCGCCGGTGCGCAGCCTGCTGCCGGGCGGGCCGGGCTATGTCTATCCGGAGCTGAAGGCGCAGACCCTGGTGCAGGGCCAGGGCGCGGCGCGGGTGCAATGGGTGGCGGCGAGCTGGTTCGGCCCGATGAACGGGCAGCTGCATGCCCTGGATTGCACGGGCAAGAAGCTGGGCGCGGTCGAGTCCGGCTACCTGCGCTCGATGAAGCCCGGGCCGGCGGTGCCCGGCGTGGGGGCCACGGTGCTGCTGGAGGCGACCACCGGCACCGGCACCGGGTATCGCGAGGATATGGTGCGGCTGGTGGCGCTGGTGGATGGCACGGCGAAGGTGCTGTGGGAGCAGGTGTCGCTCACCAAGCACAGCGCCCAGCGCGGCCATGGCTCCGAGGCGCGCTACAGCTGGCGCTTCGCCCCCGACGGCGCGCGCATCGAGGTGACCGGCACGCGCCAGCAGGACGGCACGCCGGGGCGGGCCGCCCTGCCGGCGGCCAGCCATTGCTGGAAGCCGGCGGAGAAGGCGTTCGGCGGCTGCGGCTGAGGCTCAGGCGGCCCGGCGCGCGGCCAGCGGGGTCAGCATCCAGCGCAGCCCGTCGATCCCCGGATGGGCCGCGGTCACGATCGGTAGGCACGTCGCCTGCCGCTGCGGCTCATGCCCGGGGAAGCGGGCGTGGAAGTCGGCGGCGTTGTGGAAGCTGTTGCGGTTCTGGTCTTCGAAATAGCTCTCGGCCCAGGCGCTGTTGGCCAGGACGCAATCATGCGGGCCGAGGTCGAGGTGGAAGTAGTCGATGCTGTCGCCGTGGAAGGCGGGCTGGGTGATGGTGGTGCCGTTCACCAGGGCGCCGGCATGGGCGAGGACTTCGCCCACCAGCATGGCGTGACCAGGAGACACGAAGAGGTCTGCGCTGGGGACGCCCCGGCCGAGGCTGCCGGGGGCGAAGCGGATGGGGGTGTTCGTCGGGCCGGCGAAGCGGGGGTGGAAGCGCTGGGTGCCGATCCAGCGGATGGGGCGCAGGCCGCCGAACTTGGTGGCCACGAGGTCGCCGGCGCGAAGCTGTTCCACCGGCACTTCGCCGCGCGCCGTGAGGATGAGAGTGCCGCGCAGGAAGCAGGTGGCGAAGGCGCCGGCGGTATAGGAGACCTGGTCGCTGAAGGACCGGGAGGCGTTTCCACCGGTCGGCACGGCCAAATAGTAATTCGCCCCGTCTGTGGTGATTATTTCACCACCGGCAGTGTATCCAACAAATGTTTCTGAATATGAGCTTATGCTCTCCCCTATACTGAAATTGTTATCACCCCCATTTCCATCATCATATGTCGCGACGAAATCAATAAAAGCTGTAGATATCGTGAATACACCACCGTTAATTGAACCCATGTAATAACCGGACGACGAAAATGTCGACATTCGACGAGCCCTTCACTCACTTTTCGCTCATGAGGCCGTGACCATAGAGCGAAGCAAACATGGCGCTGGTGCGCTTTCGGGCGCTGTATCACGTATTTATTATTGCAATTCAATCGTTTTATTTCAAAGATATGATGAACAATATATTTGCTTGATTATCATTTTAACCGATTGGTATCGGAAGCCGGCGTGACCGCTTCGACGAATGCCATGCGGGATGCAGGGCGCGGGCGGCTTCAGCCAGTTGGCGGCCGTTCATGCCGCCGGGCGGGCCGATATCGGCCACCAGGATATCGGGCGCGGGGCCGCTGCCCGCCGGCTTGATGGTGAAGAAAGGATCGAAGGCGCAGGCCAGCACATCCTCCGACATGCCGGTGCCGGTATCGGCCATGGTGATGCAGACGAAGCGGCCGGGATGGGCTGCGGCGAAGCCGACGAGCTGGGCCTTGGACAGGCTCATGGTCTCGATGGTGAGGGTGCGGCTGCGGCTCGGCCGGCGGTCTTTGGCGCCTGCAGTTTGCGCAGCCCTTCGATCCACGGATGCTCGGCGGTGACGATGGGCAGGCACGTTGCCTGGCGCACCGGCTCGCGGCCAGGAAAGCGGGCGTGGAAGTCGGCGGCGTTGTGGAAGCTGTTGCGGTTCTGGTCTTCGAAATAGCTCTCGGCCCAGGCGCTGTTGGCCAGCACGCAATCATGCGAGCCGAGGTCGAGGTGGAAGTAGTCGATGCTGTCGCCGTGGAAGGCGGGC
>JAIXTK010000260.1 GCA_027483995.1 Acetobacteraceae bacterium
CCGCGGCGGTGGAAGCGGCCGTCGTGCAGTGGGATGCCCGGCAACAAGACGTGGAGCCCGACGCCGAGACGTTGCGCCAGATGGTGGCGGAAGGATTGGCAAGCGGGGAGCCGATTGACGCCGATATCGTCTTTTCCGCGTTGCATGCCCGGATCGCGAAGTTGCGCGCCGCCGAATGAAGCGGCTGGTCCTCGCGCCCACCGCGGCCGCCGACCTCAATGATATCTTCGACTACATCGTCCGGGACCGGCCAGCCGCGGCCGTAGGACTGATTGAGCGACTGGAGGCGGCATCACGCCTTCTGGCCGAACACCCCGGAATGGGCAGGTCGCGCCCGGAACTCGGGTTGGGGATACGAACCTACACCGTTGAGCGCTACCTGATCGTCTATCGCGATGCGACGGACCATGTGCTGGTGATCCGCTACTATCACGGCGCGCGCCAACCGGATCGGATGGTCTGAGGCTCAGGCAATCGGCGCCGCGCCGATCTCCGCCAGGCGCCTTGCCTGCCGCGCCAGCAGGAACTCCACCTCGGCGATCTCGCGCGGGCCGATGGCGCCCACCGGGCGGCGCTGCGCGGGGGAGGCAATGGCACCGCGCTTGTGCAGGATGTATTTGCGCACCGCCAGGCCCGGGCCGGGCTGTTGCTCGTAGCGGGCGAGCGGCAGGTAGGCGTCGAAGATGTCGCTGGCGCGCTGGTCATCCCCGGCGTTGCAGGCGGCGACCACGCCGGCCATCATTTCCGGGAAGGCGAAGCCGGTCATCGCGCCATCAGCGCCGCGGCGCATCTCCTCCGGCAGGAACACGCCGCCATTGCCGACGAGGATGGAGATGCGGCGCATGTCCTTCTGGTCGCGCAGGGCGGAGATCTTGGGCAGGCCGGGCCAGTCCTCATGCTTCAGCATCACGCAAGAGGGGTCGGACTCCACCACACGGCGGATCACCGCGGGCGAGATGAACACGTTGGTGGATTGCGGGAAATCCTGCAGCACCCAGGGGATGCCGCCGAGGGTTTCGGCCACCTGGGCGAAGTAGCGGAACACCGCGTCATCCGTGCGCAGCGCACCGGATGGGGCGACCATCACGCCGGAGGCGCCGGCATCCATCACCGCGCTGGCCAGCTCGCGCATGGCGGCGAAGCCGGGGCTGGAGACGCCCACCACCACCGGCACGCGGCCGGCCACGCGCTGCACCACATGGCGGGCGAAGGCGACGGATTCGGCGACCGAGAGCTTCGGCGCCTCGCCCATCATGCCAAGGATGGTCAGCCCGGTGGCACCGCGGGCGAGGTAGAATTCCACCATGCGGTCCGCGCTGGCGAAATCGATCTCGCCGGCCTCGGTGAACGGAGTCACCGAGATGATGTAGACGCCAGCGGCGGATTCATCGAGCAGCGCCATCGGCGTCCCCTCCAGCGGGGCGCCACGCGGCGCCCCGGTTGCCAAGATCAGAGCTTCTTGTGCGCGCCGTCGCAGAGCGGAGCCTTGCCCGTGCCCTTGCAGGCGCAGAACCAAGCGTCGCCGGTCTTCTCAGCGGTGTACTTCATCGGGGTGAAGCTGGTGCCCTTGTGCGAGCCGTCGCAGAACGGCTGCTTGGCGGACTTGCCGCAGGAGCACCACCAGTAATCCTTGCCTTCTTCCACGGCGATCTTGATCGGCGCCTTGCCGGCCACCACAGGCATGTCGGACATCGTTGGCCTCCCTTCGCATGGCCCCCAGCGGGCCCGTGTGCGGAGTCTACAAAGCCGTTGGCAATGCCGCCAGCCTGGACAGCACGGCGCTCGGCGTGTTCGATCCCCGCCCGACGAATCCCAGAGGCCCCCCATGTCCTTCCGCTGCGACCTGATCCTGCGCGACGCCACCATCTTCGATGGCACCGGCAACGCCCGTACCAAGGGGGACGTGGGCGTCACCGGCGACCGCATCGTGGCCGTCGGCGACCTCGGCGCCTATTCCGCGGATCGCGAGGTGATTGCCACCGGGCGCGCGGTGGCGCCGGGCTTCATCGATGCGCACACGCATGACGACCGCGCGGTGCTGTGCGGGCCGGCCTGCATGCTGTGCAAGATGAGCCAGGGCGTTTCCACCGTGGTGGTGGGCAATTGCGGCATCAGCCTGTCGCCGGTGCGGATGAAGCAGCGCCCGATCCCGCCGCTGGATCTGCTCGGCGACGAAAGCTGGTGGACCTTCGACAGCTTCGGCGACTACGCCAAGCGCCTGTCCGACGAGCCCGCGCCGGTGAACACCTACGCCATGATCGGCCACATGCCGCTGCGCGTGGAAGCCATGGGCGGCGATGTGAAGCGCGCGGCGACGGACAAGGAAGCGGAGCACATGCGCGCCCGCCTGGCCGCCAGCCTGAAGGAAGGGGCCAGCGGCTTTTCCACCGGTCTCTACTACCCGCCGAACATGGAGGCACCGACCGACGAGGTGATCGCGGTGGCCCAGGCGCTGCGCGAGGCCGGCGGGATCTACGTTTCGCACATGCGCGACGAGGCAAACTTCGTGCTGGACAGCATCAACGAGACGGTGCGGATCGGCGAAGGATCGGGCGTGCCTGTCGTGATCTCCCACCACAAATGCTCGATGCCGGAGAATTTCGGCCGTTCCGTCGAAACCCTGGCGCTGATCGAACGGCTGCGCGAGCGCCACAAGGTGGATTTCGACGTGTACCCCTACTACGCCGGCTCCACCGTGCTGATGCCGGATCGCGTGCGGCCGGATGTGGCGATCAAGATCGCCTGGTCGAACCCGCATCCGGAGATGGAAGGCAAGTTCCTCGCCGACGTGGCCAAGCAGTGGAACATGGGGCTGAAGGAAGCCGCCGAGAAACTGCTGCCGGCCGGGGCCATCATGTTCCAGATGGAGGAGGCCGATGTGCGGCGGATCATGCAGCACCCGCTCTCCATGATCGGCTCCGACGGCCTGCCGCACGACACGTTTCCGCACCCCCGCCTGTGGGGCTGCTTCCCGCGCGTGCTGGGCTACTACAGCCGGGAGCTGAAGCTGTTCAGCATGGAAACCGCCGTGCACAAGATGACCGGGCGCGTGGCCGAGGTATTCGGCATCGTCGACCGCGGCGTGATCCGGCCCGGCGCCTATGCCGACCTGGTGCTGTTCGACCCCGCGACGGTGAAGGATGCGGCGGATTTCGACCACCCAACGCGGCCTTCCATCGGCATCGCGGAGACCTGGGTGAACGGGCAGAGCGCCTATGTGTTCGGCCAGGGCGCCACGGAAGCGCGCGCGGGCCGGCTGGTAACGCGGGGCCGCGCCTAAACCTCGCCGGGTGGCCGCGCCGCAAACGGGCTACCTGGGCTTCCTGCGGGAGAACGGGCGCGCCGTGGTGTTTGGCGCGCTGCTGACGCTGCTGTCCAGCTTCGGGCAGACCTTTTTCGTGGCGCTGTCGGCGCCGGGGATCCGTGCGGAGTTCGGCTTCACCGAGGGCGGGCTGGGGCTGGTCTATGCCGGCGCCACGCTGGCGGCCGGGTTGCTGCTGGGCTGGGCCGGGCGGCTGATCGACCGGGCCGGGTGGCCCCGCTACGCCACCGCGGTGTGCCTGGGGCTGGCGGCGGGCTGCGCCGGGATGGCGCTGGCGGCGCAGGCCTGGGTGGTCGCCGCGCTCTACGTTCTGCTGCGGCTGTGCGGCCAGGGGCTGACGACGCACACGGCCATGACGATCACCGCGCGTCGCTTCCCGCGCGATGCCGGCAAGGCGCTGGGGCTGGTCGCACTCGGGCTCGTGCTGGGCGAGGCGGTACTGCCGCCCGGCGCCGTGGCGCTGCTGCCGTCGCTGGGCTGGCGCGGGCTGTGGTGGGTCGCCGCGGCCCTGGTGCTCGTTGGGCTGGTGGCGGTGTTGTGGGCGCTGGAGGCCCCGGGGGACGCGCCGCCGAAGCCGCAAGCCGCCGCCGCACCGCCGGTGCCGTTGTGGCGCGACCGGACCTTCCTGCTGATGCAGCCGGCGCTGCAGGCGCCCCCCTTCATCATGACCGGCTTCCTGTTCAACCAAATGCGGCTGGCCGAGGAGATGGGCTGGGCCATGGCGGTCTATGCCGGCACCTTCATCGTGTTTGCCCTGATGCGCGCCGCCGGCATGCTGTTCGCGGGCCCGGTGATCGACCGGCTGGGTGCGGCGCGGCTGCTGCCGGCCTATCTGCTGCCGCTGGCCGTGGCCATGGCGGCACTGGTGCTGGGCCAGGGCAGCCACGCCTCCGCGCTGGTGTTCATGGTGATGGCCGGGCTGACCAACGGGGTGGTGGCCACGCTCGGCACGGCACTGGCGGCGCAGCTCTATGGCACCGAGCGACTGGCCGCGGTGCGGTCTGCCATCGCCGGCGGTCTGCTGATCGCGGCCGCCCTGGCACCGGCGTGTTTCGGCCTGCTGCTGGATGCCGGCATCGGGCTGCGGGCGCAGGCGGCGGCATGTTTTGTGGGGCTGGTGGCGGCCAGCCTGCTCACCTGGCCAATCGCCCGCGCCGCGCGGTAGGCCGCGTCAGGCTCCCTCGCGCCGGAACACGAAGAACTGGATATCGGACGGGAACAGTCCGGCCACGGCCCGCGCCGCCAGCGCGGCGGCATACAGCACGGCCGCCCGGCCGGGGCCCACGGAGCGATCGTAGCGGATGCGGGCATAGAGCCCGGCAGTGACGATCGATGCCAATTCGCCCCGCCGCACCAGCCGCAGCCCGGCATCGGCGAACAGCCGCTCCAGCGCCGGGGCGGTAAAGTAGCTGAGATGCGGGGAGGGCAGGCCCTCCTGCCACATGCGCGCCAACGGGCCGCGCAGGCCGAGCCGGGCCAGCAGCCGGGCGGCGCGGAAGATGAAGCCCTCCGCCACCGGCAGGTTCACGATAACAATGCCGCCGGCCGGCAGCGCATCAGCCAGGGCGCGGGCCATCCCGGCGGGGTCCGGCAGGTGCTCGAACACGTCATTGAAGGTGATCGCCTGGAAGCGTGCAGCGGGGGGAAGCGCATCCGGGAAGTAGCCCTCGCGCACCGTCAGCCCGGCGGCCCGGGCGATCGCCAGCATGGCGCGGTCCGGCTCCAGCCCCTCGGCGGCGATGCCGCGCGCGGCGGCGGCCTGGAGAAACCAGCCATGGGCGCAACCGACATCCAGCAACGTCGTGCCCGGCGGGAGCAGGTCGGCGCAGGCATCCAGCAGCTGGGTGAAATTGGCGTCGCGGATCGGCTTCAGCGCGCGGGCGCGAGCATCCTCGTCGATCGCCTCGGCGGCGTTGATGCGCACGGGCAGGTCGCTGGCCAGGAACCCGCAGGCCCCGCAGCGGAAGGTGCCGGGCAGAATGTCTGGCCGCATCGGGCTGCCGCAGGCGGCGCAGGCCCGCCCGCTCACGCCGCCGCCCGGCCGCAGCGCGCCACGCCAAGCAGCGGGAACAGTGGGGTGGCTTCGGCACCGTCGCGCGGCGGCAGCAGCGGGCCGACCGGGCGCTGCGGCACCGCGGCCATGTCGAAGGACAGGAAGGAGAGCAGGAACTGCACGCCCAGCAGCACCGGCAGCGCGGCCAGGATCACCGTGCCGGTGGTGGCCGGGATGCCGCTTTTCCAGCTCACCCACCATCCGGCCACGCCCACCGCCGTGCCGAAGGGCAGCAGCACCAGGCCCATGAGCAATTGCAGCGACGCCACCGAGAAGCCGCGCAGGAAGTAGTTGTAGAACACCCGCTTGCCGAGGTTGCGCAGATGCCCGCCCAGGAACTGCGGCACGATGCGCAGAAGGTTCATGTTGCTGCGCTCATCGCCGTACACCGCCTGCATCGGCAGGTCGAGCACGCAGGCATGTAGCGTGCCGAGGCGGAACAGCATGTCGGATTCGAAGAAGTAGCGCGGCGCGATCTTGCCCGCCGGCAACGCCCTTGCCACGCGGGCTGCGATGGCGGTGTAGCCGTTGGTGGGGTCGAACACATGCCAATAGCCGGCCGAAAGCTTGGTGAGGAACGAGAGCGCCGCGTTGCCCAGCAGGCGGGAGGCCGGCATGGCGCGCACGTCCTCGATATTGTGGAAGCGATTGCCCTTCACGTAGTCGGCGCGGCCCTCGGCGATCGGCGCGACGAATTGCGGGATCAGCGCCGGGTCCATCTGGCCGTCGCCATCCAGCTTCAGGATCACCTCCGCGCCGGCGGCCAGCGCCAGCTGGTAGCCGGTGAGCACCGCGCCGCCCACGCCCTGGTTGGCCTCGTGCTGCACCACCACCACGCGCGTGTCCGTGCATTCGACCAACACCAGCGCGCCTGTCGCTTCGGGGCAGGCATCGTCGATCACCCAGATCTGCGCCACCTCCGGCCCGATGCCGGCCAGCACGCCCAGTATGTGCCGGCGCACGCGGAAGCATGGGATCACCACCGCCACCACCGGGGCGGGCGAGCGCGGGCCCATCGTCATGGCGCCAGCAGCCCTTCGGGCCCGCGCCAATCTTCCCGCGCCAGCGTGATCGCGCAGACCAGGTTGAAATCCACCACCGGCACCGCGGCCGGGAACCAGCGCAGCCCCACGCGTCCGAAATAGTAGCGCGCCAGCTTCAGCACCCGCTGCACGGGCGTGACATGCTCGCGCGACATCACCAGGTCGTATTCCGCGAAGTCGATGCCCAGCGCGGCGCGGCGATAGCCCAGCACCTGGCCCATCCGCCACATCCAGCCGGGGTCGCAGGGCAGCGCCAAGGACATCACGCCGCCCGGTGCCAGCAGCGCGGTCCAGCGCAGCAAGGCGCGCTCGGGTTCCACCACGTGTTCCAGCACGTGGGAGGCGACAATGCGGCTGTAGCCGCCCGGCAGCGTGGCCAGCACGGGATCGGCATCGAAATCGTGGCGCAGGATCTCGGCGCGGCCACCCCATTCCGCCTCCAGCTTCGCCATGGTGGTGCCGTGCAGGGCCATGCGGTCGGAGACGGTGAAGCGGCGCAGTTGCGTGGTGTCCATCCAGCCCAGATGCGGCATGCCGCCGCCGCCGATCTCCAGCACATCGATGTTCTGCGCGGGCGCGATGCCGCGCTCCATCAGACGGTGGCTGGCACGCATCACAAGGCCGGAGGCACCGGCATAGAGGTCGCGCACATAGTCCCGGGTGCGATACCGGTCATCGATATAGGTTCGCAGCGGCAGGTCCTGCTGGATCATGGCGCGGCGTGCTGAACCGTCCTGGCAATGAGGCTTCTCTTTACCTTCGGGGGCACGCTGTCGCAATCATCCGCTGCGGTGGCGAGGCAGCGGGACTCGGCCCGGCCGCGAAGGGAGGTTCAGCGCGTGCGGGACATCGACGGCATCTTCGCGGCGCTGCGCGCCCTCGGCACGGCGCGGCTGCTGGCGCTGCTGTTCCTCGCCTATGGCACCGTGGGCACGGTGCTGCTCTCCCTTGCCGTACCGCCGCTGCAAACCCCGGACGAGCCGATGCACGCCATGCGCGCGGCCCACGTGGCCGACGGCAAGATTTTCGGCGAAGTGTTCGATATGCCGACCGGGGATGGCCGGACCTTCCCGGCCAATGGCGCCCATGTCGACCCCGCGCTGGTGGCGGCGATGCACCCCTTCTCCACGCTAATGTTCCACCCGGAGCGCCGGGCCACGCCCGGCATGTGGCAGCCGCCCTTCACCTGGTCCCCCGGGCGCGTGCAGACCCATGTGATCACCGCGATGTATCCGCCCATGCTTTATGTGCCGCAGGCGGCCACCATCCGGGTGGGCCGCGCCGCAGGCTGGGGCGTGCTGGACACGCTGACACGGGCGCGGATCGTGAACGGTATCTGCGCGGTGGCACTGTCGGCGCTGGCAATCGCACTGTCCGGCGGGGCGGCGGTGTGGCTGTTCGCAGTGCTGACCCTGCCGATGTCGCTCTCCGGCATGTCCACCATGGGGCCGGACGCATTGCTGCTGGCCTGCAGCGCGCTGGTCGCCGCATTGGCCTGGCGCGGCCTGCACGGAATGGAAAGCCGGCGAACCCTCGCCGTGATCGTGGCGCTGCTGGTGCTGGTGATCACCACGCGCCCGGCCTATGTCGGGCTCGCCCTGGTGCCGCTGGCGCTGGGCTTCGCGCCGTGGCGGGCACGGCTGGCCGGCGCGGCGATCGTCCTCGGTGCCGGCGTTGGCTGGTCGGCCGTGATGTCGGTGATCGGGGCGCCCAATGTAGGGGCGTTCCAGGGTGCGAACCCCGGCGCCCAGATCGCCCTTCTGTTGTCGGAACCCTGGCGCATCCTGGCCGTGGCAAGGGACACGCTGGCCCAGATGTGGGCGGGCTATGCCTACAGCTTCCTTGGCGTTCTGGGCTGGCTGGACACGCTGCTGCCGCAGTCCTTCTACCGCAACGCCACGATCCTGCTCGGCGTGGCAGCGGCGGCGATGCTGCTCGCCCCCCCGGCCCGCATCGCCTGGCGCGGCGGCCCGGCCTGGATCGTCGGTAGCGTTCTGGCCTCGCTGGGGGGAATCTTCGGCATCCTCTACCTGACCTGGAGCCCGGTCGGCGGGCCCGTGGTACAGGGGGTACAGGGGCGCTATTTCCTGCCCCTGGCCATGCTCCTGGCGGTGGCAGTGCCCACGCTGGGCACTGCCCGGCTGGCACCGCTCCGCCGGATACTGGTGGCCGCGGTGGCGATTTTCCCGGCCTATTCGCTGGGAACCGCGCTTTCGGCCGTGATCGCGCGCTATTACCTGACCTGAACCGCCACCTGAGGGGAGCAACGCCATCGAGGCCATCGTGCACGCAACACTGGAGTTCATCCGGGCCAACCAGGCCTGGGCGGCCCCGGTGGTGTTCCTGCTGGCGTTCGGCGAATCCCTGGCCGTGATCTCTGTGCTGCTACCCGCCACCGCCATCCTGTTCGGCCTCTCCGGACTGCTCGGCGCCAGCGGCATTGCATTCTGGCCCTGCTGGGCCGGCGCCGCGCTCGGCGCGATCCTGGGCGATTGCGTCTCCTACTGGATCGGCCACACCTTCAAGGACCACCTGTCGAAGCTCTGGCCGCTCAGGCGCATGCCCACCCTGCTGCCGCGCGGCCAGGCGTTCTTTGCGCGCTGGGGCATGGCCGGGGTGTTCCTGGGGCGCTTCTTCGGCCCTCTTCGCGCCGCCGTGCCGCTGGTGGCCGGCAGCTGCGCGATGCCCATGCTCCCCTTCCAGATCGCCAATGTCGCCTCCGCCCTGGTCTGGGCCACCGGCATCCTCTCCCCGGGCCTGCTGGCGATGCTGGCGCTGCGCTGACGGGCTGGCATGCGCTGGCGGCGCTGGACCAAGACAGGTCAATGGTGCTGCCATATCCCCATGGAAGTACCCCTCCTGCCCCTCGTGGCCTTCGCCTTCGCCGCCTCGGTCACGCCGGGGCCGAACAACGCGTTGGTCACCGCCAATGCCGCGGCGAACGGGCCCTGGGCGATCTGGCCGCACATCCTCGGCATCGGCACCGGCTTCTCCTTCATGATCATGCTGGTCGGCCTTGGCCTGGCCGGCTTCCTCTCCGCCCATCCGCTGATGGCCGCCGCCATGCGCTGGGCCTCCATGGCCTGGCTGGTCTGGCTGGCCTGGAAGATCGCCAGCGCGCCCGTCGGCAGCCCGGAAGCGCCCCCCGCGCTGCGCTTCGGCTTCTGGCAGGCGGTGCTGTTCCAATGGGTGAACCCCAAGGCCTGGCTGCTGGCGCTTTCCATCGCCGCCACCTGGGTGCGCCCGGATGCGCCGGCCATCCCGCAACTGGCGGTGATCGGCGCGGTGTTCTTCCTGGTCACCCCGCCCAGCTGCATCCCCTGGGCGCTGCTGGGCCATGGCGCCGCCCGCCTGCTGGGCCACGGCCCGCGCCTGCGCGCCTTCAACATCGCCATGGCGATCCTGCTGGTGATCTCCATGCTGCCGATGGCGCTGGAAGGCTAGGCCGGCGCCTGCCAGACTGCCCCTGCAACCCAGGGAAAGGCGCCATGGCCACCGTCCTCACCGACACCGGCACGCACGACGTGCCAACACCAGGGGGGCTGCTGCTCACCCCCGACGACACGGAGCGCGTGACCGGCTGGACCCTCAAGCCCGAGGGCATGTGCCAGGCCGAGCTCTGCGTGCCCCTCACGCCCGCGATGAAGCAGGGCGACCGGATCGACGCCGCCGCCTTCTGGCGCCATCTCGGCAACCCCGTGGCATCGGACCGCGCCGGCGAGACCTGGGTGCTCGGCACCGGGCCGGACCAGCGCAACCAGGCCCTCGCCGGCCTGCAGGCGCCCGATTTCGCCCTGCCGGACCTCCACGGCCGCATCCACCGCCTGTCCGACTACCGCGGCCAGAAGGTGTTCCTGACCACCTGGGCATCCTGGTGAGGCTGCAGGCTTGACCTCTCCGTGTGGGAGGACCTGCAGACTTGCGTATTCGATGCCCCCTTCGTTGTCATCGCCGTGGCCGAGGAAGGCCGCGGAGCCGAACAGGCGCGGCCCTGGATCGAGAAGGCAAAGCCCAGCTACCCCTGCCTGATCGACGAGAACCACTTCGTCTCGGCGCTCTACGGCATGGTCAACGTGCCGCAATGCGTCTGGATCGATGAGCGCGGGGTGATCGTGCGCCCGCCGGAAACCGCGGGGTCCACCGACCATTTCCGCAAGATGGACCTCACTACCCGCACCCTGGCGCCGGCGTTGCTCGCCGAGCGCAACGCCGCCCGCACGGCCTATCTGAACGCCGTGCGCACCTGGATCCGCACCGGAAAGCACGCCCTGCCAGGCGACGAAGCCCGCGCCCGGTTGCCGGTCATCACGCCAGAGATGGCCATGGCCGACGCGCTGTTCCGCCTCGCCCTGCACCTGCGCCGCCACGGGCAGGAAGCGGAAGCGGCGGAGCACTTCGCCGAAGCCAGCCGCCTGCATCCCGAAAGCTGGTGCATCTTCCGCGACGCCCAGGCCCTGGAACCCTCCGGCCTCGCCGGCGGCCCGGCGTTCTGGGAGCGGGTGAACGCGCTGGGCGACAAGCCGTACTACCCGCCGCCGGTGCTGTGACTCTCACTGGCCAATGCAC
>JAIXTK010000383.1 GCA_027483995.1 Acetobacteraceae bacterium
CACAACCGCCGCAGCTTCACCTCCCCGCTGATCATCGTCTGCGTGCCCTCCGGCTCCACGGCCGTCGAGCGCCGCGCCATCCAGGAAAGTGCCGAGAGCGCGGGTGCCCGCAAGGTGCTGCTGATCGAGGAGCCGATGGCCGCCGCGATCGGCGCCGGGCTGCCTGTCACGGAGCCCAGCGGCTCCATGGTGGTGGATATCGGCGGCGGCACCACGGAAGTGGCGGTGATCTCGCTGGGCGGCATCGTCTATGCCCGCAGCGTGCGCGTGGGCGGCGACAAGATGGACGAGGCGATCATCAGCTACATCCGCCGCCACCATAACCTGCTGATCGGCGAAAGCTCGTCGGAGCGGATCAAGATGGATATCGGCGCCGCCTCCGCCCCCTATGACAACGACGAGGGGCCGCTGCGCGAGGTGAAGGGCCGCGACCTGATGAACGGCGTGCCGCGCGAGATCGTGGTGAGCCAGCGCGCCATCGCCGAGAGCCTTGCCGAACCCGTCACCGCCATCGTGGAAGCGGTGAAGGTGGCGCTGGAGAACACGCCGCCGGAGCTGGCGGCCGATATCGTGGACAAGGGCATCGTGCTCACCGGCGGCGGCGCGCTGCTCAACCGGCTGGACCAGGTGCTGCGCGATGCCACCGGCCTGCCGGTGGTGGTGGCGGAGGATGCGCTGCAATGCGTGGCGCTGGGCACCGGGCGGGCGCTGGAGGAAATGAAGCGCCTGCGCAACGTCCTCACCTCCATGTATTGACGAAAAAGAAAGATTCCTCTTTTTCGGAAGAAAGCACGGAAAAACAGAAGCTTCGGTCGCGCTGCCCGCACGGCTGACGGGTGGGTGCAGTCCCGCGCCGCACAAGGTGAGCAGAAGAAAGTTTTTTGGTGGGCTGCCATGACCTGCCGCCGGTTGTTTTATTTCAAGCGGTTGTCGACTTATCCACAGGTTTCCGGTTTCGCTGGCGTCGCCAGCTTCCGGCAGCAGTTGTGCCGGTAGGCCGAATCGGGCTCGAATACGAAGTTGGTTTGCCTAAGTGTTGAAATGTGTCGTGTTGTGTGGTGTCCGCAACCTCTGATGCGGACCCAGACAGCACGGAGTTGAGGTGATCCGGATATCAATGCCGCTGCGACAGGCCCTTTCCAAGCTGACGCTGCCCATCTTCATGGTGGCGTCCTTCGGCCTGATGCTGCTCGGCAAGGCCGACGCATTGCTGGCCGAACGGGCCCGCATGGCCGTGGCCGATGCCCTGTCCCCGCTCTATGCCGCCCTGGCCGAGCCGCTCTCCGTGGTGCATCGCGGCATCGAGGGGGCGCGCCACCTCGCCACGCTGCACGAGGAGAATGCCCGCCTGCGCGAGGAGAACGACCGCCTGCGCCGCTGGCAGGCCGTGGCCCTGGCGCTGGATGCCGAGAACACCACGCTCAAGTCCCAGCTGCGCTGGATCCCCGATCCCGCGCCCACCTTCCTCACCGCCCGCGTGGTGGCCGATGCCGGCGGCGTCTATGCCCGCGCCGTGCTGCTCTCCCTTGGCCCCAACCACAGCGTCGCCCGCGGCCAGATCGCGCTGGACGACCGTGGCCTGGTCGGGCGCGTCACGGAACTGGGCACGCGCAGCGCCCGCGTGCTGCTGCTCACCGACATGAACAGCCGCGTGCCCGTAACGCTCGAAGGCAGCCGCGGCCGTGCCATCCTGGCCGGCACCAACGGCCCGCGCCCGCGCCTGATGTACTGGGCCGAAGGCACCCAGCCCGCGGAGGGCGAGCGCGTGGTCACCAGCGCGGAGGCCAACACCTTCCCCCCCGGCCTGCCCGTGGGCGTGGTGCGCTACAGCACCAGCAACGTGCCGGAAGTGGTGCCTTTCGCCCGGCTGGACCGGCTGGAGGTGGTGCGCCTGTTCGATTACGGCCTGAAAGGCGTTATCCCGCCCGAGGCCAGCGTGGCCCGGCAGTCCGAGCGGCGGCGCTGAGGATACGACTGATGGATGACCGCACGCCCGGCATCCGCCCCCGACAGACCCTCGGCCGCCGGCTGGATGCCCTTTCACGCCGCTTCTTCCCCCTGGCGATGACGGTGGCGCTGGTGCTGATCACCGCCGCCCCCTTCCGCCTGCCCGGCCAGGCAGAGCTGCAGAACGCCGCGGCCCTGGCCTGCGTGTGGTTCTGGTCGGTGTTCCGCCCGCTTTCCATGCCGCCACCGGCCGTGTTTCTCGTCGGGCTGCTGGCGGACCTGCTGGATTTCGCCCCGCCCGGCGTGGGCGTGGTCACGCTGCTGGTGGCCCATGCCGTGGCGCTGCGCTGGCGCCGTTCGCTCACCCGCCAGGGATTCCTGATGATCTGGCTGGCCTTCGTCACGATGGCCATCGCGCTCGCCGCCGTGCAATGGCTGCTCACCTCGATGCTCACGCTGCGCCTGGTGCCACCAGGCCCTGCGCTGTTCCAGGCCATGCTCGCCGCCGGGCTCTACCCGCTGCTCGCCGTGCTGCTCGCCCGCGCCCACCGCACCATCGCCGAGCCGGCCAATGCCTGACCAAGCCGCCCAAGGAAGCGGCCGATGAAGCGCGAGGCCCAGCGCAGCGGCGTGTTCACGCGCCGCGCCCTCATCATCGCCGGCGCCCAGGTGGCCGCCATCGGCGGGCTGGCCGCGCGCCTCTACCAGGTGCAGGTGGAGGAAGGTGCGCGCTACACCACGATGGCGGAAAGCAACCGCATCAGCGCCCGCCTCATCGCCCCCCCGCGCGGCCGGCTGCTGGACCGCGGCGGCGCCATCCTGGCCGGCAACCGCCTCAATTGGCGCGCCCTGCTGGTGGCCGAACAGACCGGCGACGTGGGTGCCACGCTGGACAATTTCGGCCGCATCGTGCCGCTGTCCGAAACCGAGCGCGCCCGCATCGAGCGCGACCTGCGCCGCCACCGCCGCTTCGTGCCGATCATGGTGCGCGAATTCCTCACCTGGGAGGATATGGCCCGCATCGAGGTCAACGCGCCGGAGCTGCCCGGCATCCTGGTCGATGTCGGCACCACGCGCGAATACCCGCACGGCCCCGCCATGGCGCACGTGATCGGCTACGTCGCCCCCCCGGCCGAGGCCGACGTGGCCGAAGACCCGCTGCTCAGCCTGCCCGGCATCCGCGTCGGCCGTGCCGGGATGGAGCGGGTGCACGACACCGTGCTGCGCGGCCGCGCCGGCGCGGTGCAGCTGGAGGTGAACGCCGTCGGCCGCGTGATCCGCGAGCTGGACCGGCGCGAGGGCACCCAGGGCCAGGACGTGAACCTGACCATCGACCTCGACCTGCAGAAATCCGTGCTGGAGCGCCTGGGCGACGAAAGCGCCAGTGCCGTGGTGATGGATGCCCGCAACGGGGAGGTGCTGGCCATGGCCACCAACCCCAGCTTCGATCCCAGCCTGTTCAACTCCGGCGTCTCCCAGGCGCAATGGGTCGCCTGGACCTCCAACCGCCGCGCCCCGCTCATCAACAAGGCCGTTGCCGGGCTCTACGCCCCGGGCTCCACCTTCAAGATGATCGTGGCGCTGGCCGGGTTCGAGGCACGGGTGATCACCGTGGGCGAGACCGTGTACTGCCCGGGCTACCTGGATTTCGGCGACCGCCGCTTCCATTGCTGGCGCAAATACGGCCACGGCTCGGTGGACATGCGCGCGGCCATCAAGGTCAGCTGCGACTGCTACTTCTATGAGGTCGCCAAGCGCGTCGGCATCGACCGGATCGCCGCCATGTCCAACCGCTTCGGCCTGGGCACCAAGCTGGACATCGAGCTGCCTGGTGCCCGCGCCGGCCACGTGCCCACCCGCGCCTGGCGCATCGCCCAGGGCAAGGCGTGGAACATCGGCGACACCATCGTGCACGGCATCGGCCAGGGCTTCTTCCAGCTCACGCCCCTGTCGCTTGCGACCATGACAGCGCGGCTGGCCACCGGCCGGCAGGTGGAGCCGCACCTCACGCGCGCCATCGGCGGCACCATGCAGCGCGGCTTCCGGCCGGAGGACTGGCCGGCGCTGGGCGTGGGGGAGCGTGGCCTGCAGGTGATGCGCGATGCGATGTGGGCGGTGGTGAACGAGCAGGGCGGCACCGCGCTCATCGCCCGCCTGCCCGCCGCCCCCGGCAGCACCGCGCCGCCGGCGCAGATGGCCGGCAAGACCGGCTCCGTCCAGGTCCGCAACGTCACCCGTGAGCAGCGCGAACGCGGCTTCAAGTCGGAGAACCTGCCCTGGGAATACCGCCCGCACGCGCTGTTCGTGGGCTATGCCCCGCATGATGCGCCGCGCTACGCGCTGGCCGTGGTGGTGGAGCACGGCAACGCGGGGTCGGAGGCCGCCGCCCCCATGGCACGGGACATCATGGCCGCCACCATGGCGCGCGACCCGGTGATCCGCAGCGAACGCCCCCGCGTCGCCGCAGGCGGCGCTCCATGAATCCCGTGGCCGAGGGAGGTCCGCCGCGATGAGCGTGATGGAACGCCGCCTGATCCGCGACAACTCCTTCGACATCACCAGCAAGCTGTTCCGCATCAGCTGGCTCTATGTCCTGCTGCTCGCAGCACTCGCCGGCGTGGGCTACGTGGCGCTCTATTCCGCCGCCGGCGGTGCGCCGGAGCCCTATGCGGCGCGCCACATGTTTCGCTTCGCCGTCGGCCTGGTGCTGATGCTCAGCATCGCCATGATCGACATCCGCTTCATCCAGAAGATGTCCTGGCTGGCCTGGCTCGGCGGCGTGGTGCTGCTGGTGCTGGTGCTCAAGATGGGCAATGTGGGCAAGGGCGCGCAGCGCTGGATCGAACTGGGCGGCATGCAGTGGCAGCCCTCGGAGCTGATGAAGCTCTGCCTCGTGCTCGGGCTCGCCTCCTGGTTCCACCGTGCCAGCTGGGAGAAGATGGGCAACCCGCTGTTCCTGATCCCGCCGCTGATCGCAGTCGCCATCCCGGTGGGGCTGATCCTGAAGCAGCCCAACCTCGGCACCGCCGTGATCACCGCCGTGGTGGGCGGCACGGTGTTCCTGGGCGCCGGGCTGCGCTGGTGGAAGGTGGCGCTGGCCGTGGGCGGCGTGGTGGGCGGCGCACCGATCGCCTACAGCCACCTGCGCGACTACCAGCGCGCCCGCATCGACACCTTCCTGAACCCCGAGAGCGACCCGCTCGGCGCCGGCTACAACATCATCCAGTCCAAGATCGCGCTTGGCTCCGGCGGCATCTGGGGCAAGGGCTACCTGCAGGGCACCCAGGGCCACCTGAACTTCCTGCCGGAGAAGCAGACCGACTTCATCTTCACCATGCTGGCCGAGGAATTCGGCCTGGTCGGCAGCCTGGCCGTGCTGGGCCTGCTGGCCTGCATCATCCTGGGCGGCATGCTGATCGCCTTGCGCTGCCGCCACCAGTACGGCCGGCTGGTGGCGCTGGGCATCAGCATGAACTTCTTCATGTATGTCTTCGTGAACATCGCCATGGTGATGGGCGCCATCCCCGTGGGCGGCGTGCCGCTGCCGCTGGTCAGCCATGGCGGCTCGGCCATGATCATGGTGATGATCGGCATGGGCGTGCTGATGAGCGTGCACGTCCACCGGGATGTGGAGTTCGAGGATCGCGGGCGGGAGCTGTAGCGATGCCTTTCGCCCCCGAGGAGCGTGACGTCCTGCTCGCCGTGCGCGGCATCGGCCCCGGCGTGCTGCGCCGGCTGGAGCAGATCGGCATCCACGACCTGCCCGCCCTGGCGGCCCGCGAGGCCGGGGAGGTCTGCGCCGAGGTCTCGGCCCTGCTGGGCTCCACCTGCTGGCGCAACGCCCCCCGGGCGCGTCAGGCCGTGGCGGATGCGATCGCCGCCGCCCGCGCCGCCCGCGCCTGATCCGCCACCCCGGCCAGGAACAGCAGCACCCGCCGCCCCACCGTCTGCCATCCGGTCTCGCCCATCAGGAACTCGTGCCCCCCGTCCGTCAGGTGCCACTCCACGTGCTCCGATAGCGGGATGTCGCGCAGGTCCTCGGCATTGCCGTAGGGGTCGTCCCGCCCCTGGATGATCAGCGTGGGCGTCTGGATCGTGGCGAGATGGGCATAACGCTCCGGCTCCGGCACCCGCCCGGGTGCATGGAACGGAAACCCCAGGCACACCACGGCGGCCACCTCCGCCTGGCGCGCATGCATCGTGGCCACCCGCGCGCCGGAGGAGCGGCCGAACAGCACCGCGCTGCCCGCCTGCCCCTGCAGCGCCGCGGCCAGCCGCTGCTGCCGGGCGGCGATGTTGCGCTCGTGATGGCCGCGATGGTCCGGCGCCAGCATGTCTGCCTGTCCCACCATCGTGCCGGCCAGGAACGGCGCCAGCACGCGGCGCAGATGCGTCTCCACATAGTCGTCCGCCGGCCAGGAATCGCCGCACAGGAAGGCGCCGTGATGGCTTGGCGCGATCTCCGTGCCGGGTGCCCCGTAGCCGCGCACCACCAGCACCGAAGGCCGGTTGAGCCCCTCGAACATGGCCGCCGGCAGCACCGCCTCGGCTCCCGTCCAGCGCCAGCCATTGGCTTCCTGCGCATGGAAGCCGGGGCCGAACGCCGCGGAGCCCGCGGCGAAATGCCGCCGCCCGCCCGCCGTCACGATGTCGATGCCCGTCACCGCGAAGCCCAGTTCCCGCCGATCCGCCGAGGGGCCGTGGTCGCAGGGGCGGAACGTCGCCGCCCGCAGCACAACCTCGCCGGGCATCAGTGGCAGCGCGAACGCAAGCCAGCCCGGCGCGCTCAGCACCGGCAGCCGCTCGGCGCCCCTGTTCCTGCTCGTGACGAGGCGAACGCCCCGGAGCCCCGCCCCAGCCGACACCAGCATCCAGCCTCTCCGACCATCGAATCCTGGCGGGACGCTAGGCCGGGGTGGTTAATCGAAAATCACCATCCGTCTAAAAAGAATGATAAGTCTCTATCCTTGGTGTGGATGCAGGCGACAGTTACACTCCCATCAAGGCGCCCGCCGCCGCGGCGGCAACCACCACTGCCCAGGGCGGTGCCTTCCACAGCACCAGCGCCACGAAGGCGGCCAGCACCAGCGCGAAATCCGCTGGCATGTGCACGCTGCCCTGCCAGATCGGGTCGAACAGCGCCGCGAGCAGAATGCCCACCACCGCCGCGTTCACCCCGCGCAGCGCCGCCTGCGCATCGGGCCGTCGCCGCAGCCCGTCCCAGAAGGGCAGGGCGCCCGCCATCAGCAGCAGCCCAGGCAGGAAGATCGCCACCAGCACCACCGCCCCGCCCAGCACGCCGCCGGAGGCCGCCCCCAGAAAGGCGCCGAAGGTGAACAGCGGCCCCGGCACCGCCTGGGCCAGCGCGTAGCCGGCCAGGAACGCATCCGCCGACACCCAGCCGGAGGGCACGAAGGCCCGCTCCAGCAGCGGCAGCACCACGTGCCCGCCGCCGAACACCAGCGCGCCCGCCCGGTACCCTGCCTCCGCCAGCGCCGCCCCATGGCCCAAAGGCGCCAGCACCGGCAGCCCCACCAGCAGCACCAGGAACGCCGCCAGCGCCGCCAGCGCTGGCCCACGCCCGATCGCGATGCCCAGCGGTGCGCCCACCGGGCCCGCGCCGTCACGGCACAGCGCCAGCCCCAGCCCGGCGCCGAGCACGATCACCCCGATCTGCGTCGCTGCCGAGGGCAGCAGCAGCAACGCCACCGCCGCCGCCGCCGCGATGGTGGCGCGCGTGCGGTCCGGCGCCAGGCTGCCGGCCATGCCCCACACCGCCTGCGCCACCACCGCCACGGCCACCAGCTTCAGCCCGTGCACGATCCCGGCCCCTACTCCGCCCGTCGCCCAATCCACCCCATAGGCGGCCGCCACCATCACCAGCGCCGAGGGCATGGTGAACCCGATCCACGCCGCGATCCCGCCGCCCAGCCCGACGCGCAGCATCCCCAGCGCGAAGCCGGTCTGGCTGCTCGCCGGCCCCGGCAGGAACTGCGCCAGCGCCACCAAATCGGCATACTCCGCCTCGCCGAGCCACTTGCGCCGCGTCACGAACTCCGCCCGGAAATACCCCAGATGCGCCACGGGGCCGCCGAAACTGGTGAGCCCCAGGCGCAGGAAGATCAGCAGAATGGCCAGGAAGCCGTCGCGGGGTGGGGCAGGGTGGGTCACGTCGGGGGTCCTTGGGCGGCCAACCCCGCCAGCATTGGTCAGCCCGGCTGCAGAGGCAACTTGAAGGTGATGTCATGGCGGTTGCGCCCGGCCTCGATCCAGCCGAAGCGGCGGTAGAACGCCTCCGCCCGCGTGCCTGCCCCGGTTTCCAGCACCGCCTCGCCCACGCCCAGCCCGGCCAGCCAGTCCACGCAGGCCGCCATCAGCGCCTGGCCGAGCCCCCGGCCTTCCAGGCCCGGCCGCACGAACAGCGCCCACACCTCGCCATCGGCCGCGGCGATGCAGAACCCCGCGATCCCGCCCTCCAGTTCCGCCACCCAGCCCTGGCCGCGCCGGGTGATGTAGTCCTCGTAGATGTCGCGCGTCACCCGCGACGGATCCGACAGCCGGTTCTCCGCCACCGACAGCCGCAGTTCCATCACCGCGTCCCAATCCTCCGGCCGCGCCGGCCGAAGGCGGGGCGTCACCGCCGCGCCATGATGAACAGCCGCCGGAACGGCAGCAGCGTGGTGCCGTCCGCCCGGCGCGGATAATGCGGCGCCACCGCCTCGGTATAGGCCGCCAGGAACTCTGCCCGCAGCCCCTCCGGCAGCGGATCGAGGAAGGGCCGCAGGCTGGTCCCGCTCGCCCACTGCACCGCCGCGTTTTCGCCGCTGAGCGCATGCAGGTAGATCGTCTCCCAGATATCCAGCGAGGCGGCGATGGGCTTCAGGATATCCCAGTACTGCCCGGGCTCCAGGATCGGCGGCGCCCCCCCGACATCGGCCAGCAGCGGGGCCCACGGCCCCGTGGCCGCCACCTCGTGCTGCAACGCCCGGATCGGGGCGGCATGCATCGCCGGCATCTGCACCGCCAGCGTGCCGCCGGGGGCAAGCTGCCCCAGCAGGCGCCGGAAGAGCACGTCATGCCCACCCAGCCAGTGCAGCGCCGCATTGGAGTAGATCACGTCAACGGGCGCCTCGGCCGTCCAGGTGCCGAAATCCGCCTCCGCGAACCGGCACCCCGGCGCGGCGCGGCGCGCCTTCTCCAGCATCGCCGCCGAGCCATCGATGCCCAGCACATCGGCCCCCGGCCAGCGCTGCTGCAGGAACACGCTCACATTGCCGGGCCCGCAACCCAGATCCACCACCCGGGCCGGCGCATCGGCATCCACCTTCGCCAGCAAATCGAGCGCCGGCCGCAGCCGCTCATCGCCGTAGCGCAGGTAGATCGAGGGATCCCAGCTCGTGGCGATGCCCACGGGCCCCTTGGCTGGCTCAGACATGCGCCAGCACCGCGTCGCAGATGCGCGCCAGGTCCTCCTCCGTCAGGTCGGGATGGATCGGCAGCGCCATGATCCGCCCCGCGAGATCCTCGGAGACCGGCAGCGCCGCCCCGTCATGCGCGCCCTGGTAGGCCGGCTGCTGGTGCAGCGGCTTCGGATAGTAGATCGCACTCGGCACCCCGGCCGCGCGCAGACCGTCCTGCAGCCTGGTCCGCGCGGCGCCATCGGGCAGCAGGATCGCATAGATCGCCCAGGCCGCCTTGCTGTCCGCCACCCGCGCCGGCGTCACCACCGCATTGCCCAGCCGGGAATCGTAGTACTCCGCCACGCGCTCGCGCGCCGCCAGTTCGTCGGCGAACACCGTCAGCTTGCTCAGCAGCACCGCCGCCTGCAGCGTGTCCAGCCGCCCGTTCATGCCGGTGCGCAGCACCTCGTAGCGCGTGGTGCCCTCGCCATGGGTGCGCAGCGAACGATACAGCGCCGCCCGCTCGTCGCTCTCGGTGAACAGCGCGCCGCCATCGCCATAGGCCCCCAGCGGCTTGCTCGGGAAGAAGCTCGTTGCCGTCGCATCCGCCAGCGTGCCCAGCATCCGGCCAGACAGGCTCGCCCCGAAGCTCTGCGCGCAATCATCCAGCGTCACCAGCCCCTCGCGCGCGGCAATCGCCGCCAGCGCCGGCCAATCCGCCGGCTGCCCGAACAGATCCACCCCGATCAGCATGCGCGGCACCAGCTTTCCCGCCGCCCGCACCTCGGCCACCCGGGCGGCCAGATGCGCCGGGTCGATCTGGAACGTGCGCGGATCCACATCCACGAACACCGGCGTGGCGCCGAGCACCAGCGGCACCTCCGCCGTGGCGGTATAGGTGAAGGCCGGCAGGAACACCGCATCCCCGCGCCCGATCCCTTCGGCCATCATCGCGATCTGCAGCGCATCGGTGCCGGAGCTGATGGAGATGCAGTGCTTCGCCCCGCAGAATTTCGCCAGTTCCTGCTCCAGCTCCACCACTTCGGGCCCCAGGATGAACTGGCAATGCCCCAGCACCGCCTCCAGCCGTCGGCGCAGATCGGCTTCGATGCGGGCCTGCTGGCCCTTGAGGTCGATGAAGGGGATCGGGCGCGGCTGTTCGTTCATGTCAGTCCCTCAGGCACGCGCCGTGCCGCCCTCTGCCGAAGCAGGGCCGGGCGCGGCGTTGTGGGCGAATTCCGGAATCTGGCGGCCCAGCAGGGCCAGGGTGAGGCGGATATTGCCGCCGCGTGCCGCCAGCGCGATCTCGTCGATGGCCCGGCCGACGATGGCGGCATCGGCGGTGCGCGGGGTGGCCATCAGCAGCCCGTCATGCCCGATCGGCACCGCGGGCTCACGGCCGTGGAACAGCTCCTCGAACAGCTTCTCGCCCGGCCGCAGCCCGGTGTAGCGGATCTCGATATCCACATCGGGCCGCAGCCCGGCCAGCCGGATCATGTTGCGCGCGAGGTCGGAAATCTTCACCGGCTCGCCCATGTCCAGCACGAAGATGCCGCCCTGGCGCAGGAAGTCCGGCGAGGTATCCAGCGCCCCGACAACACTGGCCTGCAATACCAGCCCCACCGCCTCGCGCACCGTCATGAAGTAGCGCTGCATGTCCGGGTGCGTCACCGTCAGCGGCCCGCCGCGCGCCAGCTGGCGCTGGAACAGCGGCACCACGCTGCCGGTGGAGCCCAGCACATTGCCGAACCGCACGGTGATGCAGCGCATCCCGCCGCTGGCACGGCCCTGAATGTCCAGCGCCTGGCAGAACATCTCCGCCAGCCGCTTCGAAGCCCCCATCACGCTGGTCGGGTTCACCGCCTTGTCGGTGGAGATCAGCACCATCGCCGCCGCCCCGGCCGCGCGCGCCGCCTCGGCCACGTGGCGCGTGCCCAGCGCATTGGTCAGCAGCCCCTCGGCCGGGTTCGCCTCCACCAGCGGCACGTGCTTCAGCGCCGCGGCATGGAACACCAGCTCCGGCCGCGCCCGCTCGAACACGTCGCGAATCCGCGCCTCGTCGCGCACATCGGCGATCACCGCCTCGCGCGGCACCAGCGGCGCCGCCTCGCCCAGCTCCAGGTCGATCTGCCACAGCGCGAACTCGCCGGAATCCAGCAGCACCAGTTTGGCCGGGCCGAGGGCCGCCACCTGCCGCGCCAGCTCGCTGCCGATCGATCCGCCGGCCCCGGTCACCAGCACCCGGCGCCCCTGCACCAGCCGCGCCATGCCCTCGCGGTCCAGCCGCACCTGCGGCCGGTTCAGCAAATCCTCGATCGCCACCGGCGCCAGCTGCAACCCCTTCTCCGCACCCTGCGCGGGATCGAGGCTGGTGATCCGCGGCGCGCTCGCCACCCGCACGCCCTGCTGCTCCGCCACCGCCATCACCTGCGCCAGCGAGGTGCCGGAAAGGGCCGGATCGGTCACCACCAGCGTGCCCGGCAGCCGCCCCTCCTCGCGCAGCCTGGCCAGCACGGCGGGAAGCTCCGCCAGCCCGCCCAGGATCGGCTGCCCGTTGATCCGCCGCCCGGTCTGCGCCCGCCCGGTGGAAACCAGCCCCATCACGAAGAACGGCGGCGCGGCTTCGGCCGCCAGCGCGCGCAGGAACAGGTCGCTGCCCTCGCCCGCGCCCACCAGCAGTACCGCCGCCCCGCCCTGCGCCTGCCCGCGCCCCTCCTGCGACAGCCGATAGGCCAGGCGCGGCGCCGCCAGCAGCACGATCAGCGCCAGCGCATGCGCCACCGGAAAACTCGGCCCGGGCATCACGGCCCCGCCCTCGCGCAGCCCCATCGGGAACACCGCCGCCGCCGCCACCGAAGCCGCGGCCAGCGCCAGCAAATCCTGCGTGCCGGCAAAGCGCCAGTACTGCACCGAGAGCTTGAACGGCACGCCCGCCAGCAGCAGCGCCACCGCCGCCCAGGGCAGCGCCCACCACGGCCCCAGCAGGTCGTCGGTATTCCCGGGCGGGCCCACCAGCCAGCGCGCAAGCAGATACGCGGCCGCGGCCAGAAGCCCGTCCAGCCCCACGTTCAGCCCGATCCGCACCAATGCGCGCCGCGTCGCCATACCCTTCCTTACATCCCGCAACCGTGTCGCGGCCATAGGGGCCGCGCCATAGCAGGTCCTGGCCATAGGGGCCGCGCCATAGCAGGTCCTGGCCATAGGGGCCGCGCGATAGCAAGTCCTTGGGCCATAGGGCCCGTTTGCGGCACCACAACGGCGAGGTTCAACCGAAGCTTCAATGAAGTGTCACCACGCCGCCATTGTGACGCCCCGGCTGCCAGCGTATTCGGGCGGGAGATGAGCAAGAAACCTCGCCGACTCCCCTTCGGCCGCGCCGCCAACGCCGACCCCGCCGTGGAGGAGGCCGAGGCGGCCGCCTGGGCATTGCCCCGCCGCCGCGCGGTGCTGCGCCGCCTCGGCCCGATCTGGCGCCTGATGCTCGTCCTGCCCTGGACCCTGCTCTGCGCCATCCCGCAGGCCCTCCTGCTGCTCCTGCCCGGCAAGCCCACCGCCATTGTCACCCGCCTCTACTGGCGCGGCCTCTGCGCCATCCTGGGCCTGCGGCTGCGCCTCATCGGCGCCCCGGCCCACACCACCGCCGATGGCCGCCCGGTGGTCTATGTCTCCAACCATTCCTCCTGGCTGGACATCCTCGCCCTCGGCGCCCAGCTCGATGCGGCCTTCATCGCCAAGGAGGAGGTCGCCGGCTGGCCCCTCATCGGCTGGATCGCCCGCCTCGGCCGCACCGTCTATGTCCGCCGCGCCCGCACCAGCACGGCGCGCGAACGCGATGAGATGCGCACCCGCCTCGCCGCCGGCGACAGCCTGATCCTGTTCCCCGAAGGCACCACGTCCGACGGCGCGCGCGTGCTCCCCTTCCGCTCCGCCTTCCTCTCCATCGCCGAGCTTCCCGTCGGGCCCGGCGGCCTGCCGCCGATCGTCCAGCCGGTCTCCCTGGTCTATGACCGCCTCGCCGGCCTGCCCGTCGGCCGCGCCGCCCGCCCGATCTTCGCCTGGTATGGCGACATGGAGATCGCCTCCCACTACTGGCAGCTCGCCCAGCACGGCGGCATGCGCGCCAGCCTGCTGCTGCACCCGCCGCTCGATCCGCGCGACTTCCCAAACCGCAAGGCCCTCACCCAGGCGGTCTGGCAGGCCAGCGCCGACGGGGCCGCCCTGCTGCGCCAGAACCGCCCGGCGCCCAGCCCGGCCAAACAGCCCGCCGAGGCCGCCTCCGCGGCGGCCCTTGCCTAGCCGCAGCCGCGAAATTCTTGACACGGCGCCACCCGCACCGGCGAAACTGCGCACACAGCCCGGGAGTGCCCCCCCAGCCTTGCGCTTGACCTGTCGCCCCGCGACCCCCATTCCTCCGCCGTTAGGCTGGACCAGCCTTCGGCTGGACAAGAGGACGCGCGGATGACCAACACCAAGCGCCTCCACATGATCACGTGGGGCTGCCAGATGAACGTCTATGACAGCGGCCGCATGGCCGATGTCCTGGCCCCGCTCGGCTATGGCCCCGCGGACCGGCCCGACGATGCCGACATGATCATCCTCAACACCTGCCACATCCGCGACAAGGCGGCGGAAAAAGTGTTCTCCGAACTCGGCCGCCTGCGCCTGGTGAAGCAGGCGCGCGCCGAAGCGGGCCAGCGCACCATCCTCGCCGTCGCCGGCTGCGTCGCGCAGGCCGAGGGCGCGGAAATCCTCGCCCGCGCGCCCTATGTGGATATCGTCCTCGGCCCGCAAACCTATCACCGCCTGCCGGAAATGGTCGCCCAGGCCAGCCGCGCCGCCGGCGCCGTGATCGAAACCGATTTCCCCGCCGAGCAGAAATTCGATTTCCTGCCCGAAGCCGCCGCCCCCCAGGGCCTCACCGCCTTCCTCACCATCCAGGAAGGTTGCGACAAGTTCTGCAGCTTCTGCGTCGTCCCCTACACCCGCGGCGCCGAAGCCAGCCGCCCCGCCGCCTCGGTGATCGCCGAAGCAAGCCGCCTCGTCGCCTCCGGCGCCCGCGAGCTCACCCTGCTCGGCCAGAACGTCAACGCCTGGCACGGCGAGGGCCCCGATGGCGCCCCGCGCAGCCTGGGCTGGCTGATGCGCGAACTCGCCGAGATCCCCGGCCTCTGGCGCCTGCGCTACACCACCTCGCACCCGCGCGACATGGACCAGGAACTGATCGACGCCCACCGGAACATCCCGGCCGTCATGCCCTACCTGCATCTCCCGGTGCAGTCGGGCGCCGACCGCATCCTCGCCGCCATGAACCGCAAGCACACCGCCGACGAATACCGCGCCATCATCGCCCGCCTGCGCGCCGCCCGGCCCGACATCGCGCTCTCCTCCGATTTCATCGTCGGCCATCCCGGCGAGACCGATGCGGATTTCCAGGCCACGATGCAGCTCATCCGCGATGTCGGCTTCGCCAGCGCCTTCAGCTTCAAGTATTCGCCCCGCCCCGGCACCCCCGCCGCCGGCGCCGCCCTCCAGGTGCCCGAAGCCGTGAAGGATGCCCGGCTGCAGGAACTCCAGGCCCTGCTGCGCGAACAGCAGGCCGCCTTCAACGCCGATTGTGTCGGCCGCATCGTGCCCGTGCTCTTCACCGGCCATGGCCGCCACCCCGGCCAGATCGTCGGCCGCTCGCCCTGGCTCCAGCCCGTCCATGTCATCGGGCCGGAAGCCCTCATCGGCACCGAAGCCAGGGTGAAACTTTCCACCGCCCACACCAACTCCCTGTCCGGAACCCTCGCCGAACCCGCCCTCACCCCTGTCCAGGAGCGAACCCCCGCTTGAGCGCCACCAACCTGCCCAGCCTGCCCGGCAGCATCCGCGCCGCGCAGGGCCCCGCCCAAGCCGCCGTCACCCTCCAGTTCGCCGACAACACGCTGCTGTCGCTCCTGCTGGGAGACCACGACCGGCACCTGGTGCGGCTGGAACAGGGATTGGGCGTGCGGCTGGCCTGCCGCGGCAACCGCCTCGCCGTCACCGGCGAGGCCGCCCGCGTGGAAGCCGCCCAGGGCGCCATCAACGGCCTCTACGCCAAGCTCCAGCGCGGCGAGGCCGTCGGCCCCAGCGAGGTCGATGCCGCCATCCGCATGGCCGAGATCGAAGACCCCCGCCTGCCGCTATCGGACCTGCCGGCCATCCGCACCAAGCGCGGCGCCATCGGCCCGCGCTCCCCGGGCCAGGCCACCTACATGGACCTGCTCGCCCGCCACGAGATGGTCTTCGCCCTCGGCCCCGCCGGCACCGGCAAGACCTACCTCGCCGTCGCCCAGGCCGTGGCCATGCTCACCGCCGGCAAGGTGGACCGCATCGTGCTGTCCCGCCCCGCCGTCGAAGCCGGCGAACGCCTCGGCTTCCTGCCCGGCGACCTCAAGGAAAAGGTCGATCCCTACCTGCGCCCGCTCTACGACGCGCTGCACGACATGATGCCCGGCGACCAGGTCACCCGCCGCATGGGCACCGGGGAGATCGAGGTCGCCCCGCTCGCCTTCATGCGCGGCCGCACCCTGGCCCATGCCTTCGTGATTCTCGACGAAGCGCAGAACACCACCCCCGTGCAAATGAAGATGTTCCTCACCCGCATGGGCGAAGGCACCCGCATGGTCATCGCCGGCGATCTCTCCCAGGTCGACCTTCCCGCCGGCACCCGCTCCGGCATGCGCGACGCGCTGGAAACGGTCGAAGGCGTCCCCGGCATCGCCATCGCCCGCTTCGACAAGCGCGACGTGGTCCGCCACCCCCTTGTCGCGCGCATCGTCGAAGCCTACGTCCAGCGCACCGCCGCCGAGGGCGAAACCGCCCGCCGCCGCCGCGCCCAGCCGCAGCCTGACGCTGTGGCTCCCACAGGCCCGGCCGCTGTCGGCGGCCAAACAGGAAAGTAGATGGACCCCTCCAGTAGTCGCAGCCCCGCAACCGCGGGGCTCCCCCTCGCTCTCCCCCCCAGTCACCCGGCGGAGATCGAGATCATCATCGCGGACCCGGCCTGGCGACGCTTCGTCGCCCGCGCAGAGGCTGTCGCCCGCCAGGCCGCCGGCACCACCGGCGGGGCCGCCACCATCGTTCTCGCGAGCGATGCCGAGGTGAAGCGCCTCAACGCCCGCCACCGCGCCCGCAACAAGCCCACCAACGTGCTCACCTTCGAGCCCGCCGCCCCGGGCCTGCCCGGCGAGATCGTCCTCGCCCTCGGCACCGTCCGGCGCGAGGCCCAATCCGCCGGCCGCCGCCCCGCCGACCACCTCGCCCATCTCGTGGTGCACGGCATGCTCCACCTCCAGGGCCACGACCACGGCGAAGCCGGCGAGGCCCGCCGCATGGAGATGGCCGAATCCCGCGCGCTGTCCCGCCTGCGCCGCCCCAATCCGTGGAAGACCTCCATGGGGAAATCCGGAGGGCGCGGCCTGTGAGCGCCTCCCGCACCTCCATGATCGACCGCATCCGCGCCAAGCTTCGCGGCCGCGCCGAACCCAGCGTGCGCGAATCCATCGCCGAACTCGTCCAGGAAGCCGTCGGCAACCAGGCCGGCCATAACGGCGCGCCGGAAATCGACCCGCACGAACAGGCCCTCATCGCCAATGTGCTGCGCCTGCGCGGCAAGCAGGCCGACGACGTCATGGTCCCCCGCGCCGACATCATCGCCATGCGCGTGGACGTGTCGCTCGATGAAGCCCTCGCCCAGATCCGCGCCGACGGCCATTCCCGCCTGCCGGTCTATCGCGAATCCCTCGATGACATCGTCGGCATGGTCCACATCAAGGACGTCTTCGCCTATGTCGGCCGCGCCGACGCCTTCAACCTGGAAAAGATCGTCCGCCGCCCCCTGCTGGTCGCCCCGCAGATCCCCGTCCTCGACCTGCTGCTGCAAATGCGCCAAGCCCGCATGCACCTCGCCCTCGTGGTGGACGAGTATGGCGGCATCGACGGCCTCGTCACCATCGAGGACCTCGTCGAGGAAATCGTCGGCGACATCAGCGACGAGCACGACGAGCCCGAAGGCCAGATGTGGACCGAACGGCCGGATGGCACGATCGACATCGACGCCCGCCTGCCGGTCGCCGAGTTCGAGCAACGTCTCGGCCCCGTCCTCACGGATGACGAGCGTAACGCCGATATCGACACGATCGGCGGCCTGGTCATGACCCTCGCCGGCCGCGTCCCCACCCGCAGCGAGGTGATCGGCCACCCCAGCGGCATCGAGTTCCGCATCCTGGAAGCCGATGTCCGCCGCATCCGCCGCCTGCGCATGCGCCGCCCCACCCCCAGCACCGACGACTGACGGCCAGCGTGCAGCCACTGCACGCGACGGACACAAAAAAGCCCTCTCCCCTTGGGGGAGAGGGTTGGGTGAGGGGTTAGGCAAAGCCCGCCCGGGGGAACGACCCCCCGGGGGGCGCCGCCACTACCAGCTGTAGCGCAGCCCCGCCGTCACCGCCTGGCCCAGCGTCCGGGTAGAGGCCGTGTTGGAATAGGCCACGAACAGCTTCAGCGGCGTCTTCGTCTCCAGCACCGCCTGTGCCGATGTCACCAGCGCATCGCGCCCGCCACCGGCGTTCATCAGCGCGAACCCCGCCCCCGGCAGGCCCGAGATCCGGCCCGAAACCCGCGTGCGCTCGTCGCCGAACTCATGCGCCCAGCCCGCGCTCACGGAACCGACAAGCCGCATACCCTCGCCGAACGCGAAGCCGCGATCCACCCGCACCCCGATCTGGGATTGCAGGCTGGTCAGCTCGCCACGGTCGATGTTGGCGCCAACCACCCCCGCGCCATACTCATTCAGCCCGCCCTGGTGCAGCCGCAG
>JAIXTK010000324.1 GCA_027483995.1 Acetobacteraceae bacterium
CGCCGGTGATCTGGCCGGCGTTGTCGAACGTGCCAATGCTGCCGGTGGAATAGAGGCCGCTCCATGATCCCCGGATGATGCCGGTGTTCAACACCGTGCCGATGCTCCGGCTATTGTCGATGGCGTGGTAGATAGTGCCGGCGACGGTGCCGGCGTTCGACAACGTGCCGAGGGTGGCGTCGCTGTTGAAGATGCCGTTGGGTCCGTTGCTGATCGCGCCCGACCCGGTCACCGTAAAGCTGGTGAAGGAAGCGTTCGGCGTGATGGGACCGGTGCAGACGGTGGAGATGACGTTGCCGGCGCAGGGGGTTGTTGCCTGCGCCTCCGCGGTGACGGCGATGGCATAGAGCGAGACGCCCGCCAGCAGAGTCCGGCGCAGCAGGGCCTCGGCCTTTGGAGACTGCACGGTCGTCGGGTGCTGCGGCATGGGTATCACCTCCGGGTCTTCACCGTGAGGCTTAGCCGCTGAATTTCCCGCCCCAAAGCCACTAACTGTTTGGCCCTGCACTCCAATATTCGTAGTAATTTTTGTGCCGGGGATAATTGATTAAAGAACTGTCCTGACCAATGGTTGCTGCCGCATCCGTTCAGGTGGATGTTGTTAATGGGGTTGTGGATAAGTGGCTTGCCGAAGCGGTCATTCAGATCCGGGCGCAGGCAAGCCACCTCCCCACACGGCGAAGCTCCGGCACGTGCAGAGGGGGCAACCTGCCCAACGGTCGGGAAGCGGCTTCACCGGCGTGACGTCACCATCTGACCCCGATGGACTTTCCGCACCATCCAGGCCAGCACCGTGTTCATGCGGCATCGATGGGGGCGCCGAGCCCTGGCCGGGTGCCGCCCAGGCAGGTGGCATGCCCCATGCCCGCCCAGATCGGCGCGGGCGCCTCAGTGCGCTCCAGGGTCCAGGGCCGTGGCCAATGCGGGCTCTGCAACCACCGCCTCCAACGCGTCCAGCAGCAGGTTGGTGCGGGCCTCTCCGGCGCTGAAAAGCATGGTGTAGCGGTGCAGTGCCATGGCGCTCGGCTGCAAACCCTCACACGGTTCAAGCCACCCACCCTCGCGCGCCTGGTGCAGCACCAACCTCAATGCACTCATCGAAATCTTCATTCTCTTGGCGATTCCCGCCAACGGCACCGCTCTGTTCTCGACCGAATCCAGCACCAGATCCCACATCAAGAAAAAAAACATTCTCCTCGCCAGCGCGGCTTCTTCCGTGGTCTGCTTGAATTGGGGAAGGGAGACAAACCTTATCATCAGCCTGGTATAGCTGGCGCCACCTATCCTTTCCAGCAGATCCGGATCAAGTTCCTTCCTTCCGCAATAACTCGTGAGTTCTTTCAAATTTTCTTTGATATCCCTCGAAAAATATTCACGCATTTCAGACGATGGCACCAGAATGATATGCCTGTTATCATGCTCGGCCCTGATCTTGGCAAAATCTCCGGTCGCTACGGATTGGTTGATGGCCTTATGAACGCTGGCGAGCGACAGCCCCGTTCGCATCGCCAGTTCAGGCAGATGGGCGACCCGCAGCGCCGGGGCGTCTGCCAGGCTGCGGACCATCAACTCCCGCAGCAGGCTCGCCCAGAGGTAATTGCGGAACCAGAATCTGCTGATCCGGTCCTCCGCCACATGCCGGGTCGCAAAGGCTGAGGCGCGGAACCGGCGCACCCGGGGGTCTGTGGGCAGCATGGTCGGGGCTACGCCTGCCGGCACGGTTCCGGTCAAGCACTCCATCGGGCGTAACGACAAGGCATTCACGACCTTGCGCTGAACCTCCTGTTTACGATCTTCTAAACAATACACGGGCTCAACCAACCATGATCAGGGCGAAAAACAGCATTCCGGTGGTGCATGGGGCTTGCGACCCTCTTGCTTGTTGTAATAGCACGTCGGCTGCGTCCACGCCGTGCATCGGGCTTTGGATCTTAACGATAATAGTTAAAGGCACCGCACAATTCCTGCATCTTTTTCCAGTAGCAACGCCCATTCGATTGGCCGCTCCTGCGAGTCTATAATGCTGTTTCGGCACCTGGGTAAACCATCGGGAATAACACCATGAGCACCCCGGCAACGCCGCCCGCTGGCCAGCAGCTTTCCCTGCAGGAAGCCCTTGCCAAGGCGCATGACCACTGGACTGCCGGCCAGGCCGACCAGACGGAGATACTGTGCCAGCGCGTGCTGCAGGCCTGGCCCGGGCAAGCGGATGCGCTGCACCTGCTCGGGCTGATGGCGCATGCCTATGGCAATCTCGACCTGGCCATCACGTATCTCGCCCAGGCCTGCCAGGCACCGCGGGCGCCGGCGGTGTATCTGTCCAACCTGGCGGAGTTGTATCGCCAGCGCGGCCTGCTGGCGGAAGGCGAGGCCGCCGCGCGCCGCGCCGTGGCCGTGAACAACATGCTGCCCGGTGCCTGGAACAACCTCGGCATCATTCTGCAGGAAGCCGGCAAGCTGGACGAAAGCCGCATCTGCCTGGAACGCGTGCTGGCGCAGCAGCCGGACAATCCGGAAGCCCACAACAACCTGGGCAATACCTGCAAGCGCCTGGGCCTGCTGGACCGCGCCGAGCAGCACTGGCTGCGCGCGCTGGCGCTGCGCCCTGGCTACCCGCAGCCGCACAGCAATCTCTCCAACCTGCTGAACGACCAGGGCCAGCACGACCGCGCCGCCGAACACGCCCGCCGCGCCATCGAGCTGAACCCGCAGATGGCCGACGCCTACATCAATCTGGCCGCGGTGGAGACGGCGCGCGACCGGCATCAGGACGCGCTGCGCACACTGGGCGCGCTGCTCAGCTTCGCCCCCTCCCACCCGACCGGGCTGGCGGCGCGGGCGTTGAGCCTGAAGCAGTTGGACCAGTTGGAGCCAGCGCTGGAGGCCGCGCAGCAGGCTGTGGCGGCCGGCCCGCAAAGCGCCGAGGCCCATAACGCCCATGGCACGGTACTGCAGGCGATGGGCCGCTTCCAGCCGGCGCTGGCCGCCTTCGACCGCGCCGCCGCCCTGCCTGGCGTGGCCACGGAAAGGGCGCTGGTCAACCGCGCCACCCTGTACATGGAACATGGCCGCAAGGCCGAAGCCACGGCGGCCTTTGACCGGGCGCTGGCGGCTTTCCCAGCCTCCGCCTCGGCCTGGTTCAACAGCGCAGATTTGCGGCGCTTCACCCCGAACGACCCCGCGATCGAGCGGATGGAGGCGCTGCTGTCCGAGGGCGGTGCGGCTACCGCCAATGACCGGATGATGCTGCACTTCGCGCTGGGCAAGGCCTGGCTGGAGATCGGCGAGAGCGAACGCGGCTTCCACCACCTGCATGCCGGCAACCGGATGAAGCGGGCGCAAATCCAGTTCGACAGCGCCGCGACCAGCCAGTGGCTGGCCAGCATTGCGGAGGTCTTCACCCCGGCCCTGCTTGACCGCCTGGGTGGCGGGGGCGCGCCATCGGCGCTGCCGGTCTTCGTGCTGGGCATGCCCCGCTCCGGCACCACGCTGATCGAGCAGATCCTGGCCTCACACCCCGCCGTGCATGGCGCCGGGGAGCTGCTGAACGTGCAGCGCCTGGCAGACAGTATCGGCGGTTTCCCGCAGGCGGTGGCGGGGCTGGAGCCGAAGCCGTTGGCCGCCTTGGGCGAGGCCTATCTGGCGCAGGTTGCGCCCTTGGCCCAGGGCCGCCGCCATATCGTGGACAAGATGCCCGCCAACTTCATGTATGCCGGGCTGATCCGCCTGATGCTACCGGGCGCCCGCATCATCCACAGCCGGCGCAACCCCGTGGATACCTGCCTGTCCTGCTACTCCAAGCTGTTCACCCGCGAACAGATCTTCAGCTACGACCTGGCCGAGCTTGGCCAATTCCACCTGGGCTACCAGGCGTTGATGGCGCACTGGCGCGCCGTGCTGCCGGCCAGCCACTTCCTGGAGGTGGACTACGAAGCCCTGGTGGCAGACCCCGAAGCCGAAACGCGGCGCCTGCTGGATTTCCTCGGGCTGGCCTGGAACCCCGCGGTGCTCCAGTTCCATACCACCGACCGGGTGATCCGCACCGCCAGCGTCAACCAGGTGCGCCAGCCGATGTACCAAAGCTCGGCCGGGCGCTGGCGCCAGCATGCGGCCCAGTTGGGCCCGCTGCTGGAGGCGCTGGGACTGCCGGCGACATGAGCCTGTCCCTGGCGGAGACCGAGGCGCAGGCCCGCAGTCTGCTGGCCGCCGGGCAGTTGGAAGCCGCCGAGGCGCTGGTGCGACCCTGGCTGGCCAGCGGCAGCGGACCCATTCCGCTCTGGCGTATCCTGGCCGCTTCCATCAAGCCGCAGGGCAAGCTGGACGAGGTGCGGCTGATCCAGGAGATGCTGGTGCAGAGCTTCCCAGGCGACCTGCCGGGCCGGTTCGACCTGTCCGAGACGCTGCTGCTGCAGGGCGAATACACGCGCGGCTGGCGCGAATACCGGTGGCGCTACAGCCTGCAGCACACCACCCGGATGGAGCGCAAGGTCCAGCGGCCACGCTGGGAAGGCGCGGCGATGGAAAGCCGCACCCTGCTGATCCATGACGAGCAGGGCTATGGCGATACCTTCCAGTTCCTCCGCCTGCTGCCGGAGGCCAAGCGCCGCAGTGGCGCGCGTGTCCTGCTTGAGATCAACCACGAGACGCTGGACCTGGCGCGCCGCAGCCCCTTGGGCGTGGATGAGTACCTGACGCGCGGCACACTGCCCCCGGCATTCGATACGCATTGCGAGATGATGAGCCTGCCCCAGGCGCTGGGGCTGCAACCGGGCGACCTGCCGGGCCCGCTGCCCTATCTGCTGCCAGACCCGGCCCGGGTGGCCAGGTGGCAGGCGCGGCTGGCGCATCTGCCAAGGCCTATCGTGGCGCTGGCCTGGGCCGGCCGGCCGACCCATTACAACGACGCCAATCGCTCGACCTCGCTGGCGGATTTCGCCCCACTGGGGTTGCCGGGCGTCAGCTTCGTCACGGTCCAGAAGGGGCCGGCGACGGAACAGGCGAAGAACCCGCCGCCGGGCATGGCGCTGACCTTCACCAGCGACGAGATCGCCGATTTCGATGACACGGCGGCGATCCTCATGGTGGCGGACCTGCTGATCTCGGTGGACAGTTCGCCGGTGCATCTGTGCGGGGGCTTGGGCCGACCGGCCTGGGTGATGCTGCCCTTCATGCCGGACTGGCGCTGGCTGATGCACCGGCCGGACACGCCCTGGTACCCGCAACACCGGCTGTTCCGCCAACCGGCGCGTGGCGACTGGCCCGGTGTGATGCAGGCCATGGCGGCTGCCCTGGCGGCCCTGCGCGATGGGCGCTAGGGCCGCACTGGCGGTGCTGCTGCTGCTGCAGGCAGGCTGCACCGACCGCCTCGGGCATGGCCCGGCCCTGGCCGAAGCCGCTGGCTGGAAATGGCGCATCGTCACCGCCGGGCGGTTCGACCTTGCCACCGCCAGCCGCGCGGGGGCCCCAGGCGAGATGCTCACGGTATTCCTGGAAGGCGATGGGTTGGCCTATGTCACGCGCAGCCAGCCCGCCCAGGACCCTACGCCGACCGAGCCGCTGGGGCTGCGTCTGGCCCTGGCCCATCAGGGCAGCGGGCCGCTGGCTTGGCTCGGGCGGCCATGCCAATACACACTAACCAGCCATGGCCGCGGCTGCGACCAGGCTTTCTGGACCAGTCGCCGCTACGCGCCGGACGTGGTCACGAGCCTTGGGTCGGCCCTTGACACGCTGAAGGCGGCGTCTGGCGCCCAGGACCTGTTGCTGGTCGGCTATTCGGGCGGTGGAGCCCTGGCCGCCCTGCTGGCGGCGGCGCGGCAGGACGTGGTCGGCCTGGTGACGGTGGCCGCCAATCTGGATCTGGCCGGATGGACCGCGGATCGTGGCCTGGCCCCGTTGACCGGGTCGCTGGACCCGGCCCTGGCGGCGGCGCCGCAATTGGGCCTTGTGCCGCAATGGCACTTCACCGGTGCCGAAGACCGCGTCACCGGAACTGGCGCCCTGCTGGGCTTCATGCAGCGCCTGCCGGTCGGGGCGCCGGCACAACTGATCGAGCTGCCCGGCTTCGACCACGCCTGTTGCTGGGCACGCGACTGGAACAGCCTGGTGGCGCCAGCATTGAACGCACTGCCGCGCCGCCAGGGCGCAGCAAAGATGGAAAACAGCCATGTCTGAGATCACGTGTTTCCGCCTGTTCAGGACGATACTGCCACTCGCTATTGTTCTGCTGGGCGGTGCCGCCGTCGCGCAGCAACGTTCCGTGCGCCCGGGGGCGCCCGTCGCCCCAGCCGAGCCCCCTGCGGCCGCCGCCTCGGCGCCGGACCGGACCAGTGCCCAATACGGCGACTGGACCGTCACCTGCGTCAGTCCCGCCAACACAACCGAACGGGTCTGCGAAATGTCGCAGACCTTCGTCGACAGCAGCCAGCAGCTCATTGCTGCCGTTGCCTTTGGCCGTCCCAACGGAAGCGCCAAGTTCCACATGGTGCTGCGGGTGGCGCCGAATGTGCTTGTCGCGCAACCCGCGAGGCTGATGCTGGACAGCGAAACGCCGCTGCCCTTCACCCTCTGCACCGGCCAGTTCTGCGTGATGAATATGGAGTTGCCCGATAACGCCCTGAGCGGGAAGCTGCGCGCCCTGGCACCGGAGCAACCGGCACGACTGGCCTGGCGCAATGCCACCGGCAACGAGGTGGCGGTGGGCATCTCGGCCCGCGGCTTCGCAGGGGCCTGGGATGCCATGCTGAGAGACGGCCGCCAGCCGGCCCGTCCATGACCGGCTTCCTGCGCGACTGGGTCAGTCCGGGCAACGACCTGCGGCACATGTTCGATACCGCCCTGGTGCGGACCGGCCGAACGTTGCCACGCACGGCGTGATGCGGTGGCGCCGGATCGATCTCGCCCGGGCCATGCTGGCGGACTGCGGCGCCATCCCGGCGGAGCGGAGGGTCGGCAAATTGCTGCCTGGGCTGGGCTTCCGCCGGGCTCGGTGCGACCGCAGCACCCGGCACAGGACCCCGCGGGCAAGGGGTTTCGAACCCTCGGCCCCAGGCTTCGCAAGATCGGGATACATCACCGTAGTGTCGTTCGGTAAAGCGGTGTCCAGGGCAGCGCCCTGGCCTTCCTGAAAGCGCGAAGGGCCGGCCGGATCATCGATCCGGCCGGCCCCCGTGTCGTTCAGCGCAGTGTGGCGTGGCTCAGGTCAGCGCCACGCCGTTATTGGAACCCACGCGCAGGTAGTTCACGCCCTCATCGGCCAGGATGCCCTGGTAGGCGCTGCCGTTCTTCCAGGCCACCGAGGACCCGTCGGACGACATCACCAGCCTGTTGTTGTTGTAGGCGTCGAGGACGTTCTTCAGCCCTTCGCCGTCGATCCGCAGGATGCTCGAGGTCGGGTCCGCATCCACACCCAGGTTCCAGGCATTGCCGCTGGAGGCCAGGCGGGTGGAGTTGAACGCGCCGGTGGAGAGGTTGAAATCCACGCTGGAGCCGTTGCTGCTACCGGTGTTCAGCACGCCCGCCGTGCCGCGCGTGTCCACGCTGCCGGAGGTGCCGTCGGGGAAGACGAAGCGCATGCCGGAGTTGCTGTCCAGCTGCATCCCGCGCAGCCACTTGGTGGCCAGCGTGATCATCTCCGCACCCACGATCCCGTCGGAGGTGTTGAAGCCCGGGCTGCCGGCGCCGTTGTAGATGTTCAGCTGCGCTGCGATCGCCTGCTTCATCAGGATCTGGCGGGCATCCGTGGCGCTGTCGCTGGAGCGGATGATCTGCTGCGCCGCAGAGAGCGGCACGAACAGCGTGGTCTCGCCGCTGTCGGTGTAGCCGTTGCCGTTGATGTCGCCCAGCAGCACGCCCTTGCCCCAGCAATCATTGGCCACGCCCACCAGGATGTCGGTCTTGCGCAGCACGCCGGAGTTCACGAGGTTGAAGTTCTTGCCGTCATCGCAGTTGTCGCCGTTCCAGGCCGAGAATTGCTGGCTCCAGAAGCCCGGGGTCAGCCCGCCGCGCGCCTGCACGAAGGTCACCGCGGTCTTGAAGAGGCCGGCATCGATCGTGGTGTTGTTCTGGCCGGAGACCAGCGTCACCGCCCCGGTGCGGCCGGAGGAGTTGGCATCCGAGTCCACCGCGTCGTTCGTGCCGCGGTCCTGCGGGGTGAAGGCGTAGCCGGTGGGGGCCACGAACTGCACGGAGTAGCTGCCAGGCGCCAGGCCGGCGAAGTTGTAGTAG
>JAIXTK010000083.1 GCA_027483995.1 Acetobacteraceae bacterium
GATGTCTCCGTCCGCGCCGGCATCCTCAACCTGCTGCGCGCCGCCCGCGACGAACTGGGCCTCGCCGCCATCTACATCAGCCACGACCTCGCCCTGATCCGTTACGTCTGCGAGCGCACCGTGGTGATGTATCTCGGCCGCATCGTGGAGGAAGGTCCCACGGCGGAACTGATCTCCTCCCCGCGCCACCCCTACACCCGCGCCCTTGTCGCCGCCGTTCCGGTGCCGCGCGTCGATCAAGACCGCGCCGCCCTGCCGATCCGCGGCAGCCTGTCCGACACCCCGCTGGGCGGCATGGGCTGCGCCTTCCGGGACCGCTGCCCGCACGCCATGCCCCGCTGCGAAGCGGAAGCACCCGCCCTGCGCGAAGCCGGCCCAGCCCGCCGCGTCGCCTGCCATCTCGAGGAGGGAGCCCCATCGTGAGCACCTGCGACCCCATCACGCTGGAGATCATCCGCGGCGCCGTCCGCGCCGCCCAGGCCGAGATGGAGGCGCTGCTGGAACGCACCGCCATCAGTGCCTTCATCCGCGAGAAGAAGGATTTCTACACCGCCCTGCTGGATGCCGACGGCGTCATGGCGGTCGGCTCCAACGTGCCGGTCTTCGGCGATGTCTGCGGCCCCGTGCTGAAGAAATTCCCGATCGAGACCATCAAGCCTGGCGACCTCTACTGGTATTCCGATTGCTACGGCAGCCGCGGCGCCGTCTCCCACACCAACGACCAGGTCTTCCTGGCGCCCGTTTTCGTCAACGGAGAGCGTTGCGCCTTCGTCATGGGTTGGGCGCATTTCTCCGATGTCGGCGGCCTGCGCCCTGGCTCCATCTCGCCCGATGCCACCGACCACTTCCAGGAAGGCATCATCATCCCGCCCACCAAGCTGATCGACCAGGGCACCACCAACACCGCGGCGCTGGATATCTTCTACCGCAACTCCCGCTACCCCGAGACCTGCAAGGGCGACACCCGCGCGCTGATGGGCAGCGTCGATCTTGGCGTACGCCGCATGCAGGAAATCGCCACCCGCTTCGGCACCGATATCCTGGCCGACGCCCTGGCCCAGCTCCTCGCCCGCACCGAAGCCCTGGTCCGCCAGCGCCTGCGCGAAACCTTCCCCGTCGGGACCCACAAGTTCACCGACGCGATCGACAGCGACGGCCACGGCACCGGCCCGCTGCACATTCGCTTCGCCCTCACCCGCACCCCGGATGACCGCTTCATCCTCGACGCGTCCGAAACGGACGACCAGGCGCCGGGCCCGGTCAACTACCTCATGAACCCCGACATGCCCGGCACCGCCTTCGCGCTCACCTTCCTCGGCGGCGATCCCGGCCAGGTCTGCAACGCCGGCGGCGCCCGCGCGCTGGATGAGGTGATCCTGCGCGAGGGCTCCCTGCTCTACCCGCGCTCGCCGGCCCCCCTGGGCATGCGCGGCATGACCATGATGCGCGTGCTCGCCGCGCTGAACGGCCTCATCAACGTCGCCGGCTCCCCCGCACCCGCCGCCCATTCCGCCTACATCATCATCCTCATGCGCGGCACCGCCAACGGCAAACCCTTCCTCCTCAGCGACGGCCTCGGCGTCGGCTACGGCGCCCGCCCCACCGCCGATGGCATCGACGCGGTCTATTTCGTCGCGCAGGAGAACTACCCGGTCGAATTCCTCGAACTCGGCTACCCCGTCCGCCTCAACACCTACGCCATTCACCGCGACAGCGGCGGCGCCGGCCGCCAGCGCGGCGGCTGCGGCATCATTCGCGAATACGAGGTGCTGGCCGACGAAGCCGTGCTCGCCGTGCGCATCGACAGCGTGGTCTGCCCCCCCTGGGGCACCCAGGGCGGCCTCTCCGGCGGCACCGGCCGCGCCATCGTCAACCCCGGCCGCCCCAACGAACGCCTGCTGCGCCCGCTGTCGGACGGCAACAAGGTCAAGAAGGGCGACATCCTGCGCATCGAAACCGGCGGCGGCGGCGGCCACGGCCACCCCTACGACCGCCCGCCCGCAGCCGTGCTGCAGGATGTGGCCGATGGCTTCGTCTCGGTCGAAGCCGCCGCCCGCCTCTACGGCGTGATCATCCGCGAAGGCGTGCTCGACCCTGCCGCCACCGCTATCGCCCGTGCCACAAGGCCCGCCAGCCGGGCGTTCCATCGTGTTGAATATGTCGACGCACTTGTTTGAAATAGAAAGAAATAATCTTCTTTTTCTGAAGAAAAAGAAGCAAAAAGACTTTTGTTTGTTTTGGCCCGCGCCAGCCGACCAGCGAATGAATAAAAGTTTTTTGGTTCTTTTTTTCAAAAAAGAACATTCTTCCTTTCTTCCTTGGAAGCCCGCCCCATGACCACGCTTTCCGTTGCCGTCGATATCGGCGGCACCTTCACCGACGTCACCCTCCAGGATGCCGCCTCCGGCCAGGCCTGGCGTGCCAAAACGCCCTCGGTCCCCTCGGACCCCAGCCTCGCCTTCATCACCGGCGTGCGCCTCGCATTGGAAGCCGCCGGCCGCCCGGCGCACGAGGTCACCCGCGTGCTGCACGGCACCACGGTGGCCACCAACCTCATTCTGGAGGGCAAGGGCGCCACGGCGGCGTTGGTCACCACCGCCGGCTTCCGCCACGTGCTGGAAATTGGCCGGCAGGACATTCCGCGCCGCGCCAACCTCTATTCCTGGATCAAGCCCGCCCGCCCCGTGCCGCCATCCCGCATCCTGGAAGTGGTGGAACGCGTCGGCCCCGGCGGCAGCGTCGTCACCCCGCTGGATGAAGCCTCGGTCGCCGAAGCCGCCGAAGCCTGCCGTCGCCTGGGCGTTTCGGCGGTGGGCGTCTGCCTGCTGCACAGCTTCGCCCACCCGGCGCATGAACTGCGCGTGGCCGAGCTGCTGCGCGCGGCCCTGCCCGGAATCGCCGTCACCGCCTCGGTGGATGTGCTGCCCGTGGTGCGCGAATACGAACGCAGCCTGGCCACCATCCTCAACGCCAGCGTCATGCCCGCCGTCTCCACCTATGTCGCCCGGCTGGAACAGCGCCTGGCGGAGGAAGGCATCGCCGCCCCGCTGCTGCTGATGCAATCGAATGGCGGCGTCGCGGGGGCCGCCACCATCCGCCGCGCACCCGCCGTCACCGCGCTCTCCGGCCCCGCCGCCGGCGTGGTCGGCGCGCTGCAGGTCGCCCAGGCGGCCGGGATCGGCAACATCATCACCGTGGATATCGGCGGCACCAGCGCCGATATCTGCCTGATCAAGGATGGCCGTATCGGCCTCACCCAGCAGGGCCGCGTCGGCGAATGGCCGCTGCCGCTGCCAATGGTGGACATGATCACGGTCGGCGCCGGCGGCGGCTCCATCGCCCGCGTCACCGGCGGCGCCCTCACCGTCGGCCCCGCCAGCGCGGGCGCGGAGCCGGGCCCGGCCTGCTACGGCCGCGGCGGCACGCTCGCCACCACCACAGACGCGCATGTCGCCCTCGGCCACCTGCCCCCCTCCCTGCTCAATGGCCGCATGACGCTGGACACGGGCAAGGCCGAAGCCGCCATCCAGGCCAACGTCGCCACCCCGCTCGGCCTGCCCCTGCACGAAGCTGCCCGCGGCATGCTGGCGATCCTGGACAGCAACATGGTCGGCGCCATCCGCGTGGTCAGCGTGGAACGCGGCCATGATCCGCGCGATTTCGCCCTGGTCGCCTTCGGCGGTGCCGGCCCGCTGCACGGCTGCGCGCTCGCCGACCTGCTCGGCATCACCCGCGTGCTGGTGCCCCCCGCCCCCGGCGTGCTCTGCGCCGAAGGCCTGCTCGCCGCCAACATGCGCACCGAATTCCACCGCACCCTGCCCACCGCCGGCCTGCCGCCGGATGGCATCGCGCTCGCCGTCCTCGCCGCCCTGCACGCCGACGCCCAGGCCTGGTTCGCCACGGAACAGGTGCCGGAAGCCGACCGCCGCATAGAGGAAATGGCCCTGCTGCGCTACGAGGGTCAGGGCAGCGAGCTCACCGTCCCCTGGTCCGGCACCGTCGCCGCCACGGTGGAAGGCTTCGCCGCCGCCCACAAGGCGCTCTACGGCTTCACGCTGGATGCCCCAGTGGAACTCGTCACCCTGCGCGTGGAAGCCATCGGCCGCCTGCCAGACCCGGTCATGCCCCAGCTCGGCGCCCTGCCGCCGCCCACGCCCGCCAGCCACCGCACCGTCCATTTCGCTACCGGAACGCGGGAAACCCCGGTGTTCGACCGCGCCACCCTCGGCGCCGGCCTGCGCCTGCCCGGCCCCGCCATCGTCACCCAGCTCGATGCCACCACCCTCGTCCCCGCCGGCTGGACCATCGCGATGCACCCCTCCGGCGCCATGATCCTGGAACGCGCCTAGACGTGTCGGCCGCCCGCCCCGCGCCCCGGCAGCGCCGCCACACCGGCCGCACGCTGCTGGAGGTCACAGCCTTCGCCGCCATCGCCGTGGCACTCGCATGGCTCATCGTGCGCGGCGCCGGCGCCATGCCCTATCGCTGGCAGTGGGAACGCGTGCCCAGCTACCTCTACAAAACCCACGAAGCCACCTTCTATCCCGGCC
>JAIXTK010000054.1 GCA_027483995.1 Acetobacteraceae bacterium
CTTTTTTCTGAAGAAAAAAGAAGCAAAAAAGACTTTATGACCTGGTACGGGAGCTAAAAGATCAGGCGTTGGGGGGGCGGCGCGATGGATTGCTTCGCTGCGCTCGCAATGACGAATGAAAGTTTTTTGGTTCTTTTTTTCAAAAAAGAACCGCTTTCTTTTCCTTTTACGGCTTTGCCTTGCCGCGCACTTCCTGGTGCCAGACCATCAGCCCCGCCGCGATGATAATCGCGATGCCGACGAACGACCACATGCCGGGCACTTCCTGCCAGATCAGCAGGCCGAGCAGCGTGGAATAGATGATCGCGCCGTATTCGAACGGGGCCACCAGCGTGGTCTCCCCGATGCGATAGGCTTCGGTCATCAGCAATTGCGCGACCAGGGTGACGAGGCCGACCGTGATCAGACCGGCCAGGCCGATCCAATCCGGCGTGACCCAGACCGGCAGGCATAGCAGCCCGGCCAGCACGGTGCTGCCGATGCCGAACCACATGACGATGGCGCCGTTGCTTTCGCCCTGTTCGCCCATGCGGCGGATGGAGATCATGGCCAGCGCCCAGGTGACGACGCCGGACATCACGATCAGCACCGGCACCAACGGCAGGGCGTCCGCCCCCGCGGCCCAGGGGCGGACCATCAGCACCACGCCGAACAGCCCGGCCAGCACCGCCACCACGCGCTGCCAGCCCACGCGTTCGCCCAGCAGCGGCACCGACAGGATGGTGAGGAACAGCGGCATGCAGAAGCCAAGTGCGGTGTTGGTGGCCAGCGGCAGGGCGCTGTAGCCGTAATAGGCGGTGAGCATGCCGATGAAGCCGAAGATCAGGCGCCAGACATGGCCCATGGGCTTCTTGGGCCGCAGCGCCTGCACGCCATGCGCGCGCAGCTGGATCGGCAGCATCACCACGCCGACGACCAGGCTGCGGAAGAACATCATTTCCACCGCCGGGTAGCCGGTGGCCAGCGCCTTCACCAGCGCGGCGGAGACGGTATAGAGGCCCGAGGCCGCCATGACGCACAGAATTGCCCGCCGACGGGTGGCCCGATCCATGGCGCGGACGCTATCGCGGGAAACCGGCGCACGGTAGGGCGGCACGGCAGGGCTGGGTTGCCCGCGCCAGCATGATATAGCCCGAGGCATGAACGATCCCGCGAGTCGCTACCCGACCGTGCTGCAGGTGCTGCCCGCGCTCGAAACCGGCGGGGTGGAGCGCGGCACATTGGAAGTCGCTTCCGCCATCCATGCCGCCGGTGGGCGCGCCATGGTGGCCAGCGCCGGCGGGCGGCTGGTGCCGAACCTGCTGCGGCTGGGTGCGGACCACGTGACCCTGCCGCTCGCCTCCCGCGATCCCTGGCGCATCTGGCGCAATGCCGCGCTGCTGGAGGAGGTGATCCGCAGCGAAAAGGTGGACATTGTTCACGCTCGTTCCCGCGCGCCGGCCTGGGCGGCGTGGCTGGCGGCGAAGCGCACACGCGTGCCGTTCGTGACCACCTATCACGGCACCTATAGCGAGGGGTTTCCCGGCAAGCGCTGGTACAACTCCGTCATGGCGCGCGGCACGCTGGTGATCGCCATCAGCGGCTTCATCGCCGAGCTGATCCAGCAGCGCCATGGCGTGCCGCCGGCGCGCATCCGCATGATCCCGCGCGGGGTGGATGTGTCCCAGTTCGAGCCCGCGAAGGTGAACGGGGACCGGGTGCCGCGGCTGGCGCGGGCCTGGCGGGTGGAGGATGGCCAGCCGATCATCCTGCTGCCGGGCCGGCTGACGCGCTGGAAGGGACAGGGCGTGCTGATCCAGGCGCTCGCCCGGCTGCGCAACACGGAGGCCGTGGTGGTGCTGGCCGGCTCCGACCAGGGGCGCCACGCCTATGCCGAGGAACTCGCGGCCCTGGCCCGCCGGCTGCGCGTGGAGCACCGGGTGCGCATCGTGGGAAACGTGGACGACATGCCGGCGGCGCTGAAGCTTTCCGACGTGGTGGTGAACGCCTCCATCCAGCCCGAAGCCTTCGGGCGCGTGGTGATCGAGGGCCAGGCGATGGCGCGGCCGGTGATCGCGACCGACCATGGCGGGGCGGTGGAAACCGTGGCGCATGGCGTGACCGGCTGGCGCGTGCGGCCGAACGACCCCGATGAACTGGCCGGAATGCTGGACCAGGTGCTGGCGCAGCCCCTGGCGACGCGGCTGGAGATGGGGGAGCAGGCGCGGGCGATGGTGCATGCGCGGTTCACGACCGCGGCGATGCAGGCGGCGACGTTGGATGTGTATCGGGAAGTTCTGGGGTGAGGAAGGAAGCGCCTTCTTTTTCTGAAGAAAAAGAAGCAAAAAGACTTTTCCGACTTTGCGCTGGTGCCAGACAATTCGATCACGTTGCCGTTTGATGCGTGTTCTTGTGATCCGTCTGGGTGCGCTGGGGGACGTTGTGATGTCCTTTGGGCCGTTTGCGGCGATACGGGCGCATCATCCCGGGGCGGAGATTACCCTGCTGACCGCGCGGCCCTTTGCCGCCCTGGCTTCGGCCGCGCCCTGGTTCGACCGGGTGGCGATCGACGAACGGCCGGCGGCCTGGAACCTCGCGGGGCTGCTGCGGCTGCGGCGCCAACTGGCGGGGTTCGACCTGGTGTACGACCTGCAGACCTCCGGGCGCTCCGGGTGGTATTTCAATCTGGCCGGGCGGCCGGACTGGTCTGGCCACGTGCGTGGTGCCCGTTTTGCGCAGCGCGGGCCGGCGCGGGAGCGCATGCACACGATCGAGCGGCAGCGCGACCAGCTGGGGATTGCGGGGATCACCGATTTCCCCACCCCGGACCTGTCGTTCCTGACGCAGCGGCCCACGCCCGCCCTGCCCGACCGCTTCGCGCTGCTGGTGCCAGGTGCCTCCGCCCATCGGCCCGGCAAGCGCTGGCCGGCTTCGCGGTATGGCGAACTGGCGCGGGTGCTGATGGGGCGCGGCCTGGTGCCGGTGGTGATCGGGGGGAAGGAGGAGGTGCCCCTGGCCGCCGAGATTTTGGTGGCTTGCCCGGAGGCGATCGATCTGACGGCAAAGACGGCGTTGCTGGATATCTTTGCCATCGCCGCCCGGGCCGCGCTGGTGGTGGGCAACGATACCGGGCCGACCCATATCGCCGCTGCCGCCGGTTGCCCGGCCGTGGTGCTGTTCTCCCACGACAGCGACCCCACCATGACCGCGCCGCGCGGGCCGGGTGGCAGCTGGCCGACCGTGATCCGCGTTCCCGTGTTGGCGGACCTGACAGTTGAGAGGGTTGCAGCGGCGCTGCCCTAGGGCGATACAGTTCGGCCATTTTTCGCCCCAGAGGAGACCCAGATGCCCGCCATCACGCTGCCCGACGGCTCCGTGCGCTCGTTCGACGCGCCGGTTGCGGGCACTACCGTGGCGGCCGCCATCGGGCCCGGCCTCGCACGTGCCGCCCTTGCCATGAAGATCGACGGCAAGCTGGTTGATCTCTCCACGGTGATCGAGGCCGATGCGAACCTGGTGTTCGTGACGCGCAAGGACGAGGTGGCGCTGGAGATGATCCGCCACGACTGCGCCCACGTGCTGGCCGAGGCGGTGCAGGAGCTGTTTCCCGGCACGCAGGTGACGATCGGGCCCTCGATCGAGAACGGCTTCTACTACGACTTCGCGCGCAACGAGCCGTTCACCACCGAGGACTTCGCCGCGATCGAGGCCAAGATGCGCGAGATCGTGGCGCGCAACGCCCCCGTCGTGCGCAGCGGGATCGACCGCGACGAGGGGATCGCCGTCTTCGAGGCGAAGGGCGAGAAGTACAAGGCGGAGCTGA
>JAIXTK010000177.1 GCA_027483995.1 Acetobacteraceae bacterium
CAGCGCAGCATGTCGTCGCCATCCATCGGCCGCATGCCGCGCGCCCACACCTCATCGGCGATCCCATCGGGATTGCCGGCCAGGCAGCCCCACACACGCACCGGCAGGCGGCCGGTGGCATGGGCGGCGTGATAGGCAGCCACCTCGCGAATGCCCGCCACCATGCCGACATTGGCGTCCATCACGGCGGCGAAGCCCTGGGAGAGCATGTGCCGCCCTGCCCGCTCGATCGCATCCACCAGCTGCGCGTCGGTCGGCTTTGCGATGTGGGCGCGCACCATGCGGATGGCACTTTCGTGCAGCACCCCATTCGGCCGCCCCTCGCGCCGCTCGATCGCGCCACCGGCGGGATCGGGCGTTTCGTCCGTGATCCCCGCCAGCGCCAGCGCTGTCCGGCTCGCCACCGCGGCATGCCCGCAGGTGCGCACCGCCAGCACGGGATGGCCGGGGGCCGCCGCCTCCAGCTCATCGGCGGTCGGGTAGCGGTTCTCGCGCAGCTCCGTATCGTCCCAGCCGCGGCCCACGATCCAGCCGCCCTTCGGCGCCGCCGTCGCGGCCTCGCGGATGCGGGTGAGCAGCGCATCCAGGCTGTTCACCGCCGGCGCGCGCAGATTCACCTGGCCCATGCCCAGCCCCATCGGCAGCAGATGCTGGTGGCTGTCGTTGAACGCCGGCAGCGCCAGGCGCCCGCCGAGGTCGATCCGCTTCGTGCCGGGCCCGGCCAGCGCCGCCACGGCATCGCGCGCGCCCACCGCCACCACGCGGCCATTGTGGATCGCCAGCGCCTCCGCAAAGCCCTCGCGCAGCCCGCGCCAGATGCGGCCACCGGTGATCAGGATATCGGCATAGCTCATCGGTTGTTCCCTCCGCAGGCGCCGCGATGTGCGGCGGCATGGCCCTGTCGTCAACCCACTGCCTTGGCGCTATCCTGCGGCGCATGGACCGCATGATCGAATCCCTGCTCCTCGGCACGCGCTGGCTGCTGTTGCCGCTCTACGTGGCGCTGATCGCCTCGGTGATCGCCATCTACGTGATGGTGGGCCGCGAACTGGTGCACCTGTTCGGCGGCATCCTCACCCTGCCGGAATCGGAGATGGTGCTGATCCTGCTGGCCATCCTCGATCTCTGCCTCGTCGCCAACCTGCTGGTGATGGTGGCGATCTCCTCCTACGAGAGCTTCATCTCCCGCATCGACATCGCCGACGAAACCGCCAAGCCGGAATGGCTCGGCAAGATGGATAGCGGCAACGTGAAGTTGAAGGTCTCGCTGTCGATCGTGATGATCTCCGCCATCCACCTGCTGCGCGGCTTCATGATGAACACGGAGACGGAGAAGCTGGTGGTGATGTCGGGCGTGCACATGGTCTTCGTGCTCTCCGCCGTGCTGCTGGCCGTGGTGGACCGGCTGGGCCGCAAGAGCCACTGAAAGCCCAACGCCCAGTTCGGGCGTCTCGCACAATTCGACGTAGTATAAAGGGCGCGCGTAACGCGCCGCCGCAAGACATGTCCTTCACTCGGAAAGGGTGAAGACGCCACTCGGCAACTCCATCAGGTGCATCGCATGCGAAATGGTCCGGCAAACCTGCCGGCACCAAACCCCGCCTGCTGCCCACTTTCCAAACGAACCTGCCCGCAATGCCGGCGCGGTACCAGTTCGTCTGTCTCGGATGCCGGCGACACAAGGAAGGAACGAAGCAATGAGCTTTATCAAGTCGACCATGCTGGCGCTCGCCGCCGCCACCGCACTTGCCGGCCCCGCGCTCGCACAGGGCGAAGGCATGAGCCTGCGTGATACGCAGGTGATGGTCGTCATGACCGATGGGCGCATGATGACGCGGGCGGTGACCGACCGCGCTGCGCTGGATGCGATGGTCCAGAAGGGCAAGCAGGTGACCGCCGGCCAGATTCTGGTGATGAGCGGCGGCAAGCTCTACCTGGTCGAGGACTACCGCATGCCGAACGGCAAGATGGCGTCCGACATGATGATGTCGGCCCAGTAGCCAAACCGCCCCGAAGCCGCGGACTGCAGCCGCGGGCTTCGGGGCACCTTCTGGCTGGGGTCAGTAACCCCTGCCCGCCTGGTACAGATTGGGCAGCGCCTCGCCGCGCCCATGCGCGAGGATGGCGCCTGCCACATAGCGCGCCCGCTCCCGCCGCGTGTCGAAGGCGGCGTTGTGCGGGGTCATGATGATGCGCTTGTGGCCCCACACCGCATGATCGGCCGGCGGCGGCTCGGGCGCGAACACATCCAGGAAGGCGCCATGCAGGTGGCCGGAATCGAGCGCCGCCATCAGATCCGCCAGCACCAGCTGCGGCCCGCGCCCGGCATTCACCACGCCCGCACCCTTCGGCATCATGGCGAAGCGTTCGGCGTTCATCAGGCCCTTGGTCGCCGCGGTATCCGGCAGCACCATCACCAGCATATCCGTCTGCGCCAGGAATTCCGGCAACTCGTCCATCCCCGCGAAGCTCGTGATCCCCGGGATGTCCTTGCGGCTGGCGGACCAGCCGGACACCGGGAAGCCAAACGCCTGCATCATCTTCGCGGTCACGCTGCCCAGGTTGCCCATGCCCATCACGCCCACCCGCACCTCCGGCGCGATCGGCTCGGGGTCGAACTGGTCCCAGTGCCGCGCCTGCTGGCCGGCGATGTTGCGCGGCAAATCCTTCATCAGCGCCAGCGCGCCCAGGATCGCGTATTCCCCCATCCGCCGCGCGAAGCCATCGGTGAACATGCGCACCAGCGGCACGTGCTGCGGCCAGGTGGGGTCGTTCACGATGTGCTCCACCCCCGCGCCGGGGCTGAAGATCGCCTTCAGGTTCACCATCTTCGCCAGCCGCTCCGGGTCGCGCCCCCACATCAGCACGTAGTCCACGGCGGCGAGATCCAGCGCCGGGTCGTCCCACAGCCGCAATTCCAGTTGCGGGGCGAATTCAGCGAAGTGCGGGCCGTAATCGGCGATCGCGTTGGCGCCGCCATGGCGGATGGCAAGGATGGTCACGTCGGTTCGGCCCCCGGTCTGCTTTGAACCAAACCTATCCGGCCAGCGCCGGCACCGCCACCCGCCCGCGCGTGCGCAGGTGGAACCGCGCCGTGAGCAGCACCGCGGCGAAGGTCAGGCCCAGGATCAGCCCCACCCACATGCCGCCAATGCCCATGCCGCCCTGGAAGCACAGCAGCCAGCCGGCCGGCATGCCCACGCCCCAGTAGGAGAAGGCGGCGATCAGCATCGGCATCTGCGTGTCCTTCAGCCCGCGCAGTGCACCCATCGCCGCCACCTGCACCCCATCCGACAGCTGGAACAGCGCCGCCAGCACCAGCAGGCTGCCGGCCCCGGCGATCAGCGCGGGATCGCTGGTGTAGAGGGCCGCGATCTGCAGCGGCAGCAGCCACATCAGCGCCGCCGGCACGCTCTGCGTCGCCAGCGCGGTGCCGATGCCCACCACCCCAGCGCGGCGCACCCCCGCGGGGTCGCCACGCCCCACCGCGTTGCCCACGCGCACGGTCACCGCCATGGAGAGCCCCAGCGGGATCATGAAGCTCAGCGCGCCCACGTTCAGTGCGATCTGGTGGCTGGCGGCCGCCACCTCGCCGAAGCTGGCCACCACCAGCGCCGCGGCGGCGAACACGCCGGCCTCCAGCATCACGCTGGCCGACATCGGCGCGCCCACGCGCAACAGCGCCATCATGGCGGCCCGGCGCGGCAGGATGCCGGCCACCTCCCAACCCAGCCCCCGCGCCACACCGCTGAAGCGCACATAGGTGAGGTAGCTCAGCGCGGAAACCCACATCGCCGTCACGTTCGCCCAGGCGCAGCCCATCGCGCCCAGCGCCGGCAGGCCCAGCTTGCCATACATCAGCACCCAGCCCAGCGGCGCCAGCACCGCCAGCCCCAGCAGGCCGAAACACAGGCTCACCCGCGGGCGGGAGATGCCGTCCGTCAGCCCGCGGCAGGCACAGAACACCGCCACCGCCGGGGCCGTCAGGCTCAGCACGCGCAGGAAAGCCACCGTCTCCGCCGTCACCGCGGCATCGATGCCGAGCAGCCCCACCACGAAGGGCGCCACCAGCCAGGCCAGCCCGCTCACCGCCACGCCCACGAACAGCGCCAGCCACAGCGCCTGGCGGAACAGCGGCACGATCTCGCCGCGCCGCCCGGCCCCATCCAGCTGTGCCACCCCCGGCGGCAGCGCCATCATCAGGCCGACAATGCCCATCAGCGCCACGCCCCAGGCATTGGTGCCGATCGCCACGATGCCCAGCACCCGCGCGCCGAGATGGCCTGCCAGCAGCACATCCACCGTATGCTGCGCGAACAGCGCCATCTGGGCTGCGATCAGCGGAATGGCGAGGGTGAGGGTCTCGCGCAGGTCCCGCCAGGGGAACCCGCGTTGGGTCAGGAACAGGATCATGGTCGTCCGGGCCCACGGGCCCGCCTTTGCGTTCGAAGGAAAGATGGGGCCGGTGGCCCCAGGGGTCAGCCGCGGCGCGCGGATGGCCGCGCGGCGCAACCTGCGTCGGGGCGGCGATCTGTGGCACTCATGCAGGCATTCCCTTCGTCAGCGCGGCGCACCATGGCGAAGCCGTGGCCCGGGCACAACCATTGCATGGCTGCCCAACGTGGGAAGCAAAGGAAGCATCTTCTTTTTTCTGAAGAAAAAAGAAGCAAAAAAGACTTTATCCGTTTGGGCGCGCTACCTGGTTTTCTCCAGGAAGGCGCCCACGATGCGGTTGAACTCGGCGGGGCGCTCGAAATAGCCGGAATGGCCGGCATCCGCGATGTGCGCCACCTCCGCGCCCGGCACCACCGCGGCAATGGCATCCGAGGCGAAGGGCGGCATCACCACGTCTTCGTCGTTTGGCACGAACAGGATCGGGCAGGCCACCTTGCGCAGATCCTCCGGCGGGCGAGTGCGGCTTTCCATCAGGCGGCGGCGGAGTGCCTCCTTGTCCCAATGGGCGTTCAGGCCATCGATCTGGCGATACAGCAGGTGCATGGCGGGCTGTTCCGCGGCCATGCGGGCGCCGCAGGCCGGGTGCATGCCGGCTTCCCACAGCTTGGGCACGAGTGCCTCGCCGAACTCCGCCCAGTCCTTCAGCATGGAAAGCTCGGGCTCGCGGATCTTCTTCACGTCGATGCTGCCGGTGGTGGCGGCCAGTACGATGCCCTTCAGCGCCGGCGGGCGGCGCAGCGCGTATTCGATCGCGGTCCAGCCACCCATCGATTGCCCGACGATGCGCAAATCCGGCAGGTCCAGATGGCTCACCAGGGCGGCAAGGTCATCGGCATAGTCGGCCGGGTTCGGCCCGCCCTCGATGGCGGTGGAGGGTGCGAAGCCGCGATGGGCGAAGGTGACGCAGGTGTAGCGCGGCGCGAAATGCGCCACCTGCTGCCACCAGGACATGTGGTTGCCGCCAAGCCCATGGGCGAACACCACCGCCGGGCCGCTGCCTGTCACCTCGTAGTAGAGGGTGGAGCCAGGGCGGGCGAGCGTGCCGGTGCGGCGTGGCGGCAGGGTGGGAAGATCCATCGTTCGGCTCCTAGCGGAAGCGGGCAGGCGAATAGGGCGCGGGGTCGATCACCGGCGTTGTGCCGGACACGAGATCGGCCACCAGCCGCCCCGTGGTGGCGCCGGCGGCCAGGCCGATATGCCCGTGCCCGAAGGCATGCACCACATCGGCGCAACCGCTGGCCGGGCCGATCACCGGCAGGCTGTCCGGCATGGAGGGGCGGTGGCCCATCCACACCTTCACCTGCTCCGGCCTGAGGTCGCGCGGCAGGGCGGGCCAGGTGGCGAGCGCATAGTCGCGCAGCACCTCGGCGCGCTTCCAGTTGGGTGCCGCTTCGAGGCCGGCGATCTCCA
>JAIXTK010000085.1 GCA_027483995.1 Acetobacteraceae bacterium
GCCGGCATCAGTCGCGTGGCGCCATCCAACCCGCCCGCGCCAGTGCCGCCACCAACTGCTCCGCCCCGAAGGGCTTGCTCAGCACCGGCGCATGCCCATGCCGCGCCACCAGGTGCCCCTGGGCATAGCCGGTGATGAACACATACGGCACGCCCAGCTGCAGCAGCCGATCCGCCACCGGATACGCCGCCTCGCCCCGCAGACTGAGATCCAGCAGCGCGCTGGTTGGCGTTTCCCGTTCCACCAGCTGCAACGCTTCCGCCACCGAGCCGGCCGGCCCGGCCACCGCCGCGCCGAGTTCCTCCAGCAATTCCACCAGCATCAGCCCGATCAGCTCCTCATCCTCCACCACCAGCACGCGATGGCCGGCGAGGCTCTCCGGCCCGCTCACGGGTCCAGCTTCTCCTTGGCGATCTCCTCGCGGGCCTCCCTCTGGAACTCGGGCGAGGTGGGATCGGGCTGCTCCACCTTGGGGATGGGCGGCGCGTTCGGCACCATTTCAGGCACGGGCTTGTCCGTCGGCTTCGCCATCTCGCCCTCCTATCCCTCGCCTGGGCCGCGCGCGGTCCAGGCCTTGTCCACCGCCGCATCCCAGGCCCGGTCGGACTCCATCGGGTTCTGCGGCGTCAGTTGCAGGATCTCCGCCAGCTTCGCCCGCGCCCGGCTCGCCCGGCTCTTCATCGTGCCGACCGCGCAGCCGCAGATCGCCGCCGCCTCCTCGTAGGACAGGCCGGAGGCGCCCACCAGGATCAGCGCCTCGCGCTGCTCATCGGCCAGCAGCGCCAGCGCATCGCGGAACTCCAGCAGGCGCATATGCCCCTCCTGCGCCGGCTTGGCGGCCAGGCGCGCGGCGAAGCGGCCTTCCTCGTCGCCCACCTCGTGCCGGCGCTTGCGGAACTCGGAGTAGAATTCGTTGCGCAGGATGGTGCACAGCCATGCCACCATGTTGGAGCCGGGCTGGAACGAATTGAGGTTGGCCCACGCCTTCACCAGCGCTTCCTGCACCAGGTCATCGGCACGCGCCGTGCGCCCGCACAGCGAAACCGCGAAGCCGCGCAGCTTGGGCACCGCCGCCAGCAGCGCGTCCTTGCTGGCCGCGCGCTGCGCCTCGGTCACCACAGGGCGGGGTTTCTCCTCCGCCGCAGGTACCCTGATGCCCTCGGCCAGGGTCATGATCCGCTCCGCTTGCGCTCCAGCTCCTCCAGCAGCTTCACGAACCGGTCGGGCACCGGCTCGCTCACCACCTCATCATAGATCGCGCGAAGCTGGCGGCTGATCAGCAGCTCCACCGCCTGCGCGGGCACGGCCGATGCACCGTTATGCGGCTCGCCCTGCACTGCCGCATCCCCCTCCGCCTCGCCTTCGCGGGACATCCCGGGGGCCGGCACCGGCGCGGCGGGCTTACGCTGATCCATCTGCACCTCCCTGTGAAACCGGGCGTCCCCGGCCCTTCCTAACGCCTGCGGTACAATACTCATGCCGGCCATTCCGAATATCTCGCATTAGTGAACGCGCCAGCAGCCCCGGGGTTCCCACGCCATGTGGCGGCCTGCCCCCCCCTTTGGTAAGGCTGCCACGCCGGGGGACCCGCGGCTGTCACAGGGGAGCCTCATGAACATTGTTTCTTCCATTGCCTCACATATTCCGTATTTGCGCCGCTTCGCCCGCGCCCTCACCGGCAGCCAGGCCAGCGGCGATGCCTATGTCGCCGCCACGCTGGAAGCCGTGGTGGAAGGCACCGGCGCCGGCGACCCGGCCCCCACGCGCCTCTCGCTGTTCCGCGCCTTCCTGCGCATCTGGGGCTCCATCCCGGTCAACCAGGACGGCACCGCCGACCCCGAGAACCGGCTGATGCAAACCACCCATAGCCGGCTGGAGGCCATCACCCCGCTCCCTCGCGTCGCCTTCCTGCTGAACGCGCTGGAGGGCTTCAGCACGGAGGAGATGGCCGAGGTCATGGGCCGCCCGCGGGCGGATATCCAGGCACTGCTCGGCATGGCCAGCAGCGAGATCGCCGCGCACCTCTCCACCGATGTGCTGATCATCGAGGACGAGCCGATCATCGCCATGGATCTCGAAGCCGTCGTCACCAGCCTCGGCCACCGCGTGCTGCAGGTGGCGCGCACCCGCACCGAAGCCGTGGACGCGATGGCGGACCATCGCCCCGGCCTGGTGCTGGCGGATATCCAGCTGGCCGATGGCAGCAACGGCCTGGATGCGGTGAAGGAGATCCTGGCCGTGTGCAGCGTGCCCGTGGTGTTCATCACCGCCTATCCCGAACGCCTGCTCACCGGCAGCCGGCCGGAGCCCACCTTCCTCATCACCAAGCCGTTCCGCACCGATGCGGTGAAGGCGATCATCACCCAGGCGCTGTTCTTCGACCGGCGCGCCACGCTGGCGGCCACGCCCTCCGCCACCGCCTGACCCACCCCACCCAGCGCGGCCACCAGGCCGCGATGCCCGGCAGCAAAGGGGGGGTCATGCAAGCCGAAAGCGAAACCCAGCCCGGCGCCGAAAGCCCGCGGCCGAACCTGCCCGGCCTCCTGCCCGTGCTGCGCCAGCGCCGGCGCTCGCTGCTGGCCGCGGCGGGCGGCTTCCTGCTGCTGGCGCTGGCCTGCGTGCTGGCTGCCTATCTCGCCTGGCGCACCATCCGCTCCAGCGACGCCGTGCTGGCCACCACCGAGGCACGGCGCACAACTGTTGCTGTTGTGGAAGGGTTGATGGCGGTGGAATCCGCCCAGCGCGCCTTGCTCCTCACCCACGAGCCACCAGAGCGGGCCGCCTTGCAGGCCGCGGCCGCGCGGCTCGATACCCTGCTTGCACCACTCCCGGGCCCCGAAGGCAGCGCCCTGCGCGATGCCGTGCGCCAGGCCCAGGCGCAACTGCAGGCCGCGGCCGACCGCACCGCCACGCCCCCGGCCGCATCCCTGCGCGACCCCGCCGCCCGCCAGGCCATGGCAGAGGCACAGGCCACCGCAGCCCGGATGGTCGCCACCACCAACATCGCACTCGACCGGCTGGCCCTGCAGCAGCGCCGCCTCGGCACCCAGGTGGTGTTCGCCATCGTCGCCTGCCTGCTCCTGGCCACCGCCCTGGCCGTGCTGCTGCTGTGCGACACGCGCCGCCATGTGCGCCAGCTCGCCCTGCGGGAGACCCGGCTGCACGACCTCTCCGCCACGCTCGACCAGCGCGTGGCCGAACGCACCCGCGCCCTCACCGAAGTGAGCCTGCGCTTCGAGATCGCGCTCAGCGCCACCGGCGTCACCGTCGCATTGCAAGACCGCGCGCTGCGCTTCACCTGGATCAGCAAGGGTGAATACAACCATACCGCAGACGAAATGGTGGGCCGCACCGACGAACAGGTGAACCCCGATCCCTCCATGGCCTCCGTCACCGCGCTGAAGCGCGCCGTGGCAGACAGCGGCGATCCCGCCCGGCGCGAGATCCGCGTGGTGCATGGCGGCACGGAACGCTGGCTCGACCTCTCCGTGCAGCCCATGCGCAGCGACAGCGGCGCCATCACCGGCATCATCGCAGCCGCGATCGACGTGACGCACTACAAGGACCAGGAAACCCGCATCCGCCTGCTGATGCGCGAGGTCACCCACCGCTCGCTCAACCTGCTCGCGGTGATCGCGGCCATCACCCGCCAGACCGCCAACAACGCCACCTCGGTGGCCGATTTCGAAACCCGCTTCTCCTCCCGCCTGCAATCGCTGGCCGGCTCGCACGATTTGCTGGTGCAGGAAGACTGGTCCGGCGCCTCGCTGCGCGCCCTGGTGCGCTCCCAGCTCGGCCATTTCGCCGACATCACGGATTCGCAAACCGAGATCACCGGCCCGCCGCTGCACCTGCAGCCCGATGCCGCGCAGCATATCGGCATGGCGCTGCACGAACTCGCCGCCAACGCCGCGCGCTACGGTGCGCTGTCGGCCCCCGGCGGCCGCGTCGTCATCGCCTGGCGCCTGCTGCCCGGCAGCGGCGAGAGCGGGGAGAAGGTGGAAATCACCTGGCATGAGGTCGGCGGCCCGCCCGTCGCCCCGCCCGCCCGCCGCGGCTTCGGCCGGCTGGTCATCGAGCGCACCGTGGCCCGCGGCGTGCAGGGCGAGGTGAAGGCCGAGTACCTGCCGGCAGGCCTGCACTGGACCCTGACCTTCCCGGCCAGCTTCATCGTTCGTAGCTGATCCGCTTCCGCAACACTTTCGGAACCCCCCACCGGCATCGGCGTTGCCCTGCGGTCCCACACCCAGGAGAACCCCATGCCCAACGTTCACAACCGCATGCAGTCCATGGCCACGGAAGCCCGCCACGGGCTGGACGATGCCATCACCCTCGCCACCGGCCAGGGCCGCCGCGCCATGCACGCCGCGGGCGAGTACGGCGGCGCCGTGCAGCACACCGGGGAGATGATGGCGGAGGAAGCCGCGCGCCGCATCCGCGACTATCCCGTCACCACCGTGTTCGCCGCCGCCGCCCTCGGCCTGTTCACCGGCTTCCTGCTCTCGCGTCGCTGAACGGCACGCGACGGAACCCACGGCCGTCGCGTGCATTGAGAGACCGTGCGGTTCTCGGCTTCCCGCCCCGCACCACCGGACGGCCACCGCCGCCACCCCCACGGCGCGTGGTCGTCCGGTGCCAATGCGGCAGGCTGCATTGACCGGCACGGCGAGATCACGCCGGTGGCCATCCCCACCAAAAGCGACATCCACGACAGCACCGCCAGCGTCCGGGCCCCGCCTGGGCCAGGGGGAAGCCATGCGCTTCGCGGCGCCGCATGTCGTGCTAGGCTTGCCGCTGTTCGCGCTGGCCCCCGCCGTCGCCCCGCTGCTCGCCGCCTGGATGGCCCCGGTCCTCGCCGGCCTCATCCTTGCCCCCGCCCTGGTGGCACTCACCTCCAGCACCACCGCCGGCGCCCGTCTGCGCCGCCACGTCCTGCTGCGCGTCATCGCCGCAGCCCCGCCGCCCGACAGGAGCCTCCCCCATGCCCGAGCTGCGGATCACCCATGCCACACGCTACCGCTACCGCACCCCCGTGGCCCTCGGCCCGCACCGCCTGATGGTCCGCCCGCAGGATAGCCACGACCTGCGCCTGCACGCGGCCACCCTCACGATCGACCCGCCCCCGGCGACCACACGCTGGGCGCATGACGTCTTCGGCAACTCCATCTGCATCCTCGAATGGCCGGAGGAGGCGCGAACCGACCACCTCTCCATCACCTCCCGCCTGGACCTCACCCACTACCCCGCCGGCCCCGCTTTGCCGCGCGCCACGCTGGACCCGGCCGCGGAGTTCTTCCCCTTCTCCTATGCGTCCGACGAAATGCCCGATCTCGCCCGCCTCGCCGAACGCCAGGTGCCCGATCCCGCGCGCCTCGTGGATGGCTGGGCGCGCCGCTTCTCCAACGGCCGCATGCGCACGCTGGGCCTGCTGGAAACCATGACCCAGGCGATCCGCAACGGCTTCACCTACGCCGCCCGTGCGGAGGAAGGCACCCAGCCGCCCACGCAAACCCTGGAAACCGGCACCGGCAGTTGCCGGGATTTCGCCCTGCTGATGATGGAGGCCGCCCGCTCCCTCGGCCTCGCCGCCCGCTTCGTCACCGGCTACCTCTACGACACCGGCACGCAAGGCATGGTCGGCGGCGGATCCACCCATGCCTGGTGCAGCATCTACCTGCCCGGCGCCGGCTGGGTGGAATACGACCCCACCAACGGCCTGCTCGCCGGCACCCATCTCGTGCGCGTCGCCAGCACCCGCACCCCGGAACAGGCCATCCCGATGGCCGGCAGCTTCACCGGCACGCCCAGCGACGCCATGCCGATGGACATCGACGTCACGACAGAGATGCACCCGGAGCGCCCTGCGCCCTCTCTCCGTCCGGCAACGGGCTGAACACCGCCTCCGCCGCATCGGGCGGCGCGAACAGCCGCACCATGCCGGCCGGCGGCACGGAGCCATCGCGGGACCCTTCCCGGAATCATTGAGGTCGGCATGCAACGCGCCACGGTCCGGCGCGTTGCGCCTTCGTGCGGGCCGCAGGCGAATGCGCGCCGCGAACCGAATGCAAGCGTCGCTGACGGTGCACCGCCTTTTCAGGAGACTTCGATGTCCGGCTCATCCTCATCCACCCCCTACAGCACCGACGCCCATGCCGAAATCGCCGCCCTGCGCGAGAAGGTGGACATGCTGCTGCACAACCGCGTCGCCCCCGCCGTCACCGCGCTCGCCGACCAGGCGGAGGCCGCCGCCCTGGCCGCCAGCGACACGGTGCGCCACCAGGTGAACCGCCTCTCCGGCACGGTGCGCGAACAGCCGCTCACCGCCATCGGCGTCGCCGCCCTTGCCGGCTTCGTGTTCGCCGCGCTGATGCGGCGCTGAACGGTGCTGGCCAGCGCAACGCTGCTGGAGGTTGCCGCCCAGGCGGAGCTGCTGCGCCTGAAGCAGGAAGGCAAGCGGATCGCGCGCAACACGGCGATGATCGCCGCGGCCACGCTGTTCGTCCTGTTCGCTCTCGCAATGCTCCATGTCGCAGCCGTGGCGTGGCTCGCCACCCGCACCGGCACTCCCGCCGCCATGCTCTGGGTGGCGCTGGGCGATGTCATCATCGCCACGATCCTGTTCGCCCTCGGCCGCCGCAAGACAGACAAGGTCGCGCTGGAAGCCCTGACCATCCGCCGCCGCGCGCTGCACGAAATCGGCACCGCAACGATACTCGGGGACATGATGCGCATCTTCCACCCCGACCGCCCCGCCGGAACGCTCTGCGGCAGCATCGTGCAGTTGCTCATCCGCGGCATCACGGGGCGCTGACCGGCCCTGCGCGGCCAGGCCTTTCGTGTACGCGCGGGAAGCGGTGCGGATGCAACCCCGCCTCGATGCGTGCGTTTGCCATCCACGCAGCCCGTGTGCCCACCGCAGCGCCCACCCGCGCCGGGCTGCCGAACGCCAGAGAGGATTCCATCATGAAGCGCAAGGACACGTTCCTTCTGCAACGCCTGCCCATCGCCCTCGCCGCCGCCCTCGCCGCGGGCCCCGCACTGGCCCAGGCCCCCGGCGGCACCACGGGCACAACCACGCCCAGCACAACCACGCCCAGCACAACCACGCCAGGTGCCACCACGCCTGGCATCACCACCATGCCCGGCACCGGCATGGGCATCATGATGGGCACAGTGCCGGCAGACGCGATCGTCATGCACCGCCCGCGCCTGTCCCAGCTGATCGGCGCCAACGTCTACAACGACCGCAGCGAAAGCATCGGCGAGGTGGACGACATCATCCTCGCCACGCCCACCGCCATGGGTGCCACCAGCCCCAGCCCTGGAAGCACCATGCCCCCCGGCGCCATGCAGGGCCCGGTGGCCGTCATCCAGGTCGGCGGCTTCCTTGGCATGGGCGGCCGCCTCGTTGCCATCCCGCTGAGCGAGCTGCACTGGAACACCGTGCGCGAGCGGATCATCATGCCGAACGCCAGCAAGGAAACGCTGCAGGGCCGCCCGGCCTTCAGCTACGACACGCTGCGCCGCGGCTGATCCGGCCCGGCATGGAACGGGCGGTGCGGGGTTCCCCTGCACCGCCCTTCTTCGTGTCCGCTACAGCACCCCGAACAGGTACAGCAGGATGATGATCGGGATCGGGATCCCGAGCAGCCACAACAAACCGCCGCGCATCGCAACCTCCCATCTGTCTTGCCCCGGGCCAACGCCGCACCCCCCGCCGCGGTTGCGCTGCAACCTCTGCCCACGCGCCGCGTTGCACTCATGGGCCGCACGCGCGCCACCCGCGAAAGCGATCCGGCCGCGCAACAGATACCTGTCGCGGCCGAACCACGAAGGAACCAGCTCCATGCATTCCATGCGTCTCACCGCCTGCGCCCTGGTCGTCGCCGGCCTCGCCGCCTGTGCACCCCAGGGCACCAACCCGTCCGGCACCGCCGCCGGCCGCGCCATGGACCGCGCCGCGGGCACCAATGTCTCCGGCGCCTACCCCGCCCAGTCCGACGGCACCCGCGTGAACCCGCCGGGCACCGAAGCCAGCCGCGCGGTCGACCGCGCCTCCGGCACCAACGTCTCCGGCGCCTACCCGTCGCAGTCCGACGGCATGCCCGGCAACCCGCCCGGCACCGCCACCGGCCGCACGATCGACCGCACGATGGATACCGGCCGCCCGACCGCCGTCACCCGCCCCGTTCCCACCCGCTGAGCGTGCCGGCGGCCGGTACCCCGGCCGCCGGGTCAGCGCCTTCAGCGCGGCAGCCAGGTCCGGGTGATCTGCCAGAAGGGCCCCCGCCGGGCGCCCGGGGCTGCATGTCTCCAGCAGCCCTGCATCGGCCGCCTGCCCCCTCCGCCCATCGGCCAATGTCTGGCGCGGCACCAGCACATCCGGCGCCGCGCACGGCATGGTGGCTGCTACATGCGCCCCGTCAGGATCAGCACCACGATCACGATCAACACGGTGCCCAGCACGCCGCTCGGGTAGTAGCCCCAGCCCGTGCTGTACTGCCAGTTCGGCAATGCACCGATCAGCGCCAGCAGCAGCACAACAATCAGAATGGTTCCAAGGTTCATGGTCGCATCTCCCCACAAAGGGCCGAAGCGGGCACACGGCCCGCGGGATAACGCCGGGCAGGAACCGGCAGCCGGCGCATCACACCGCCCAATGGCCCTCGATCCAGGCCCAACCGCCCGCGGGCGCCTGCTCCCACCGCCCCGGCACCCACATCCGCAGGCCCGCCGGCGCCTGTTCGTATCGGCCTGCCACCCACTGCCACGGCTGCGGCGATTGGCCTGTCCATTGCCAATGGCCGGGCTGCCACACGATGCCGGCCATCCCTGGCGGCGGCGTCGGCACCAGCTCGGCCTGCGCCGGTGGCGGCGGCCCCGGCACCATCACGGCCGGCTGCTGCACCACGATCGCCGGCGGCGGCCGCGGCGGCCCCTGGCACGCAGCCAGCAACCCCACCCCGGCCAGGGCGGACAGCAGGATCCTCATGCGCTGCATGGTCATCCCCACCGCCCCCCGATCCACATGTAGCTGCCGCTGGGCTGCAACTGCCACTGCCCGGGAACCCAGGTGGAGGTCTCGCTCGGGCGCGACACATTCTGCCCGGGCTCCCACATCCAAACCTCGTTCACCCAGGCCCAGTGGCCGGGCTGCCAAACGATCACCTTCTCCCGCCCTTCCGGCGGCGGCGGGATCACCTCGGCCTGCGGAGCTGGCGGCGCGGTCGGCGCCATCATGATGACCGGCGGCGCCGTCACCACAGTCGGGGGTTGCACCACCACCACCCGTGGCAGCACCATCGGGGGCCCCGGTTGTGCCCACGCCCCCGCGGCGGTGAAGCAAGCCAGCGCGGCCAAGGCCGCAGATCCATGCCATCGCATACCGTCTCTCCTACGCGCCGCGGCAGGGGCCCCTCAGGGCCGCGCCAGGCCGGCGTCATGGCTGTTCGGTATGGCAACGCATTGCCGGGATTCATGGTTCCGGCGCCGCCCAGTCACGGCGTCGTTGGGCCACGGCGTCGTTGGGGCCCAGCCCCACGGAAACAGGATTGGGCCTCAGCCCCCCGGCATCACGGCCCCGCCGCCAGCCCCGCCGGCCGCCGGTCGTCGCTGGCGCCATAGAAGAACCCGGGCCGCATCCGCCCCGAGAGCGCGCTGTCCGGCACAATCGCCCCCGCCACAGGTGCCGCGGCCCGGGGCCACGGCCGCAGGATCGCCGCCACCGCCCCCCACGGCGCCTGCTCCGTCACCTTGTGCCCCATCGCCTCCAGCAGCCGCCGCGTATCCGGCGAAAGCGCCCTGGTCTCCGCGAACAGCTCATCCGGCAGCCACTGGTGATGCACCCGCGGCGCGTTCACCGCCTCCTGCAACTCCATCCCGTGGTCCACCAGGTTCAGGATCACCTGCAGCACGATGGAAATGATCCTGGACCCGCCGGGCGAGCCCAGCACCGCCACCGGCTGCCCATCCCGCAGCAGGATGGTGGGAGACATGGAGGAAAGCGGCCGCTTCCCCGGCGCAATCGCATTCGCCTCCCCCTGCACCAGCCCGAACAGGTTCGGCACGCCGGGCTTCACGGTGAAGTCGTCCATCTCGTTGTTCAGCAGGAACCCGGTCCCCGGTGCCACCACCCCGGCCCCGAACCCGCCATTGATGGTGTAGGTCACCGCCACCACGTTCCCGGCCGCATCCGCCACGGAATAATGCGTCGTCTCCGGCCGCTCATGCGGCGCCACCCCCGGCGCCAACTCGCGCGACGGCGTAGCCCGCTCCGGGTTGATCTTCTCGCGGATCGCCACCGCATAATCGCGCGACAGCAACCGCTCCAGCGGGTTCTTCACGAAATCCGGATCACCCAGATGCGTGTTCCGGTCCAGATAGGCATGCCGCAGCGCCTCGGTCATCAGGTGCACGCTGCGCGCCGAATTGAACCCGGCCGCCCGCAGGTCGTACCCCTCCAGAATCCCCAGCACCATGCAGATCACGGTCCCGCCAGAGGATGGTGGCGGCGCCGAAACCACCACCCAGCTCCGATACGGGCAGCTCAGCGGCGCCATCTCCCGCACCTTGTAGGCCGCGAAATCCGTGGCCGTGATCACCCCGCCCCCAGCCTTGGCCGCCGCCTCCAGCGCCACGGGCAGCTCGCCCTGGTAGAACGCCTCCGCCCCCCGTGCTGCGATCGCCTGCAGCACCGCCGCCAGCTCCGGCTGCACCAGGCGTTCCCCCGGCTTCGGCACGCTGCCATCCGGCTTCAGGAAGATCCTGGCCGCCTCGGCATCCCGCCGCAGCCGCCCGGCCCCCGCTTCCAGGATGTCGGTATCGCCACGCACCAACGCGAACCCGTCCCGCGCCAGCCGGATCGCCGGCGCCATCACCTGCGCCCGGGGCAAGGTGCCATACTGCGTCAGCGCGGCCTCCAGCCCCGCCACCGTCCCCGGCACCCCCGCCGCCCGCCAGCCATCCAGGCTCGCCCGCGGCACCACGTTGCCCGCACCGTCCAGATACATGTCCCGCACCGCCGCCGCCGGCGCCACCTCGCGGAAATCCAGGAACGTCGTGCGCCCATCCACCAGCCGCAACGTCATGAACCCGCCACCGCCGATGTTCCCGCAACACGGGTTCACCACCGCCAGCGCATAGCCCACCGCCACCGCGGCATCCACGGCATTGCCCCCGGCGCGCAGGATCTCAACACCCGCCTGGGTGGCCAGGTGCTGGGCAGACACCACCATGCCGCCTTCGGCTTCCACGGCGGGTCTCGATGCCGCTGGCAGCAAAAGCAAAGACAATAGAAGCAAGAATCTTCTTTTTTGTGAACAAAAAAGAAGCAAAAAAAACTTCATTCGTTTAGCTGAAACCGCGAACGAATAAAGTCTTTTTGCTTCTTTTTCTTCAGAAAAAGAAGGCCTTTCTTCCTTTTTCACGATACCTTCGGGAACGTCACCCCGATCATGTCGCCCTCGCGCACCACGGCGGCGAGCTGCTCCTCGCTCCACCCCTCCGTGCCCGCCGGCCGCAACGGCAGCACCATCCAGCGGTAATCCGCCGTGCTGTCCACCACCCGCAGCTTCACCGCCTGCGGCAGCTCGGTGCCGAATTCCCGCAGCAGCCCACGGGGATCGCGCACCGCGCGCGCCCGATACGCGGCAGATTTGAACCAGAACGGCGGATACCCCAACACCGCCCGCGGGTAGCAGGAGCACAAGGTGCACACCACCAGGTTGTGCTCGTCCGCGGTATCCTCCAGCACCCCCAGCGGCGGCATCCCGCGCATCGGAATGCCCAGCTCCTCCGCCGCCTTGGCGCCATCGGCCAGCATCCGCGCCCGGAACGCCGGATCCACCCAGGCCTTCGCCACCATGCGGGCCCCCTGCGCCGGCGTCGCGGCATCGGTCGCCTGGATGCGCTCGGAAATCTCCTCCCGGCTCACCACGCCCTTGTCCGTCAGCAACTGCCGCACCGCCGCCAGCAGCCGGTCAGACGGAGTCTCCAGCACCTCGCTCATCACGCCGCCTCCAGCCAGGTTTCATACAGCTCAACCACCAGCGCCTCACCCCCCGCATCCGGCCAGATCGCCTGCGGCACAAAGCGCACATGATACAGGTTCAACCGCGAAGCCGGCCGCGCGAACGCCAGATCCTCGGGGTTCGGGAACGCACCGAGATGCTTCTCCACCACCCCCTCCGCCCCGCGCAGGTAATGCGGCGTGCGGATATGGCAGGGCCCCCGCGTCTCCGGCCAATCGTCCCGCACCCGAACCCGCGTCCCCGGGGAAAGCAGCGCGCTCATTTCGTGTCCTCAAGCGCGGCCTTGAGTTCCGCTTCGGTGAACACCCCCTTGGCCAGCATGTTGTCGGTGATCGAACGGATCCAGCGCTGGTAATACGAAAGCCGCAGGTAGTCGGGCTCCGGAATCGCCTCGATCCCCCGCCGCAACTCATCCACGCTCATCACCTTCTTGGCCCCGAGCAACTGCCGGATCGCGTCCACCTCGCGATCGAACGCGCTCAGCGCATGCGGCTCCACATCCACCGCATCGCACATGAATTTGGATACGCCACCCATGTCATGCATCGCGCGCGGCGACGCTTCCGGCAGCGTGGAGGGATCAGGAAGGGGGCTGTCTGTGCTCATGCCCCGAGAATAACGCCATTTCCGCCAGACCGGAACGCCTAGTTGCCCACCACCTCGCCCGGCGAAAGCCCCCACAGCCCGTCGCGCTTCACCCAGCCGCGATGGTCACCCACCCGCACCTCGCACCACGCCGCCCCCGCCGCGCAGGCCCGCACCCGCCCCACCACGCCCGGCTTCAACACCGCCACCGCCCCCGCGTCATCCGCCGCCGACCGCCGCAACGTCCGCTCGTTCGGCACCATGAAGGTCCGCCGGCCCGTGAGGTTGGATTGATGAACCCAGCCCCTCACCCCCTCATGATCCTCCACCAGCCGCCAGGTCTCGAATTCGCGCAGAATCCGCACCGGCTGGTCCGGCCGCCGATACACCCACTCCACGGGATAGCGCTGCCCCGGCCCCACCCGCAGCTTCACCCCATCGTACAGAATGCCCGCCCAGCGCGGCAGCGGCTGCCCGGTCACGCTGCCCTTGCCAGCCTCCGCAGGCTTCGCCTCCGCCGGCTTCGTCTCCGCGGGCTTGGCCTCGGCCGGCTTGGTCTCCGCCGGTTTCGCCTCGGCCGGCTGCGCCTCGGGTGCCTTCGCGGCACCCACCGCCGCCCCCGCCACCACACCCGCCGCGGCCCCGGCCGCCACCCCCGCCGCCACCGCGGGGCGGGACGGCGCCGCCGGCTTCTGCGGCCCGGAATTCGGCTTCGGCGCCACCACCGGCGGCTTGGCCGGCTGCGTCGGCTTCCCCGGCTGCGATTGCCCCAGCGCGGAGCGTGCCGGCGGATGCGCCAACGGGGCGGAGGCCATCGGCGCCACCTGCTGCACCGGCGCCCGCGGCACAGCACTCGGCTGCGGCGCCACGCTCGGCGTCGAAGGCTGCGCGGCACGCGGCTGCGGCGCCGCCAGGTTGCCCACCGGCGGCGACATCTGCGCCATGGCCGCTCCCTGGGGGAGCACCAGCACCACGCCCAGCAGAAGGGCCACCCGCAACCTCATCCCGTCTCCCTGCCAACCCGCGCGTAGGCGGGTCAAGTTACGCATCACAACGTCACGATCTGGCCGGTGCCCACCGCCTCCAGGAAGGTCGCGATCCCCGCAACCTCCACCCCCCCGGCCAACGCCGGGCCCTCCGCCCCGATCATCCGCAACCCGGCCTCGCAGGCAATCCGCCGCACGCCCAGCTCCGCCAGTACCTCCGCCAGCTCACCCACGCCGGCCACCCCCTTCGCCACCGCCTCGGCCTCGCGCATATCCCCCGCGAACGCCCCCGGCATCAGCGCCCGGCACCCCTCATTGGTCGCGAACAGCACCACATCCCGCCCCAGCGCCGCCGCCCCCGCCGCCATCATGAACGCATACTGCGCCCGCTCATGCCCGCCGGAGATCAACAATATCCCCAAGCTAGATCGCACAAGCCGGCCCCGCGGTATCCCCATGGCCGGACAAATCCACCAGCGTCGCATTCGGCCCGCAGGCAATGCAGGCCGGGTCCGGCCGCAGCTTGATCGTGCGGAACCGGGCGGACAGCGCATCCCACACCAGCACCCGCCCGCTCATGCTCTCGCCGATGCCCAGAATCTCCTTCAGCACCTCGGTCGCCTGCAGCGTGCCCATCACCCCGGTCACCGCGCCGAGCACCCCCGCCTCGCTGCAGGTCGGCACCAGCCCATCCGGCGGCGGGGCGGGATACAGGCACCGGTAACACGGGCACCCCTCCCCCGCATGCGGCTTGAACGTCGAAAGCTGCCCGTCGAACCGCAGCACCGCCGCCGAGACCAGCGTCTTCTTCGCCAGCACGCAGGCATCCGAAATCAGGAACCGCGTCGGGAAGTTATCCGTCCCGTCGCACACGATGTCATAATCGCCGAACACATCCAGGATGTTCTCCACCCCCAGCCGCGTCCGATGCGGCACGATCGTCACCAGCGGATTGATCGCATTCGCCCGCTCAATGGCGGACTCCACCTTCGGCGTCCCCAAGCTCCCGGTGGTATGCGCGATCTGCCGCTGCAAATTGGACAGATCGACCACGTCGTCATCCACCAGCCCGATTGTCCCCACCCCCGCCGCGGCGAGATACATCAGCAGCGGGCTCCCCAGCCCCCCGGCCCCAACCAGCAGCACGCGGGCCTCGCGCAGCTTCGCCTGGCCCACACCGCCCACCTCCCGCAGCAGGATGTGCCGCGAGTACCGGCTGATCTCGTCTTCGCTGAAATCGAGGTTCATGCCCCCACCATACCCCCCCACGCCCCACACCAGAAGCGACCGCACGGCAGATGTGCTAAACCCCCGCGTATGACCCCCGACCCCGTCTCGCCCGACCCCGTCTCCCTCGAAGGCGCCCTCGTCCTCTTCTCCGGCGGCCAGGATTCCGCCACCTGCCTGGCCTGGGCCCTCTCGCGCTTCAGCCGCGTGGAAACCGTCGGCTTCCACTACGGCCAGCGCCACGCCGTCGAACTCGCCTGCCGCGAACCGCTCCGCTCCGGCATGGCCGCCCTGAACGACTGGTCCCCCCGCCTCGGCCCCGACCACACCATCGACATGGGCCTCGCCCTGGCCAACATCGGCAGCACCTCCCTCACGTCAGACGCCGAAATCACCATGACCGCCGAAGGCCTCCCCAGCACCTTCGTCGCCGGCCGCAACCTCCTCTTCCTCACCTACGCCGCCGCCATCGCCTTCCGCCGCGGCCTCAAGCACATCGTCGGCGGCATGTGCGAAACCGACTACTCCGGCTACCCCGATTGCCGGGACGACACCATCAAAGCCATGCAACTCGCCCTCAACCTCGGCATGAACCGCCGCTTCGTCCTCGAAACCCCGCTGATGTGGACGGACAAAGCCGGCACCTGGCACCTCGCCCAAACCCTCGGCGGCACCCCCCTCGTCAACCTCATCGTCGAACACAGCCACAGCTGCTACCTCGGCAACCGAACCCACCGCCACCCCTGGGGCTACGGCTGCGGAACCTGCCCCGCCTGCGACCTCCGCAGCGCCGGCTGGTCGCGCTGGTGCAGCTAAGGCCGGGAAGGCCAGGGCTCCGCCCTGGACCCGGTCAGGGGCTTTGCCCCCGACACCCCCACCAGGGACCTGAGGTCCCTGGACGCACATCACTTTTGCCCATGGCTTGGGGGGGTATCCGGACGTCCCGTCCGGATACCCCCCCAAGCCATGGGCAACAAACGAAAGGGGTCTGGGGCCTAAGGCCCCAGTGGGGTGCAGGGGCAAGGCCCCTGCTTGGGGTCCGGGGCGAAAGCCCCGGCCTTCCTGCCTTACTTGCCCTGCGCCACCCGCACGGCGATGTCGAGCGCGCGGCGGAGCAGGGTTTCGCTGGCTTCCGGGGTGCGGAAGGCGCTGTGGGCGGAGAGGGTCACGTTTTCCAGCCCGACGAACGGGTTACCGGGCGGCAGCGGTTCTTCCACGAACACATCCAGCGCCGCGTGGCCGATCTGGCCGGTCTTCAGGGCCTCGATCATCGCGGCCTCGTCGATCACGGCGCCGCGCGCGGTGTTCACCAGCAGCACGCCTTTTTTCATCCGGGCGATGTGGTCGCGGCTGATGAACCCCTTGGTCTCATCGGTCAGCAGCAGGTGCAGGGAGATCACGTCGCTTTCGGCCAGCAGCCGGTCGAGCGGCACGAATTCCACCCCCTGCGCCGTCTTCGGCGTCCGGTTCCAGGCGAGCACCTTCATGCCGGAGCCCCCGGCGATCCGCGCCACCTCGCCGGCGATCCCCCCGAACCCGATCAGCCCGATCGTCTTACCGGTCAGCTGCATTCCTTCCGTGCGCAGCCACTGCCCGCCGCGCACGCCGCGATCCATCAGCGCCAGGCCCCGCGCCCCCGCCCACATCAGCGCGATCGCGTGCTCGGCCACCGCGATATCGCCATAGCCCTTGATGATGTGCACGGTGATGCCGAGGGCGGCCAGTTCCTCGGGGTTCATGTAGCTGCGCGCGCCGGTGCCCAGGAAGATCACGTGCTTCAGGTCGGTGCACTTCGCCATCCACTCGGTCGGCATGTAGGTGCGGTCGTTCAGCACGAAATCCTGCCCGGCCAGCAGCGCCGGCAGCTGTTCCGGGGTCACCTCC
>JAIXTK010000184.1 GCA_027483995.1 Acetobacteraceae bacterium
CTCACCAAGCTCGGCACTGTGCCGCAGCAGATCGCCGGTGGCGACATCTACCCGGCGCTGGAAAAGGGCGTGATCGACGCCGCCGAGTGGGTCGGCCCCTACGACGACCAGAAGCTCGGCTTCAACAAGGTCGCCCCGTTCTACTACTACCCCGGCTGGTGGGAAGGCGGCGCGGCGCTCTCGCTCTTCGTCAACCAGAAGGCGATCGACGCCCTGCCCGAGCTCTACCGCAACGCCATCGAGGCCGCGGCCGGTGAAACGGTGGCCTGGTCGGTCGCGAAGTACGACGCCCAGAACCCCCGCGCCCTGCGCGAACTGGTCGCCGGCGGCACCAAGCTGGCGCCCTTCCCCGCCTCGGTGATGGAAGCCACCTTCACCGCGGCGCAGGAACTCTACGCCGAAACCGCCGCCGCCAACCCGCGCTTCAAGAAGGTGCATGACCACTACATGGCCTTCCGCAGGGAGCAGGTGCTGTGGTCGCGCGTCGCCGAAGGCACGTTCGACAACTTCATGGCCCGCCTCTCGGCCAACAACCGCATCTGATCCGCGGCCCCTGCCTCGCCTTCGCGCCCCGCCGGCCCCGCCGGCGGGGCGCTTTGCGTTGCGGCCCCGTGCATCCACGCAGGCCGTGGCGCCGTAGCGCTGGCGAAAGGGACTCACCCCTGGCAGGAGACGAACGATGCATGGAGTGACAATGGCGGCACTGGCCCTGGCAGCCCTGCTGGCTGGCACGGGGACGGGGTCGGCCCAAGCCCCGGCCGAGGATTTCTCCAGCTGGCAGCGCCTGGTGCCGCACTTCCCCAGCACCGGCGGCGGCGGCGTGATGATCGGCGAATACCGCCCCGTGGTGCGCGGCGACACCTGCACCACCGATTTCACCGCCACCGAGCCGAACGGCACGATCTATCGCAACACGGTGGTGTTCGATGCCGTGCCCACATCCGGCGGCATCCTGTGCACCAACGGCCGCTGGCGCTCGCTGGACAACGACGCCTCGGGCACCACCCCGTTCCGCGTCTTCTTCCGCGACGGCGTGCCCTACGCCTCGCCCTAGCTAGGCGGCCACCGGCACCAGCACGTGGCAGGCGGGGTCATCGGGATCCACCCGCACCCACACCTTCTTGCCCATCAGATCGCGCACATCGCGCAGCCTTCGCACCGGGGCGGAGCGGAACAGCTGCTCCTCCCCATCCGGCCCCGGTGCCGCGGCGGTGACGATCCAGCGATATGGCACGCCGATCTCGATCCCGCGCGGATCGAAGCCGCGGGCGATCTCCACCACCGTCGCCTGCCGCCATTCCCCGCGCTGCACCAGCGTCACCCAGCGCAGGCGATGGCGGTGCACGGCGCGCACGAAGCTCACGCCCATGCCTATCACCCCGGCGGCGAGCACCAGCAGCACGATCGATTCCAGATCGCTGCGCGTGGTCCAGTGCCGCCACGCCACCGCCAATGCCAGCAGCCAGGCCAGCAGCAGCACCATCGTGAAGGCCATCGCGGCCACATCGCGCAGGCCGGGCCACCCCTGCGCCCGGAACGGCGGCGGCTGGCCCTTCACTTGCGCTTGCTCTCCAGGAAGTGCCGCATCCGCGCCCCGGGCTCCGGCGTGGTCCAGGCCTCGGCGAAGGCATCGATCCCCGCCGCGATGGCGCCGGCCATGCCGCGCTCCTCCCATTCGCCGATCAGCCGCTTCTGCAGTGCCAGCGCATGCGGCGCACCGGCCAGCAGGTCATCCAGCACCCGCCCGATCGCCCCGTCCAGCTCCGCCACCGGCACCACCTCCTCCACCATGCCCCAGGCCAGCGCCTTCTGGGCATCGAACGTCTCCCCGGTCATCAGGATGCGCCGTGTCCGCCCCCAGCCGATCAGCTGCGGCAGCAGCGCCGCCTCGATCACGCTGGGAATGCCGACCCGCACCTCCGGCATGCCCATCACCGCATCCTCGCTGGCAATGCGCATGTCGCACGCCGCCGCCACTTCCAGCCCGCCGCCGAGGCAATAGCCCTGCATCCGCGCGATCACCGGCACCGGCAACGCCCGGATCGCCCCGCACACATTGTGCAGCTGGGTGATGAACGCCCGCGCCGTCACCGGCGTCAGCCCCGCCATCTCGCGGATATCCGCCCCGCCGATCAGCGCCCGCCCGCCGGCGCCGGCCAGCACCACCGCCCGCAGCCCCGCCGCGCCCGCCAACCCACGAAACGCCGCCTCCAGCTCCGCCGACAGCGCGGAATTCAGCACATTCAGCTTCGCCGCGTTGTCGATCACCACGCGGGCCACCCGCCCCTCCGCCCGTTCCTCGAACGATGTCACGATCTGCGCCATGCGGCGTCTTCCTCCCGGCTGGACAAGCGAACACACCATGCCAACCTATGCCCAATCACAGGAGGACGCGATGGCCCAACAACTTGCAACGCTCGGCGGTGGCTGCTTCTGGTGCCTGGAGGCGGTGTATCTCGGCCTGCACGGCGTCAGCGCGGTCATGAGCGGCTACGCCGGCGGCCATGTCGAGAACCCGAGCTACGAGGCAGTCTGCGCCAAGACAACCGGCCATGCCGAGGTGGTGCAGATCACCTACGACGACGCCGAGGTCAGCTTCGAAGACCTGCTGCGGGTTTTCTTCACCATCCACGACCCCACCACGAAGGACCGCCAGGGCCACGATATCGGCCCGCAATACCGCTCCATCATCCTCACGCACGACGACGCCCAGCGCGAAGCCGCGGAGAAGATGATCGCCGAGATCGACGCCGCCGGCATCTGGGACGGCAAGGCGGTCACCGAGATCGAGCCGCTCGCCAAATTCTGGCCGGCGGAGCCGGAGCACCACAACTACTTCGCCCGCAACCCCTGGTCCGGCTACTGCCGTGCCGTGGTGGCGCCGAAGGTGATGAAGTTCCGCAAGAGCTTCGCCGATCGGCTGAAGCCGGCGGCAGCTTAAGGGAAGGATTCTTCTTTTTCTGAAGAAAAAGAAGCAAAAAGACGTTTTCCGCTTGCACGCGTGCCAGGCTGTCCGGCACGCGTGCAAGCGGACAAACGTTTTTTGGTTCTTTTTTTTAAAAAAGAACCGCTTCCTTCCCTCTCTGCGACAATCCCATGAAATCGCCCCGACCCGCTTGAGTGCCCGCGCGCGCCGGGCAAAGTGGTGGCCCCTCATCCTACGGAGCCCGACATGTTCAAGCGCCTAGCCCTGGCCGCGTCGCTCGCCTTCGCAGCCGTCCCCGCCGCCGCCCAGCCGTTCCATTTCGTCGCCCTCGGCGACATGCCGTACACCCTGCCCGGCGACTACGCGAAGTTCGACCGCCTGATCGGCGCGATCAACGCCACCAAGCCCGCCTTCTCCGTGCATATCGGCGACATCAAGTCCGGCTCCACCCTGTGCTCGGACGAGATCTTCCAGAAGGTGCTGGACCAGTTCGCCACCTTCGAGCAGCCGCTGCTCTACACCCCCGGCGACAACGAATGGACCGATTGCCACCGCCGCAACAACGGCGCGATGGACCCGCTGGAGCGCCTGGCCAAGCTGCGCACGATGTTCTTCCCCGACCCCACCGCCTCGCTGGGCCGCACCAAGCTGGCGGTCGAAAGCCAGTCGCGCAGCATGGCCGACAAGTTCGCCAAGTTCGTGGAGAACCAGCGCTGGAGCCATAACGGCGTGATGTTCGCCACCGTCCACGTGGTCGGCAGCAACAACAACTTCGAACCGCGCCCCGGCGCGGCGGAGGAATACCTGGAGCGCAACGCCGCCAACCTCGCCTGGATCGACGACACCTTCGCCCGCGCAAGGGCCGCCGGCAGCAAGGCCGTCGTGCTCTCCTGGCAGGCACAAACGCTGGATGTCACCACCCCCTATGGCGTGATGCCGCTCGCCTCCGGCTTCATCGACACGGTGGAGGCGGTGGCCCGCCACGCCAAGGACTACCCCGGCCCCGTGCTGGTGATCCACGGCGACGAGCACGAGTTCCAGATCGGCGTGCTGAAGGATTCCAAGCTGAAGCCGATCCCGAATGTGGTGCGGCTGGAGGTGTTCGGCGCCGCCCAGGTGCAGGCGGTGAAGGTCCTGGTCGATCCCGACAGCCCCGGCGTGTTCGGCTTCGTGCCGCTGATGCTGCGCGAGAACGGGCGCTACTAGCCCAGCTTCACCGCGCCCGAGGCGGCCAGCGCCGCAATCGCCGCCTCGTCGCGCCCCACCCCCCGCAGCACCTCCGCCGTATGCTCCCCCAGCCCCGGCGCCGGGGTGCGGATCGCCCCCGGCGTCGCCGCCAGCCGCGGCACCACGGCATGCATCGCCACATGGCCGAGATCGGCGTCGGGCAGCTCCACCAGGATCTCCCGCTCGGCCACGTGGGGATCATCGATCAGCTGGTCGATGTCGTACACGGGTGCGGCGGTGATCTCGGCCTTCTCGAAGATCGCCAGCACCTCCGCACTGTCCCGCGCCGCGATGAAGGCGGCGATCGGCGCCTCGCACGCCTCCGCATTGGCCACCCGCGCCGTGTTGTTGGCAAAGCGCGGGTCCGAAATCATGTCCTCGCGCCCGATGGTGCGCAGCAGCCGCTCCGCCATTGCCTGGATGGAGGCGGAAATCGCGATGTAGCGCCCATCCCGCGTGCGGAACACATTGCGCGGGCTGGTGGTGTTGCTGCGGCTGCCGGTGCGCGGCGGGATCTCGCCGGAAACCTGGAACATCGCCGCCTGCGGCCCAAGAATGGAAATCATCGGGTCCAGCAGCGGCAAATCGATCACCTGGCCGGGCCGTCCGGCCTCCACCTCGCGCCGCGCGATCATCACCGCGAAGGCGCCGTAGAGCCCCGCCACCATGTCCGCCAAGGCCAGCGGCGGCAGCACCGGCTCGCGGTCGCCGAAACCGTTCATGGCGGCGAACCCGCTCATCCCCTCCACCAACGTGCCGAAGCCCGGCCGCTCCCGATACGGCCCGTCCTGCCCGAAGCCGGACACCCGCACGATGATGAGCTTCGGGTTGCGCGCGTGCAGCACGGCCGGCGCCAACCCCATCGCCTCCAGCGTCCCCGGCCGGAAATTCTCGATCAGCACGTCACTGGCCGCGATCAGCTCGGCCAAAATCGCCAACCCATCCCGGTGTCGAAGGTCAAGCGCCAGGGACTTCTTGTTCCGTGCATACACCTTCCAGTGCAGCGAATGCCCGTCGGTGCGCCACGCCCGCAGCGGATCACCCTTGGCGGGGTCCTCGATCTTGATCACCTCGGCGCCATGGTCCGCCAGCTGCAGGCTCACCATGTTCCCCGCCACCAGCCGCGACAGATCCACCACGCGCAGCCCCGACAGCGGCGGCGTGGCCCCAGGCTGAAAATCC
>JAIXTK010000288.1 GCA_027483995.1 Acetobacteraceae bacterium
ACGCGCAGGGCGACCTCGCGGCACTCCCCGCTGCGAAAACCGCACCGCCCGCCGCCCCCGCGCCGGAGGCTCCGGCCCCGCGCGCCGCCTCCTGGAAGGCGCGCTGGTCGTCGGAAAGGGCCGCGCTCATTTCTGGAACTTGCGGAAGTCGGGCTTGCGCTTCTCGTTAAACGCCCGCACGCCTTCCTTCGATTCGTCGCTGGCGTAGTACATCGACAGCGCCTGCATCCCCATGCCGCCGATGCCGCGGATGCTGTCGGTGTCGGCGTTGAAGGAACGCTTGGCGATAGCCAGGGCCGTCGGGCTGCGCTCCATGATCTCGGCGCACCACTTCGCCACCTCGGCATCGAGCTGGTCGTGCGGCACCACGGCATTCACCAGCCCCATGCGCTCGGCCTCGGCGGCGGTGTAGCGGCGGCACAGGTACCAGATCTCGCGCGCCTTCTTCTCGCCCACCACGCGGGCGAGATAGGCGGTGCCGAAGCCGGGATCGACCGAGCCGACCTTGGGCCCCACCTGGCCGAACTGGGCCTTCTCGGAGGCGATAGTGAAGTCGCACAGCGTGGCCAGCACGTTGCCGCCGCCGATGGCATAGCCCTGCACGCGGGCGATCACCGGCTTGGGCACGTCGCGGATGATCGACTGCAGTTCCTCCACCGGCAGGCCGATGATGCCGCGGCCGTCGTATTGGCCATCATGGGCCGACTGGTCGCCGCCGGTGCAGAAGGCGCGGTCGCCGGCGCCGGTCAGCACGATGACGCCGATCGCGTTGTCCCATCCGGCGCGGTTGAAGGCGTGGATCAACTCCTCGCAGGTTTTGCCGCGGAAGGCGTTCATCACCTGGGGGCGGTTGATGGTGATGGTGGCGACGCCGCTTTCCACGGCGTAGAGGATGTCTTCGTACTGCATGATGGGTCTCCTCAACCGGCCATGGTCAGGCCGCCGGACACGCTGAGCACCTGGCCGGTGATGTAGGCCGCGTCGTCGCTGGCGAAGAACAGGATGGCGCCGGGCAGGTCCTCGGGGTCGCCGATGCGGCCCATGGGCACGGCGCGGCGGAAGGCCTCGTCCAGCTTCTCGGGGTTCCCGGCACCTTCCTTGTAGCCGGCGAACAGCGGGGTCTGGGTGGGGCCGGGGCAGACGACATTGACGGTGATGCCGTGGCGGGCGTGCTCGCGTGCCAGCGTCTTGGAAAAGCCGAGCAGCCCGGCCTTGCAGGCGGCATAGACGGCCTCACCGGTGGAACCGACGCGGGCTGCGTCCGACGCGATGTTGACGATGCGGCCGTGGCGGCGGGCGAGCATGCCCGGCAGCACGGCGTGGTGCATGTTGAGCGCGCCGACGAGGTTGATGGCGATCAGCTTCTGCCATTCCTCGGGCGTGCTGTCCTTGAACAGGCGGAACACATCCCACCCGGCGTTATTCACCAGGGCGCCGACGGGGCCGAGCGCGGCCTCGGCGGTAGCGACCGCGGCGGCCACGCCCTGATGGTCGGTGATGTCGCAGGTGAATGCCTGGGCTTTGCCGCCCTGGCCGGTGATGGCGCCAGCCACGCGCTCGGCCGCCGCGCCGTCGCGGTCGAACACCGCCACTTGGGCGCCGGCCTCGGCGAAGCGGCGGCACGTAGCACCCCCAATGCCGCCGCCGCCGCCAGTTACGATCACCATCTTCCCGTTCAGGCCGCGCATGGTTTCCTCCGCCGCGGCCTGCCGGATTTCGCTTGGCCGCGTAATTGCAACAAGGGTATGATGGATTTCGCAGAAAATGGCAATATCTTGATGGATATCCTCCCGCGGCCCCCTCCAGACGACACTGCAGCCCGGTTCGACATCGCCAACCGGCTGTTCCTGCGGCTGTACCAGGCATCGAACTTGATGCACAAAACCGGCACGCGCGCGGTGGCGGGGTTTGGCGCGACCACACAGCAATGGGCGGTGATGGGCGCGCTGTCGCGCCCGCGGGTGTGCGAGCAGGGCATGACGGTGAAGGACCTGATGGCGTTTCTGATGGTGAGCCGGCAGAACCTCACCGCGGTGCTGGACCGGGTGGAAGCGAGTGGGCTGGTGGAGCGGGTGCGGACCGGCGGGGGCGATGGGCGGCTGCGCCATGTGCGGCTGACCGAAGCCGGGCACGCCACCTGGGCGGTGATGCTGGAGAGCATCGGGGCATACTACGGCACGGCGCTCGCCGGGTTCACCACGGAGGAGTGCGTGACGCTGTACCGGCTCCTTGACCGGCTGCGCGACAGTCTTGGCCGGATCGCAGGAGGAGAACACGAATAGCTGGCCTGGACGTGAAGTTTGGCCCTCGAATGCAGAGCCAGCCGCCTCCTGCTTAACCGCCGCGACCCTTTAGTTTCGGGTGGCTTTTGCCGGCGAGATTGCGCCGGTTGTGGTGCCGCAGTTGCGGCGAACCGCAGCGTGCGACATGTGGCCATCAGCCATGTCCTCCTTCACGAGGGGCGCTCATTCGGCCCAACATGAAAGTGGCGATTGCGTTGCTTACCAACCCACGAGGAAGTTGAGCCCGACCGTGCCTTGGGCGGTGCTGAACGAAGGTGGAGCCTTGCAACACCCGCTCCTGCAACAATGGCGTTGCTATGCAAGACGCGTCATTGGGCTAATGGGTGTAGCATCCTGGCGCTATCCATCGACGCCGGGCGACACGGAGGAGATCGTAATGCAGCACCACGGCTTCGGCCCCCTGTCAGACGTCTCAGCACTCACCTTGGGTGGTGGCGGCCTCGGCATGCTTTGGGGCGAGACCACTTTCGGCGAATGCGTGGCGACCGTGCAGGCGGCTGTGGCGGCTGGCATCACCCTGTTGGACCTTGCACCGCGCTATGGCGATGGCAAGGCGGAAGAAGTGGTGGGCGCCGCCTTTGCCGGCCAGTTGCCGCCTGGCGTCAGGGTGACGAGCAAGTGCAACCTGGGCAACATGGCACCTGCGGAGATCGAGGCCGCGGTGCGCGGTTCGATCGCGGCCAGCCTGCGTCGCCTGCAGCTGTCACGACTCGACATGTTCTTCCTGCACTCCAACGTGGTGCCCGACCAGGCCTTCATCGCTGCCCGCCCCTCTGATGCGGCCAGCCGAATGACCCCCTATGCCACCTTCGCCGACCATGTGCGCCCATTGTTCGAGACGCTGGTGGCCGAGGGGTTGATCGGGGCATGGGGCCTGACTGGTATCGGCCATCCCGACACCATCATCCGCCTGCTGGGCGAGGAACCGCGTCCGGCTGCGGTGCAGTGCATCGCCAACCTGCTGGACTCACCGGGCGGGCTGAAGTTCTTCGATGGCCCAGCCAAGCCACGCGCGGTGATCGCGGCGGCGCGGGCCAACGGGGTCGGCGTCATGGGCATCCGCGCGGTCCAGGCTGGCGCGCTCACCGCGGCGATTGATCGGCCGCTTCCGTCCGGCCATCCGGAGGTGCTGGACTACACCCGTGCTGCCGGCTTCCGCGCCCTGTGCGCCGAGCTCGGCGAGAACCCGGCTGTGCTGGCCCATCGCTACGCGCTATCGCTGGACATCGACACTCTGGTGCTGGGGGTGAAGAACCGCCGCGAACTGGCCGAGTGCGTCGCTGCCGCAGCAGCAGGACCCCTGGCGCCCGAGCTGATCGGCCGCATTGACGCCACTGTCGCAGCAGCCAGGCCATGACATTCTGGATCCGCAACTCGTCCTGGTGATTCGGCGCCGATCCGGCGGGTATCTTCGAGGCGGTCGCCGCCTAGGGGCGCTGGGCGGAGGACGACGGCTTCGTTTGGTTTTCGGTCATGAACCTCCTGATCGAGATCGGCGGCTTCGGCGCGCCGGACGAGCCGTTCATGGAGGGCTGGACGCTGCTGTCCGCGCTCGCGGCGGTGACCAGCCGGATCCGCCTGGCCACACCTACCCCGTCCGTTGGGCGGGGCTGAGACGGTTCCCCGTGCAGTATCCTTCAGGATCAGCGTGTCCAGCGCCAGATCCGACACCGCTCGCCGCAGCCGCATGCTCTCCAGTTGCAGCTCTTTCGGTCGGCTAAGATTGTCCGTCTTCATGCCGCCGTATTCCGTGCCGCAACGAAACACATTTGTTCGCTGACCTCCATCGATCGCGCCGCTTCCGCGATCGATCGGCTCTGCCCAGTCAGAACGTCAATCTGCCGGATCTTGGCCACGATCTCCTCTGGCTTGTGATGCTTATGTCGCTTGCGTTCCTCCTCGGACAATCCTGCCTCTTTGCAGGTGGATCACGTCAGAGGGCCAGACCATGCCGCGAGGCAACCGCGCATTCGTGTTCGGGTGCTGCAGCGGCCCCCTTGTTTCGTGCTGGACAGGCCGTCGAGCTGGTGCCTAATGTTGTCTATCCGTAATGCAAGGGCTCCAGCATGTTTGCATCCCCCTTGAAGGAGGCGCTGCCTCCTGCGGCCCGAATGTCCCCTGCGGCGTATGGTATTCGACGCGAACTGTCCTGCATCGTCCATGCCGCGCCTGGACCATCGCCCGTTCTCGGCGCGACGGCCGGGAGTTGAGACCATGGCGCAAACGATCCTCTGCGTGCCGCTTGAGGTGAAGCCGGAAAGCGCCAACACGCTCTCGCGCCTCGTCCATGACCTGCGCCGCGATTTCGACGCGATGGAGGACCCGGAGCTGGGGAATTTTCCCGCGATCCAGATCGGCATCCCGTCTGCGCATTTCCTCTCGATCTGCATGTTCCGGCACACCTCCTATGACCCGACGCTGGTCATCGAGGCGAATTTCGACGGCGAACCAGGCCCGTTCTGGTCGCAATTCGAACGCACCATCGGGGACGACCGGCTGCGCGCCCTGCTGCGCTGCTGCAAGGAGCCGCGGGACGGTACCGCCGCATTGTTCCGGTCCGTCACCGCGGCCGGCTCGCGCGCGCCGGTCGCGCCCTACCTGGAGGGCCGCACCCGCCGGCCCAGCGCCTCGCACCAGGGCAACCGCGGCCTCACGCGCGATCGCATCCGCGCCGAGGCCAGCCTGGTGGCCGCGATCGAAGCGGAACTGGACACGAACCCGGCCTATCGGGCGATGACGCCGGAGGCGATCCATGCCGCGCTGCGCGCGCGGCTCGCGCCAGCATTCCCCTGGCTCGACGAACCCGCGCAGAAGCGCATCACCACCGGCGAGGACTGGCTCGACGTGCTCCGCCTCGGTCTGTTCGCGGGCGCGCTGATTGCCGTGCTGCTGCTGCCGGGGGCGCTGCTTCATGCGGCACTCGGGGCGCCGCTCTATGCGGCCGTTGTCGTGCTGCTGGCGGCCATCGCGGCGTTGGGCGTGCGCGGCGAGGGCGGATGGGCCGGGCTCAGGTCGCCGCGCCGTCCGGGCGCGCCGCCGCCGCCCGCGGCATCGGGCGCGAAGGGGTACGACTGGAGCAGGATTGCGGCGTCGGCGGTGGTCGCCGTGGCTGCGACGCCCGTGTTCCTGTTCCTGCTGCCCGCGTTCGGCGCCGTCCTGCTGACGCTGGCCGGGCAGGGCGAGCATGTGCCCGGGCTTGGCACGATCTTCCGCAGGGTCGGCGTCTCGGCGCTGTGGGGCATCGCCGGGGTCGTTCCGCTCGCCATCGGGATCGCCTGGCTGCTGCGCTACAATGAACGGCGCGACGCCCCACAGGACCTGCCGCCGCTCGACCCCGCGACCCTTGCCGAGATCGTCCAGCGCGAGGATCGGGTGACGCAGAACCACATGGCCTCGCTCGTCCTGATCAAGCCGGGGGTCCTGCGCAGCCTGGTGATCCGCGCGGGGCATCGCGGCCTGCACCTGGCGCTTCGGGTTCTGCCGGACGCGCGCCAGGGCTTTCTCGGCTCCATGCGCACGGTGCATTTCGCGCACTGGTCCTTCCTGGACAACACCAGCCGGCTCATCTTCGTCTCGAACTTCGACCACTCCTGGGCGAGCTATCTCGACGACTTCATCGAGAAGGCGCATGGCGGCCTCACCATCGCGTGGGGGTCCAGCGTGGGCTTCCCCCGCACCAACTGGCTGTTCCGCGACGGAGCGGCGGACGGGCGGAAGTTCAAGGCCTATGCGCTGGCGAGCCGCGCGGTCAGCCGCTTCTGGTACAGCGCGTATCCCTTCCTCACCGTGGACCGCATCGAGCGGCACAGCGAGATCGTGCAGCGTTTCCGCGCCCGCACCCTCTCCAACCCGGAGGCCGCCCAATGGCTGCGACTGCTGTGACGGAAGCGAAGCCCTCCGCCTGGGCGCTGGCGGAGACGGTGGCGGAACAGACGCAGGGGTTCGTCGCCACGAGCTTCGGCTGGCTGCCGGAGGGCCGCGCGCTGCTGCTCGATGCGACGGGCGCGCGGCAGGGCTGGCTCGACGCGCTGCGCGAGGCCGCCCCGATCACCGACGCGGCCTTGCGCCCCGGCACGCAGCGCGGGCGCCGCGCGGCCGCGATCGCCTTCACCCATGGTGGGCTCCGGGGCCTCGGGCTCGCGCGGGAGACGCTGGCGTCCTTCTCGCCGCCGTTCCAGGAGGGGATGTTCCAGATCGACCGGTCGCGGCGCCTGGGCGACCGGGTCTTCGGCGCGTGGCAGCCGACCGTGCAGAAGGGCGGCCCGGACTGGAGCGGCAATGCGCACCCGCCGGAGCAGGCCATGCCCGCCCGGGCCTACAACGTCGACTACGAAGATGACAGCGCCGACGCGGGACCGGGCCCGACGGCGCTCACGGCGCATGCGCTGCTTCTGCTTTATGCCGAGACCGACGCGGACGCGGCCGAGTGGTCCGGCCGGGTGGAGGCGGTTCTGGACGGGTTCGGCGTGCGGGCCGTTCGCGTGCTCGATCTCGGGATGAACGTCGAGGAGCGGGACAGGGCCACGGGCATCAGCCGCGAGCATTTCGGCTTTGCCGACGGGCTGTCCCAGCCCCTGCCCTATGACGCGGACCCCGGCTCCGGCGCCGTGGTGCGGGGCGGCGTTGCGGTGACGGAAGCGGACCCGGTGCACGGGGTGCCGCTGGGCGAGATCCTGCTTGGCTTCCGCAACACCTATCGCGAGCTTCCGCCCGTGCCGAGCGTCGTGCGGCCGGCCAGCCCGCCCGGCACGCCGGCGCGCAGCCGGGTGGCCGAGGCGCTGGGCCGGCTGCCGCCGCATCCCGAGGCCGAGGGCTTCGCCGATCTGGGCAAGTACGGCTCCTATCTCGTCGTGCGCCAGCTGTACCAGGACGTGCCGAAGTTCTGGGCCTCCATGAAGGCAGCGGCGGCGCGGCTCAACACATCCATGCCCCAGGGCACCCCGCCGGTGACCGGCGACTGGATCGCGGAACGCGTGGTGGGGCGGACGCGCGACGGCCACGTGCTCTGCCCCATGGGGCCGCGGCCCGGCCTGCCGCCCAATGGCGCCCCCGACAACGGCTTCCTGTTCCTGCGGGACGACCCGCACGGCCTCGGCTGCCCGCTGGGGTCCCATATCCGCCGCGGGCACCCGCGCGACGGGCTGGCCCCCTCCGCGGGGGATGCCGAGACGCTGCTGCGCGCGGCCAACAACCACCGCATCCTGCGTCGCGCCCGCAAATACGGCCCCTCGTACGACGCCGCGCCTGACGTGCCGGACCGCGGGCTGCTGTTCATGTGCGTCAACACCGACATCGCGCGGCATTTCGAGTTCGTGCAGCAGACCTGGCTGCTCAACCGCGACTTCGCCGGGCTGCGCGACGAGCAGGACCCGCTGGTGGGTCCGAGCGGGCGCTTCACCGTTCCCGCCGAGCCGTTCCGGCACGCGCTGGAGGTGGAGACGTTCGTGCAGCTGGTCGGCGGCGAGTATTTCTTCCTGCCGGGGATCGCGGCACTCGACTACATCGCCGCCATGGGGCGCGCGGAGGACGGCGCGTGACCCTGGCGACGGACGACGCGCTGTGGCCGATGCGGCCCATGGCGCGCCTGGCCTGGCGGGTGGGGCTGGGCGTGGCGCCGGCGTTGGCCGCCTGCCTGCGGCCGTTCTCTCCCCTGCGGTTCGGCCAAACCGTCATCGCATTGCGCCATGACGATGTGCGGGAGGTGTTCCTAAACGATCCTACCTACGCCGCGCCCTATGCGGAGCGACTGGCCTTGATCACGGGCGGGCAGCCCTTCCTGCTCGGGCTGCAGGATGGGCCGGAATACCGGGCCGCGCTGCGCGCCCTGCGCGGGCTGCTGGACCTGCCGCGGGATGCGGAACGGGTGGGGCGGGATGCGGCGGCGATCGTCGCGGCGGGGTTGCCGGCATCCGGCCCGGTGGACGTGGTCGGGCTGTTCCGCCGGGCAACCTTCGATGCCGTTGCGCGCTGGCTTGGCGTGCCGTCGGCGGACGGCCCGCCGGACCGCCTTGCCGTATGGGGAACGCGGCTGTTCGGCTTCCAGTTCGGCGGCGGTCCCTCCGTGACGGACGAGCAGGCGCGCCCCTTTGCGGAGGCAATGCGCGCCCATGTCGCGCAGGCCGTCGCGGTCCGCAAGGCCGCCGGGACCGCAGCAGACGACCTGCTCGGCCGGTCGCTCACGCTCCAGGCGGGAGGGAACCCGTGGTTTACTGATGCGGCGATCAGCACCGCGCTGCTCTGCCTTCTGGTGGGTGGCCCGCCCCAGCCACCCATGCTCGCCGCCAACGCGCTCGACCAGTTGCTGCGCCGGCCGGACTGGCTGGCGCGAGCCCAGAAAGCCGCCTGCGCAGGGGACGAGGAGGAACTGCGCGGCATCGTGCAGGAGGCCATGCGCTTCGATCCGCTCGCGCCCGCGCTGCAGCGCGTCGCGGTGCGTGACGGCACCCTCGCCGTTGGCACGATGCGCGCTCGCGCGGTGCCGGCGGGTACACAGGTGCTGGCCGCCATCGCCTCGGCGATGGCCGATGGACGGCGCCTGGTGGATCCGCGCCGTTTCGATCCCTTGCGCCCCGCCGCCGACTATCTTCATTTCGGCCATGGCCTCCACGAATGTTTTGGGCGCGAGCTGAACAGCGTGCTGATCCATCGCCTGTTGATGCCGCTTCTCCAGCGGCCCCGCCTGGTGCGTGCTGCCGGTGCTTCAGGGAGGCTCGCGAAGCGTGGCGTCCACGCAGAGCGGCTTGAGATCGATCTCGCACTCTGACCTGCGGCAATGCTCCCCACCGAGGCCCAGGCGATCGGTGCCGCCGTCTATTGGATGCATCGGCGCATGCGAGGGCCTGGCAACCCTGGCCCTCAAGGCATGGGTGATGGCACCCGGCCGGCGAGGCCCGCCCTGAAGGGTTTGGCGCGACGGACCCGCCTATCTCGGCGTGGATCACAATACGCCGCCATTCCGGCACGGTCTTGGGGACCGGCGTGGCCAGCGGCATCACGATCAGCGACGGCGCCAGACTCGCACAGAGCGCAGGCGGATCGCTGGACGCCCTCAGCCGGGTGGGTGGGACACTGCAGTTGGCCTCCGGCGCGGTCTCGTCGGGCGTGGTTCTCGGGCAAGGCCAGACCCTTGCACTCGTTGGCGACGAGGCCAGCTTCACCACGGTCAGCAGCGGCGGCAAGGCGTTCGTCTTCGCAGGTGCGCAGATCAGCGGCCTTGTGCTGAACAGCGGCGGCGTGATCGACCTGCAGACCCTCACCTTCTCATCCGGCGGGTCGGTGGCATTCGACGGCCTGACGGGCGCGCGGACGGTTGTGCAGGGGGGGGAACAGCCACCGCGCTCGGGCTCGCCGGCAGCTATGCAGGCCAATACGTCCGCGCCAACGCCGACAGCGACGGCAGCACGCTGATCACTCTCGAGACCGTGCCGTGTTTTTGCCGGGGCACCCGCATCCTGACCACGCGGGGCGAGGTGGCTGTGCAGGCGCTGGCGATCGGCGCCCGGGTGCTGCTGCATCACGGCGGCGGCACCCGTGCCGTTCGCTGGATCGGCCATCGCCGGGTGCGCCTGGCCGCGCACAAGCGGTCGTGGGACGTGCAGCCGGTGCGGGTGCGGGCGCACGCCTTCGGCCAATGCCTCTCTGGAGAACGAAAATGGGGTTCTGACGACCGAGCCACCCCCAACCCCACGCGAAAAAACCCCAAATTTCTTGGGGTTCTACGTGGCCTGTCAGCCTGGAGAGAATGGTGGGGTGGTGGTCATTGGAGCGGGCGATGGGATTCGAACCCACGACCCCAACCTTGGCAAGGTTGTGCTCTACCCCTGAGCTACGCCCGCACTCCGTTTCGCCATTCGGCGAGGGCGGTCTAATACGGGGCTTCGCGGAGCATGGCAAGAGCCCCACCTGCCATCATCCGCATGGCAGGCCCGCTTTGACGATCAACCGCCCTCGGCCCCCTCCCGCCGCAACTCGTCGATTGCCACCAGCGCCCCGTCCCGCTCGAAATGCCAGAACGTCCAGCCATTGCACGAAGGCGCGTTCTGCACTGCCGCCCCCACCTTGTGGATGGAACCCTGCAGGTCCCCCACCCGCACCGTTCCGTCCGCCACCACCACGGCCTGCACCGCCCGCGTCCGGTCCATCAGCACCGTCCCCGGCGCCAGCAACCCCCGCTCCACGATGCTCCCGAATGGCACCCGCGGCACTTCCCGCCGCCCTGCCGTCACCGTCACCGCCGCGTCGGACAGCGGCTCCACCCGCATCACCCGCCCCAGCGCCGCCTCCACATAGGCCGGATGCCGCTCGATCCCGATGAAATGCCGCCCCAGCCGCTTGGCCACCGCCGCCGTCGTCCCGGTGCCCAGGAACGGGTCGAGCACGATATCGCCCACCCCCGTGCTCGAAACCATCACCCGGTGCAGCAGTGCTTCCGGCTTCTGCGTCGGGTGCAGCTTCAGCCCGTGTTCGTTGCGCAGCCGCTCCGGCCCCGTGCACAGCGGAAAATACCAGTCGCTGCGCATCTGCACGTCGTCGTTCAACGCCTTCATGGCGTGGTAGTTGAACCGATACCGGCTCTCCCGCCCCCGCGCCGCCCAGATCAGCGTCTCATGCGCGTTGGTGAACCGCCGGCCCCGGAAATTCGGCATCGGGTTGGCCTTGCGCCACACCACGTCGTTCAGGATCCAGAACCCCATCTCCTGCAGCAGCGCGCCGATGCGGAAGATGTTGTGGTAGCTGCCGATCACCCACAGCGTGCCGTCCTTGCGCAGCAGCCGCCGCGCCTCCTCCAGCCACTCGCGCGTGAACGCGTCATACGCCGCGAAATCCGTGAACCGGTCCCAATCGTCGTCCACCCCGTCCACCAGGCTGTCATCCGGGCGCCGAAGCTCACCCCGCAGCTGCAGGTTGTACGGCGGATCGGCAAAGATGCAGTGCACCGAGGCCGCCGGCAGCATCCGCATGATGCGCACGGCGTCGCCCAGGATCACCTGGTCAAGGGGAAGTTCGCGGACGATCTCCACGGGGGCAGGCTGGCTCCGGAATGAGCGCCCATTGTCGCGAACCGCCCGACGCCGCGTCAATCACGCGTCCAACACCAGTCTCAGTTGCCGCACCGTCCCAAAACCGGCCCGGTGATGCACCGTCGCCCCCAGCCGCCGCAGCGCATCGCGGTGCGCCGCGGTGCCATACCCCGCATTCTCCGGCCAGCCATAGCCGGGGTAGCGCCGGTCCAGCCGCGCCATGCACCGGTCCCGTACCACCTTGGCGATGATGGAAGCCGCCCCGATCGAAAGCTCGCTCCCATCCCCCCCAATCACGCACCGGGAAGGGCAGGGCAGCTCCGGCGCCATGTTCCCATCCACCAACGCCAGGTCCGGCACGGCGGGAAGCCGAAGCACCGCACGGCGCATCGCCAGCAGCGAAGCCCGCAGAATGTTGATCCGCCCGATCTCGGCCACGCTCGCCGCCCCCAGCGCAATCTCCACCCGCCCCGCCGCCTGCGCCGCCATCAGCGCCGCGAACGCCGCCTCCCGCTGCCGCGCCGAAAGCTTCTTGGAATCGTCGATCAACGCCGCCAGCGCCGCCGGCACCCGACGCGGCAACACCACCGCCGCCGCCACCACTGGCCCGGCCAGCGGCCCGCGCCCCACCTCGTCCACGCCCGCGATTCGCCTCATCGCGCAAGCCTACCAACCCCCCGCCACCCCCGCGAGCCCTTCCCCCGCCCGCAACATTAAGTCATCCTTAATTTGTATCCGGGAGGCCTGTCATGATCACCTACCCCGCCGAAACCGTCCCCCAACTCCTCCGCCGCGGCGCCGACAGCGCACCGGCCATCGGCACCCCAGGCCGCCCCTGGCTTACCCATGCCGGCCTCCGCGCCCTCGCCCAGCGCACCACCGCCAGCCTCAACGCCATGGGCATCGGCCGCAACGACCGCGTCGCCATGGTCCTGCCCAACGGCCCCGAAATGGCCGCCGCCTTCGTCGCCATCGCCTGCGCCGCCACCACCGCGCCGCTGAACGCCGCCTACCGCGCCGACGAGTTCGATTTCTACCTCTCGGATCTCAACGCGAAGGCCCTCGTCATCCAGCACGGCATGGAATCCCCAGCCCGCGCCGTGGCCACCGCCCGCAACATCCCCATCGTCGAACTCATTCCTGGCGAGGCCGAAGCCGGAGACTTCACCCTCCAATCCCCCCTCACCGGCACCCCCGCCACCCCCGGCGAGGCCGAGGCACAAGACATCGCGCTGGTCCTGCACACCTCCGGCACCACCAGCCGCCCCAAGATCGTCCCCCTGCGCCAGATCAACATCACCGCCTCGGCCGCCCATATCGGCCATTTCCTGGAACTCGGCCCGGAAGACACCTGCATGAACATCATGCCGCTCTTCCACATCCACGGCCTCATCGCCGCCGTGCTCTCATCCCTGGCCGCCGGCGGCAGCGTCTCCTGCACCCCCGGCTTCAACGCCTTCAAGTTCTTCGCGAACTACGACGAAATCCGGCCGAGCTGGTACACCGCCGTCCCCACCATGCACCAGGCGCTCCTCCCGCTCGCCGCCCGCAACGCGGAAATCATCCAGCGCGGCCGCCTGCGTTTCATCCGCTCCAGCAGCGCCTCCCTCCCCCCCCAGGTCATGACCGCGCTGGAGGAAGCCTTCCACGTCCCCGTCATCGAGTCCTACGGCATGACGGAAGCCGCCCACCAGATGGCCTCCAACCCCCTTCCGCCCCGCGCCCACTACGCCGGCAGCGTCGGCATCGCCGCCGGCCCCGAAATCGCCATCATGGACGACGACGGCAATCTCCTCCCCCAGGGCGCGCTGGGCGAAATCGTCATCCGCGGCCGCAACGTCACCGCCGGCTACGAAAACAACCCCGACGCCAACGCGAAAGCCTTCACCAACGGCTGGTTCCGCACCGGAGACCAGGGCACGCTCGACGCCGAGGGCTACCTCCGCCTCACCGGCCGCCTCAAGGAAATCATCAACCGCGGCGGCGAGAAGGTCAGCCCGCTGGAAGTCGACGAAATCCTCATGGACCACCCCGCCGTCGCCCAGGTCGTCACCTTCGCCATGCCCCATTCCAAGTTGGGCGAGGAAGTCGCCGCCGCCGTCGTCCTCCGCGAAGGCCACACCCTGGAAGAATCCGCCCTGCGCGATTTCGCAGCCCAGCGCCTCGCCCAGTTCAAGGTCCCCCGGAAGATCGTCTTCCTCCCCGAAATCCCCAAGGGCGCAACCGGCAAACTCCAACGCATCGGCCTGGCCGAAAAACTCGGCCTCAGCGCCTAGCGTATGCCTCTCCCCCCTGCACGTCGCAGGGGGGAGCCGGAGGGGGCTCTCCTCTCCACCGCCCCCGAGGCAAGAAAGCAAGCCGTTCTTTCCCGAAAGAAAGAACCAAAGAACCTCCCCTGATCAAACCCCCGTCCCCTCCTCCTCCTCCTCCATCGTCACCGCCACCGCCGCATTCGCCGAAAGCCGCACCCGAACCCCCTCGACCTCCGCCACCAATCCCAGGTCGATGAAATGGTGATGCCCCGAATGCCGCCCCGCCCCACTATCCCGCCGGGTCAGCTTGATCCGCCCCCCCTCCACCTTGTCCACGGTCCCGACATGAACCCCGTCGGCCCCAATCACATCCATCTGCGCCCGAATATCAGCACCACGCATGGCCATCTCCTGTTCCAATGCCATGCCCTCAACGCCCCAAACCCCAACAGGCTCCGTCCCCCCAGCGGTGGGCCAGACAGCAAGCGCGTTCTTTCTTGAAAGAAAGAACCAAAGAACGTTCAAAACCTGCGCTGAGAGCCTTCTCTCCCCTCGCCCTTGGGGCGGAGGGATCGAGCCGTGAAGCGGAGCGATATGGGGGGCTCTTCCTTCGCACGCTCCTCCGTCCGTCACGCCTCAGCCTCCTACTTCCGCCGCCCCTTCCGTCGCTCCCCGTCGGCCGCTTCCTGCCCACCCCCGGCCGCCCGCCCCACCACCAGCAAGATCGCCGCCCGCGTCGAAACATCCAGGCTACGGTAGTGCCGCAACAGCGCCGCCTCATCCGGCGCCAGCAACCCCAATTCTCCCTGCTCCTCCCCCAGCATCTCCGGCGGAATCAGATCGCCGGGCTCCAGCCCCAGCAGAAACCCCTCCTCCACACCCAGCACCACCGCCAGCCGCCGCAACGCCGCCCCCCGCGGCACCCGCCCCCGCCCCTCCACCAACCCCTGCACCGTCCCCACCGCCAACCCAGCCGCCCGATCCGCCGCCTCCCCACTCAAACCCAACCGCTCCAACCGCCCCTCAATCCGGCCGGCCATCTCCGAAGTCACATCCATCGAACTCTCCCAGGAACCATCCCTCTCCCCGCGGGGGAAACAGGCGGGCAGGGGGCTCCCGCGCGCCAAGCCAAACACCATCCCGCCCCTCCCCGCCGTCATTGCGAACGCAGTGAAGCAATCCAGGAAAAGGCGCCGCCACCCCGAAGCAGAAAGCAAGCGCGTTCTTTCTTGAAAGAAAGAACCAAAGAACTTTCCTTAACAAAAATTCGAATCTTCCCTCCCCTCGCACTTGCGGGGGGATTGTGCCGCGAAGCGGATCAATGAGGCGGCGCTTCTGAACCTACGGCAAATCCGGAAT
>JAIXTK010000133.1 GCA_027483995.1 Acetobacteraceae bacterium
ACCAGGAGATTCCAAGAAAATACATATTGTCTGCCTGCCAAAGAGTGCTGTCACTTAATCGCAGTGTAGTTCAAAAAGTCAGAGACTCTTCTCGTGACATGAGCGAATCTCAAAAACAACAACTAGAACTTCTTCTGATGGAAAGCCGCGCTACGCAGGTCTTGATGGATAAGACCTTGGGCACTGCGAGCGTCATAGACTCGTCAAACGTTGAGCTTCTAGTGACGGAAATGGAACGTGCCATTGGCGAGAAAGCCCATGCGGAGGCTGATGCGAAAGTGGCCGCCGCGAAGGCCGAGAGTCGCCGCGCATCAGCTAAGCACCGGAAGCAGATATCTGAATATGAAACCGCAATCGACGAAGAAAGACAGGCCCGTCAAAAAGCGACCGAACAATTTAATACTATTATTATAGCAATAATTTTAAGAACTAATAAAATTTTGTATAAACGACGTGTCTTTTGGTACATAGGGTTCTCATTTTTGTTTTTGGCGTCGCAGATCGCATCTTATTCTACTAATTTATTCGAGGGATGGAGTGTTGTGTTAGTTTCTCTATTCGGAATATCCCTCTCCAGCCTCGTTCAATTCATCAAACCGATCCGTGAACGTCTTCTAGATCCACTTTGGGCGCGGAGTGACTGGCGTCTCTTAGAAAAAGAGGCGATCGAAATGAATATTTCTGATATCCGGCAATATGTTCGTTATGAGAGTCCTAGATTCGATTACTGCACGCCAACCGCCGATAATTCTGAAACAGATATAGATCCCTCCCCCCATGGATTATTGTGATTGAATTTTGTGAAAAGCGTTGGTTAACTCGCCATCGATGTATTCCTCACCTACCGCCTGCCATACGCTCCTCACCCGTGACAGCGCTCGCTACCGCACCTACTTTCCTCGTCTCCCCCTCATCGCCCCGCACTAGCAGGAGGCACGAATGGCAACCGGCTGGGCCCCCGACAGCGCCGTCACCGACCAGATAGACGACACCATCAAGGATGCCGTCACCCGCGCCCGCGCCCATCTCCCCACCGGCGAATCCCCCACCCATTGCGACGAATGCGGCGAGCCCATCCCCGAACGCCGCCGCCAGGCCCTCCCCGGCGTCCGCACCTGCGTCCCCTGCCAGTCCGAACGCGATACCTCCGCCGCCCACAGCCCCTACAACCGCCGCGGCAGCAAAGACAGCCAACTCCGCTGATCCCCCGCCCGGCGGCCCGCGAACCGGGCGCTCCACCTCGCCCCAATGCGCCCGTCCTTCCGTTCGCCGCGTCCGCTGCCGGCGCCCCTGCGGCCAGTCCCCTCCCTTGACCGCATCACCGCAAGCTGGAAATGTATCAAAACATGATTAAATTAAGGCACAGCGCTGCCTGATTATGGAGAAAGTTTCCATGAATCTGCGCCAACCCCTCTTTGCCGCACTGCTCGTCGCCGCCGTCGCCTCACATTCCGCCACAGCCGCCCCCGTCACCTACTCCTACACGGGCAGCCTCCAAACCTATCTGGTCGCGGATTCCGGCATGTATGACCTCACGGCCTACGGCGCTGGAGGTGCTGGCATACTATACAACAGTAACGGTGGCCTCGGCGCCCAGATCGGTGGCGAATTCTTCCTCACCGCCGGAACCATCCTCAATATCATCGTCGGCGGCGCCGGCGGCGACCGCGCCGGCGGTGGCGGCGGCAGCTTCATCTACACCACCCCCAGCAACCTTCTCGTCGCCGCGGGCGGCGGCGGCGGCGGCGGTATCGGTCGTACGGGTGGCGACGGCCAGATCACCACCACCGGTGCCGCCGGCGGCGGTGCTGGAGGCGCCGGGGCCGGCGGCACGGCGGGCGGCGGCGGAGCTGGAGGCGCCTTCTCTGACCGCGGTGGCGGCGGCGGCGCCGGTTGGCTGGCGGGTGGCGGCAACGGCACCAGCGGTGGCAGGGGGGGCGTTTCCGCCCCCAGTTTCGCGGGCGGCGCCGGCAACGATAGTTTCGGTGCTGATCAAGGCGCTGGGGGCTATGGCGGCGGGGGCGGCGCAGGATTCGGCCCCGCTGGTGGCGGCGGCGGCGGCTACTCCGGTGGCGGCGGCGGGGGACTTTTCGGTAACGGCGGTGGCGGCGGCTCCTACCTGGCCCAATTCGCCATCGGCGGCATTCTCCTGGCCGGTGTTAACGCCGGCAACGGCCTCGTCACCATAGAGGCGATCGAGCCGACCGCGGCACCGGAACCCGCCTCCATCGCCCTCGCCATCACCTCCATGATCGGCCTCGCCGCCGCCCGCCGGCGCCGCAGGGTATAGCTGACCCGGCGGGACCCGCCACGGGGTCCCGCCCCGCCCCCGCTGAACCCCGGCCTAGCCAGCCGCAGCCGCCAGCGCCCGCTCCGCCGCCGCCTGGCTCATCGTCATCGTCTGCTCGATGTCGCTGTAGAACAGGTCAACATCGCACCCGAACCGGAACACGCCGGCCATCTCCGCCCCCCCCTCTTCCACCATCGGCGACACATATTCCCGGAACAGCCCCGCACTGGCCGCCATGAAATTCGCCACCTCCACGTAAACCCCCGCATCCGTGCACAGCACGCCGATGCGCATCCGCCCCGCCCCGTCCCGCACCACGAACTCCCGCTGCCGCGTGCTCGCCGCCGGCACCAACCGCCCCAACGCCACTCGCAACCCCGCCTCATCCACCATCACTGATCCTCCGATACGCGAGGGCACAATACATGCCCTCTTCCCTTGGGGGCTTGAGCCGCGAAGCGGATCAAGGGTGGGGTGAGGGGTAGAAGCACCCCCGGAATTGGACCACCCGAAAACCCACCAACCGGCCATTCCCCCCAAGCCACTCCCGCCCCATCCTGCCCCCAAGCAGGAGCTCTAGCCATGTACACGCCCCCCGCCTTCCGCCTCGAAGACCTCGCCGAAATCCACGCCGCCATGGCCGGATCCCCCCTCGCCACCCTCGTCACCCCCACCGCCCAGGGCCTCCAGGCCACCCCCCTGCCCCTCTTCCTCGAACCCGCCGAGGGCCCCCACGGCACGCTCTACGGCCACTTGGCCCGCGCCAACCCGCACTGGTCCATCCCCGCCACCGGCGAATCGCTCGTCCTCTTCCAGGGCCCCTACGCCTATGTCTCGCCCAGCTGGTACCCCTCCAAGCAGGAGCATCACAAGGTCGTCCCCACCTGGAACTACCAGGCCATCCACGCCCACGCCCCCGCCGAATTCTTCCAGGAACCCGATCGCCTCCTCGCCATCGTCACCCGCCTCACCGCCCTGCACGAAGGCGAAATGCCCACCCCCCGCGCCGCCCCGCCCTGGGCCGTCTCCGATGCGCCCGCGGATTTCATCGCCGCCCAGCTCCGCGGCATCGTCGGCCTGCGCCTCCCCCTCACCAGGATCGAGGCCAAGCGCAAAATGAGCCAGAACCGCCCCCCCGCCGATCGCGCCGCCGTCGCCGCCGCCCTGGCCGCCAGCCCCCGCCCCGGGGACCAGCAAGCCGCCACCCTCATCCCCCGCTAAGATTTTTTTCAAAAACCCCTTGCGTCGCTAACGCGTGTGAATTATATTCACCGCCATGCCCAACCTCGCCGCATATTTCACGCGCATTCTCCTCGGCCTGCGCATAATGGCGCGCGCCCGGACTCTGCCCGATGCGGCCGCCGCCACCATGCTCTTCGCCCTCTCCGCCTATCTCATCCGCGCCAGCCAGCGCTTCGAAAGCCTCCACGCCCGCTGGCTCGCCGGCAAGCTCCGCCCCAGCACCCCCCGCACCCTCCCGGCCAAGCCGCGTCTCGCTCGCCCGCAGCCTGATCCCGCCCTCAATCCGGCCCGTCCGCGCCTCACCCGCAGCCGCGGCTGGCTGCGCCGCGCCCTCGGGCCCGATGCCGGCAATTTCGGCAGCCAGATCATCCACATGCTGCTCCGGCCGGACATGCCGGCCTTCCTCGCCGCCGCCCCCCAGGCCGCCCGCATCCTGCGGCCCATCCTCCATTTGCTGGCCACCGACCTCCCGGCCGAGCTGGCCCTCCCCCCGCGCCCGCCCCGGATCCGCCAGCCGCGCGCCCCGCGCCCGCCCACGCCGGACATCCGCTGGGGCAAGTACGATCTGCGCGCCATCCGCCGCTACAGCCCCGGCCGCATCCCCAAGCCCAGTTCAAAAACCGCCTAGCCCCACCGCGCCTCGCCACGCCCTATTTGTTCCGTTTTCAAAACGCTTTCCCGCGCCGCAAAATCGCCTAAACTCCGCCCATGACGCTCCGCAGCCAAACCATCCTCCCCGCCGGCACCTGGGATTCCTCGGGCACCACCGACGAAGTCCTGATCGATTTCGATCGCCGCCACCGCCGCCGCATCGTCCTCAAGACCGAAGCCGGCCAAGATCTCCTCCTCGATCTCCCCCAAGCCGCCCGCCTGCGCGACGGCGACGGCCTGCAACTCGACACCGGCCCCATCGTGAAGGTCCGCGCCCGCCCCGAACCCCTCGCCGAAATCCACGCCCACTCCGATGCCGAACTCGTCCGCATCGCCTGGCACCTCGGCAACCGCCACCTCCCGGTCCAACTGATCAGGGACAAGATCCGCATCCGCCGCGATCACGTCATCGAAGCCATGGTCGAACAGCTCGGCGGCCACGTCGACATCATCGACGCCCCCTTCGACCCCGAAGCCGGCGCCTACGCAGGTGGCCACCAGCACAGCCACGACGACGACGACGATCACCACCACCATGGCTGACCCCGCCACCCTGCGCCTCCTGTCCTGGCTCTCGCCGGCCTTCCCCACCGGCGGCTTCGCCTACAGCCACGGCGTCGAATGGGCCGTGGAATCCGGCGACATCAAGAACGGCCCCACCCTGCAAGCCTGGCTCGAAACCCTCCTCCGCCACGGCACCGGCCGGTCCGATGCCATCCTCTGCCGCCACGCCCACCGCGCCGCCAACAACCCCGACGCCCTCGCCCAACTCACCGAACTCGCCCTCGCCGCCACCCCCGCCGCCGAACGCCGGGCCGAAACCATCCACCAGGGCAACGCCTTCCGCGCCGCCGCCACCCCCTGGCCACCCCATCCGCCCCACGAGGGCGACACCCCCTACGCCATCGCCGTCGGCGCCATGGCCGGCCTGCACGCCATCCCGGAATCCACCGCCACCGCCGCCCTGCTGCACGCCTTCACCGCGAACCTCATCTCCGCCGCCGTGCGCATCATCCCCCTCGGCCAGACCACCGGCCTCGCCGTCCTTGCCGCCCTCGAACCCACCATCCTCGACGTCGCCCAGTCCACCGAAACCGCCACGCTGGACGATCTCGGCACCGCCACCTGGCGCTCGGATCTCGCCGCCATGCACCACGAAACGCAGTACACAAGGCTGTTCCGCTCATGACCAAATCACCCCACGGCCCCCTGCGCGTCGGCGTCGGCGGCCCCGTCGGCACCGGAAAAACCGCGCTGATGGACGCCCTCTGCAAGCGCCTCGCCCCCCGATATGATATTGCAGCGATCACCAACGACATTTATACTAAGGAAGATGCCGAATTCCTCACCCGCGCCGGCTCACTGCCGCCGGACCGCATCATGGGCATCGAAACCGGCGGCTGCCCCCACACCGCCATCCGCGAAGACGCCAGCATCAACCTCTCGGGCGTCGCCGAGATGCGCAAACGCTTCCCCGACCTCGATGTGATCCTGATCGAATCCGGCGGCGACAACCTCGCTGCCACCTTCAGCCCCGAACTCGCCGACATCACCATCTACGTCATCGACGTCTCCGCCGGCGACAAGATCCCCCGCAAGGGTGGCCCGGGCATCACCCGCTCCGACCTGCTGGTGATCAACAAGATCGACCTCGCCCCCCATGTCGGCGCCAGCCTCGAAGTGATGGACCGCGACAGCAAGCGCATGCGCGGCGAACGCCCCTACCTCTTCGCCAATATCCGCGCGGGCAAGGGCGTGGAGGAAATCGCCAGCTTCATCGAACGCTCGGGGGGTCTTGCCGCCTAGCCTCCACCGCCTCCACCCGCGCCCGCAAGCTGTCGAGCGATTCCGACACCCGCGCCAGATCGGCCGCGGCATTGCCGATCGCCGCCGACAGCGTCGTGGAATCCTCCTGCTTGCGCACCCGCTCCGCATCCCGCTCCGTCTCCAGCGCGCTGACCACCACGCCGATGAACAGGTTCAGCACGATGAAGGCGGAGACCAGCACGAACGGGATGAAGAACAGCCAGGCATGCGGATACTTCTCCAGCATTGGCCGCATCAGCCCGTCCGACCACGCATCCAGCGTCATCACCTGGAACAACGAGAGCATGGAGGCCCCGATGCTGCCGAACGTCTCCTCATGCGTCTCGCCGAACAGCTTCGTGCCCATCACCGCGAACACGTAGAAGATCAGCACCAGCAGCAGCATGATGGAGCCCATGCCAGGCAGCGCGCCGACCAGCGCCGAGACCACCGCGCGCAGCGAAGGCACCACCGTGATCAACCGCAACACGCGCAGGATCCGCAGCGCCCGCAGCACCGAAAGCGACCCCGTCGCCGGCAGCAGGGCGATGGCCACCACCAGGAAGTCGAACACGTTCCACGGATCGGCAAAGAACCGCGGCCCCCGCACCACCATCCGCGCCGCCAGTTCCGCCACGAAGATCGTCAGCAGCAGCCGGTCCACCGCGACGAGCAGCCCGCCATAGGCCTCCATCACACTTGGGCTCGTTTCCAGCCCCAGCGTGACTGCATTCACCATGATCAGCGCGATCACGACCTTCTCGGTCAGCGGGTGGTCGACAAGGCGGCGCAGCATGGGAGGTCTCCAGGCATGGGGAAGGCGATGGTATGCCACCGCCCGATTCGCCCGCGATCCTACCGCCGCCCCAGCATCCCCAGCCCCGCGCCGGCCACACCGAGCACCGCCACCACCCATCCCAGCGTCGGCCAATCCCCCGCAGCGGCAAGCATCCCGCCCACGATCGCCGACGTCACCCAGCCCACGCTCGCGCAGGTGATGTTGATGCCCAGCACGGTGCCCCTTATCTCCGCCGGCACCCCGCTCAGCAGGCTGATCAGCGCCGGACGGCTGATGCCGTTCACCAGCCCATACAGCGTCGCCAACCCGATCGCCGCAATGGCACCCGGTGCCGCCACGAACAGCGCAATCGCCACCGCCCCGGTGCCCACCGCCGAGACGGCATAGAGCGCCCGCCGGTCCGGCACCGCATCGGCCATGCGCCCGCCGATCATGTTGCCCAGGAAATTCCCGCCCGCCACCAACGCCAGCGGCACCACCAGCTCGGCCAACCCGAAGCCGTGGGCCAGCTGCAGGTAGGTGGCAAAGAACGTCGCCACCAGGCCGAAGCAGGTGCGCTCCGTGATGCTTGCCCCCAAGACTGCGAGTATCCGCGGCTTCAGCGCCGCGCCAACCCCCGGTGCCCCCGCCGCCCCCAGCGCACGCGCCGGCGTGCCGGGGAAGACCAGCCTTGTTGCCACCGCCACGGCAAAGGCACTCACCGCGATGATCGCGCTCACGCCCCGCCAGCCCACGACGCTGCCGATCCAACTTGCCGCCGGCACGCCCAGCAGCAATGCCAGCGATTGCCCGCCGATCACCCAGCCCATCGCCCGGCCGCGCATCGAATCCGCCACCCGGTCCGCGACCTCGCCGAACACCGAGCCCATGTAGGCCCCGCAGGCCGAGCCGCCGATCGCCACGCACACCACCGCCTGCCAATAGTGTTGCGACAGCGCGATGCCGATCATGCTCAGCCCCAGCACGATCTGCCCGGCCATCAGCACCCGCCGCCGGCCGAACGCCGCCCCCAGCGGGCCGGTGAAGAAGGCCGTGATCCCCCAGGTGACGGCCGTGACCGACAACAGGTGAGAGACCAGCACCAGGGTCACGTCCAGATCCCGCGCCATCTGCAGCAGGAAGGGTGCGCGCGTCATGCCCGTGGCGCTGGCCATGAACACGCCAGTGCCGGCAACTGCGAGAAGGGCGAGAGGGTATGCGGGGGATTTCGTCACCCCCCATCCTCGCGCGCCCGCGCGGGATCGCCTAGCCTCCGCTCGTCAGGGAGGCGGACATGGCAGACACGACACGCCGCACGGTGCTGGTTCCGGCTGGAGAAGCCACGATCGAGACCATCGTCGAGGGCACCGGCCCCGCGCTGGTGATGCTGCCCTCGCTGGGCCGCGACGGCTACGAGGATTTCGACGAGGTGGCCGCGTTGCTCGCCGC
>JAIXTK010000001.1 GCA_027483995.1 Acetobacteraceae bacterium
GGGGGGCGGGGGGGGGGGGGGGGGGGGGGGGGGGGGGGGGCGGCGGGTGTGGGCGGGGCCGGGGGCGGCGAACCCGGGGAAGCGGGGGGCGAGCGGGTCTGATGCGAGGGCGGCGGCCAGGGCAGGGCCGAGGCTGGCGCGGCGCTTGGGGGAGAGGCCGGCGAGGTCGATGACGATGGCGCCGGCGAGGTTGCGCAGGCGGATCTGGCGGGCCAGCGCCGGCAGGGCGGCGCGGTTCGCCTGTTCGTGGCTGCGGCCCTTGTCGCCGCGGCCGGCGCTGGCGCTGCCGAGGTCGAGGTCGATGGCGGTCAGCGCCGGGGTGGGGTGGACGGACATGGTGCTGCCGCCGGGGAGGGTGGCGTGCGACTCCGAGAGGGACTCGAGTTGCGACTCCAGCGACTCGGAAAAGGCCTGGCGGACGAGGCGGAGGCGATCGCCCAGGAGGGGGCGGAGTTGGGCGAGCAGGGCGGGGTCGTCCAGCTCGATCTCGGCGGTGGGATGCAGGGCGGCGAGGCGTTCGATGGCGCCGGGGCCGCGGCGCAGGAGGGCGACGGGGCCGGGTTCGGTGGGCTCGGCGATCCTGGCGCTGAGGCGCGGGCCCTTGCCGCCCTGCGGCGCGCGGGTGACCAGGACGGGCAGGATGGTGCCTTCCGGGGCGTTGCTGCCCTGGCTGTCGGGCAGGAAGCCTTCGGTGCCGTCGTGCAGCTTCACGAAGCTGCCGGCCAGGGCGGGCAGGCGGGCGGTGATGCGGCCGCGGTGGAGGTCACCGACGGTATCCCGTTCCCCTGGCGGCGCGCCGGGGCGTTCGATGGCGTAATCCAGCGGGCCGCTCGCATCGCAGGCCACGGCGCGGATTTCGCCGGGGCTCGACGAGGCGCGGATGATCACGGGAGCTTGTAGCCGAGGCCGCGCAGGAGTTGCGCGGTTTCGAACAGCGGCAGGCCGATGACGCTGGAATGGCTGCCGGAGAGGAAGCGGATATGGGCGGCGGCGCTGCCCTGGATGGCGTAGCCGCCAGCCTTGCCCTGCCATTCGCCGGTGGCGATGTAGGCCATGATCTGCGCATCCGTCAGGCGGGCGAAGGCGACGGCGGTTTCGGACACGCGCTCGGCCTGCCTTCCGTCGGGGCCATGCAGCACCACGGCGGTGAGCACGGTGTGGCGGCGGCCTGACAGGAGATCGAGGCAGGTTCGGGCCTGGGCGGGCGTTTCGGCCTTGGGCAGGATGCGGCGGCCGACGGCCACCACGGTATCGGCGGCGAGGATGAAGGCACCATCGCGGTGCGCCGCCTGGGCCTTGGCGCGTGCGAGGCGCTGGGCGTACGGGCGGGGCGCTTCGCCCTTGTGGGGCGTTTCGTCGGTGTCGGTCGGGGTGACGGCGTCTGGCGTGATGCCGATCTGGGCCAGCAGGGCCAGGCGGCGGGGGCTGGCGGATGCCAGGATCAGGGGAGGCGAGGGCACGTCCGCGATCGTGGCCAGCCTATTTGAAGCGGAAGGTGATGCGGCCCTTGGAGAGATCGTAGGGCGTCATCTCCACGTTCACGCGGTCCCCGGCCAGGACGCGGATGCGGTTCTTGCGCATCTTGCCGCTGGTGTGGGCCAGGATGCTGTGCTCGTTGTCCAGCTTCACGCGAAACATCGCGTTCGGGAGCAGCTCCATCACGGTGCCGCTGAACTCGATCATGTCTTCCTTGGACATCAGGCCTCTTGTGCTGTCGGTGGGGGTAGTCAATCGGCGCGCACCATGATGACCGGGCCCGCGCCGGTCAAGGCGCATGGCCGCGTATCAGGCAATCGTGCGGGAACGGAACGCGTTCGGGCGGAGATAAGCGCTCAATCCGGGCGGTTCAAGCGGAGTGCGATGCTGCGGGCGTGGGCTTGCAGGCCTTCGGCTTCGGCGAGCGCGATGCCGGCGGGGCCGACGCGGGCGAGGCCGGCGGGGGTGGCCGAGAGCCAGGTGGTGCGCTTGAGGAAATCGAACACGCTGAGGCCGGAGGCGAAGCGGGCGGTGCGGCCGGTGGGCAGGACGTGGTTGGGGCCGGCGACGTAGTCCCCCACCGCTTCCGGCGAGAAGGCGCCGAGGAAGGCGGCACCGGCGTGGCGGATGCGGGCGAAGAGGGCTTCCGGCTCCGCGGTCATGATCTGCAGGTGTTCCGGCGCCAGGCGGTCGACCAGGGCGGTGCCTTCCTCCCAATCCGAGACCGTGATGATGGCGCCGTAGTCCCGCCAGGCGGCGCCGGCGATGGCGGCGCGGGGGAGGGTGGGGATTTCGGCTTCGACGGCGCGGGCGACGGCTTCGGCCTGCTTCGCGCTGGTTGTGATGAGGATCGATTGGCTGTCTTCGCCGTGTTCGGCTTGGGCCAGCAGGTCCACTGCGATGCGGCGGGGGTCTTGCGTGGCGTCGGCCAGGATGACGACCTCCGAGGGGCCGGCGATGCTGTCGATGCCGACGCGGCCGAAGACCTGGCGCTTGGCTTCGGCGACATAGGCGTTGCCGGGGCCGACGATGCGATCGACCGGGGCGATGGTGGCGGTGCCCCAGGCCAGGGCGGCGACGGCCTGGGCGCCGCCGACGCGGTAGATTTCCGACACGCCGGCGCGGCGGGCCGCGGCGAGCACCAGCGGGTTGAGCACGCCATCCGGCGTGGTCACGCACATGGCGATGCGGGCGACGCCGGCGGCGCGGGCGGGGATGGCGTTCATCAGGACGGAGGATGGATAGGCCGCCTTGCCGCCGGGAACGTAGAGGCCGACGGCATCGAGCGCGTTCCAGCGCATGCCCAGGGTGAGGCCCTCCGGGTCGTCGA
>JAIXTK010000484.1 GCA_027483995.1 Acetobacteraceae bacterium
CGTTTCTGATCCAAATCGTTTGATCTGAGTCCTTTTTTCCCCGCGCCGTGCGCGCGTCCTACGCCCAGGTTTACTGTGCCAACTCGTCTCTTGGCTGTCGCATTGGCTCTGACCCCGCTCGCCGCCCCCGCCCTGGCCGGCCCCTACACCATGGTCCTGATCGGCCCCACGACCGGGCTCAACACCTTCAGCAACGCCTTCGGCGTGAACAATGCTGGCCAGGTTGTCGGTACAGACAACAACCTCTCCGCCACCCTCGGCTACGTCTGGCAGAACGGCGTGGCCACCTCCACGCTGCCGCCCTCCTCCTTCAACACCAACAGTTTCGCCCGCGCGATCAACGCCAGCGGCCAGGTCGCCGGCTACGGCCGCGTCGCCTTCGGCATCGACCACGCCTTCCGCCAGACCGGCAACACCATCCAGGACCTCGGCGATCTGCCGCTGGGCGGCGATCTCAGCCGCGGCTGGGGCATCAATGCCAATGGCTGGGTGGTCGGCGAATCCGGCACGCGCGAGAGCAACCTCAACGTGACGCATGGCTTCATCTGGAACGGCACCACGATGATCGATTCCGGCGACCTCGCCGGCGGCGCCAACGCCAGCACGCTCACCGCTATCAACGACAGCAACGTCGCCGTCGGCTGGGGCACGGTGAACGGCAGCAACCGCCGCGCCATGAAGTGGGAGAACGGCACGCTCACCGATCTCGGCGAAATCCCCGGCGGCAATGATTTGAGCCAGGCGCAGGCGATCAACAATGCCGGCGTGATCGTGGGCGAGAGCGCCATCCTCGGCCCGGCCAATATCAGCGTGGTGCGCGCCGTGCGCTGGGACGGCAACGGGATGACCGAGCTTGGCGAATTGCCCGGCGGCTCCGATTTCAGCACCGCCTTCGGCATCAACGAGGCCGGCGACATCGTCGGCCGCTCGCGCAACGGCGCCGGCGACCGCGCCGTGCTCTGGCGCGACGATGTGCTCTACGACATCAACGACCTGGTGCCCGATCGCGGCACCTTCACCTTCCGCATCGCCTACGACATCAACGACCTCGGCTGGATCGTCGGCGACGGCTACGATTCCGCGACGGACCGCACCCGCGCCTTCGTCCTCATCCCCGAACTCGCCACCACCGCCACCCCGGAGCCTGCCTCCGGCCTGCTGGTGCTGGCGGGGCTCGCAACCCTGGCTATGCGCCGCCGGCCGGCCTGAGCGCGACCACCGCCCGCGCGGCACCGGGCCGCAGCCGGGCGAGCAGGCCCAGCATCTGCTTCCACGGCCAGTAGCGCCGATCCAGCAGCGCCATCCCGCGCGCGGCCGCCTCGCCGGAGAGGATCTCCGCCCGTGCCGCCAGCCAGGGGCCGCTGACATTGCCGCGCATGTCGCACGCCGCCACCCGGCAGCCCGGCGTGCGGCGCAGGCGCTTCACCTTGTAGGCCTCGGCCTGGCTGTAGATGTAGAAGGTGCCATCCGCATCCGGTGCGAACCACAGCGGCGTGCGCACCGCGGTGCCGTCGCGCTTGAAGGATTCGAGATTGAGATAGCGCGCCGAAGCCAGCGCCTGCCAGTCAGCCCCGCTCATCACGCCACGTTCTTCGGCACGGAAACGGCCACCCACGCCAGGCCCATCAGCAGCAGCACCGTGGTCAGCACGAACACCCATTCCAGCCCGATGAAGGCCGCCACCGTGCCGCCGGTGATCGGGCCCATGGAGTTCCCGAGGAAATAGGCCGAGGAGGTCATGCCATAGGTGAAGCCGCGCTCCTCCGGCGGGGCCAGCCGGCCGATCAGCGCGTTGGTGATCGGCACAATGCTGCCCACGAACAGGCCAAGCCCGAATCGCTCGCCCAGGAAGAGCAGGTAGCTGTGCGTGAAGGCCTGGGGCGCCGTCATCAGCGCCGCGCCGGCCAGGGCCAGCATGATCACCAGCTTCTCCCCGAACCGGTCGGAGGCGCGGCTGAGCAGCGGCACGGCGATCACGCCGGCCAGGCCGGTGATGGAGAAGGCCAGTCCCGACAGCGTGGCAAGATCCGGCCGGTCACCCAGAATGTCCTGCACATACAGTGCCACCACCGGTTGCACCGCCTGGGTGGCGAACTGGGTCAGCAGCAGCACCAGCACCAGGGCCGCCATGGCGCCGTTGCCGACCATCTTGCGCATGGAGGCCAGGATCGAACGGCGCTCCTGCCCCTGCTTCGGCGGGGAGAAGTTTTCCGGCACCAGCCACCAGGCCAGCACGAACGCCGACATGGACATGGCTGCGGCCACGAAGAAGGTCATGCGATAGCTGCCGGTCAAATCCGCCAGCGCGCCGCCGACCACGGGGCCGATCAGCGAGCCGACCAGTTGCGCCGTGCTCATGATCCCCAGAGAGGAGGCGAGCTTGCGCGGCGGCACCTGGCTGGCGATCAACACCACCGAGGCCGCGGAAAACCCGGCGAACGCACCCATCAGCAGCCGCGCCGCCAACAGATGCCACACGTTCAGCGCCAGCCCCATCAGCGCCGTGCAGATCGAGATCGCGAATGCCGAGCGCAGCACCATCAGCTTGCGCCCCATCCGGTCCGACATCCGGCCCCAGATCGGCGAGGTGAATGCCGCCACCAGCGATGTTACGGAGCCCAGCAGGCCGGACCACAAATACAGGTGGAAATCCGTCTCGATCCCAAGCTCCGGCAGATACAGCGGCATCACCGGGCTGAGGAAGGTGAAGGACAGGCTCATGATCACCTGAACCGCCACCATCGCCCACAACGTCACCCGCCATGCCGGTGATCCGTCTTCCCCCGCTTCGTCCGCCATGCGTTCTGCTGCCACCTGAAGGCCCGCAGGATCGGATGGGTGGGGGAGGAAGGCAAGGCCAGAGGCTCTGCCGCTTGACCCCGCCGGGATATCAGGTCCCTGGCGGGGCCAGGGCGGAGCCCCGGACTTGCTGTCTTCTCCCGTCCATCAGGTCATGGTGATCATCACGTGGCGGCGGTAGGCGGGGCGTTGGGCGAGGCGGTCGTACCAGGCGCGCAGGTGGGGGAGTTCGGGCAGGTCGTCGCGGCGGAAGGGCAGGTTGAGCCAGCGGTAGCACACGGCGCCCGCGGGGATATCGCCCATGGAGAACTGGTCGCCGGCCACGTAGGGGCGGGTGGCGAGGTGGGCATCGAGCCGGGCCCAGATGGCGGAGGTGGCGGGGCGGGCGGCGTCGATGGCAGCGTTGTCGCGCTTTTCAGCGGGGGTGCGGATCAGGCCCCAGAACAGCGTGGTCATGCCGGACATCACGGTGGTGGCTTGCCAGTCCATCCAGCGATCGGCCTCGCCGCGCGCCTTGGGGTCGGTGGACCACAGCGTGCCGGCGGCGTAGGTGGCGCAGAGGTAGCGGACGATGGCGTTGCTTTCCCACAGCGTGTAGCCGTCGTGGTCGATGGTGGGGACCACGCCGTTGGGGTTCATGGCGCGGTACCAGGGCTGGTCGTTGCCGCCGAAGGCGCCGCCCACATCGGTGCGCTCGTAGGGCACGCCGCATTCATCGGCGGCCCAGAGCGCCTTCTGCACGTTGATGGAATTGGCGCGGCCGTGGATCTTCAGCATGGCGAGTCCCCCTTGTGTGGGTGCCATGGAAGCCCCGGCCGCGCCGAACGGCAAGCTACCCCTGTTTCAGGCGCAGCTGGGCGAGGCGGTCGCCGAGATTGGCGGTGGGCGAGGGCTTGCCGGAAACGGCGGCCATGGCGGCGGCGATGTTGGGGTCGTCCTGTTCCGGCTTGGTCTGGCGCAGCAGGCTGGCCTTGGCGTTGGCGGCCTCGGCCTGGGCGAGGTTGCGGGCGGCGTTGTCCTGCATGGCCTTGAGCGCGACCGAAAGCCCGCTGGTGGCACCGGAGAGGCCGGCGGCCTGGCGGGCGCCCTCGGCGCGCTGCTCGGCAAGCTGGCGCTGCTGTTCGGCGCGGGACATGTCGCGCTGGGCGCGCTCCAGGTCGGAACGGGCGCCGCGCAGCTTCTGCCCGGCCTGTTGGTAGGTTTCCTCCAGCGAGCGCAGGAAGGTTTCCGCGTCGATCACGTCCTGCTTCTCGCGGTCCACGTCCGGCGCCATGGTTTCCAGCATGTTCACCAGCGTGGCGAGGCTGTGTTCCAGGGCGGCGCGGTTGCCGGGATCGGTCTCGCCGGCCAGGCGGGCGTTGAGCTGCTCGGCCGCGGCCATGCGCTGCTGGGACAGGGCCTGGATGGCCTCGGCCTCCTTGCGCTCCTTGTCATAGGCGATGCGGGCCTGGGCGACTTGCAGGCCCAGGGAGTCCAGATGCTCCTCCATGCTGCGCAGCTCCGCTTCGGTGGCGGATTTCGGGTCCCAGCGCACGATCGCCTCGATGGCGGAATTCACGGCGTTGTCGGTCTTCACGCCGACCAGGTTGCGGATGAACGAGAACATGGGGATGGCTCCTGTGTGGCGATGGGGAATCAGCCGGACATCGCGCCGGCATTGAGCAGGGCGACGGCGAGCTGGATGCCGGTGAGGACGCAGGCGGCGGCGCAGTTGCCCTGCTCGATCATGCCGCGCAGTCCGGGCACGAGCAGGGCGGCGAGGCGGAAGGTGGCAAGCTGGATCACGAGCGAGACCGCGCCCCAGATCAGGATATCGAGCGTGACATGGCTGGAGGCCAGCGTGGCGGCGAGCGGGATGGCGAGTGCCACCAGCGTGCCCGCGAGCACGATGCCGGCGGCGGTGTTGCCGGCGGCGATCAGCTCGCGTTCGTGGAACGGGGTGAGCGCCATGTAGATCGCCGCACCGATGCCGAGCAGGGCCAGGGTGGTGGCGAATTGCAGCACCAGCACCGGCAGGCCGGAGCCGAGGACGTCGAGGATGCCGCTCATGAAAGCTCCAGCGTGGCAGGGTTGATATCGATGCCCGCGCGCAGTTCCACCCAGGCCTGGCCTTGGCGCTGCACGGCGGTGACGAGGATGTATTCGGTGGCGGGCGCGGGGGCGGCAAGGCCGGTGGGGGCGCCGTAGAGCATGGCCTGCTGGCGCACCTGCTCGCTGCCCTCGGCGGTGGTGATCTCCTCCGTGATGGGAACGGGGGCGACCTTGGCCGTGCCGGGGGACCAGACGCGCTGGTAGAGCTTGCCGTCCTTGGCCTGGAATTCCGGCCAGCCGATCAGCCCGTCCTGCGGGTTGAGCCAGACCTCCCATTCGCCGGCATCGGCGGGGGTGACCTCATCGAACAGCGAGAAGTAGCGGCATTCGTCGGGCTGGCCGCTGGCGTCCAGGTGGAGCTGGAACATGCCGCGGCGGTCATCCAGGTGCAGGCGGACGAAGCTGCCCATATCCGGGCGGCCGACGGCTGCGACCGACATGCGGCCTTGGGCGGAGGCGGCCGGCGGCGTGACCCTGGTGGCCCCGGCGGCGAGGATGAAGGGGGAGAGGTCGGCGGTGAGGACCATGCCGACGCGGAAGCTGCGCTTGATGGCCGCTTCGGTGACCAGCCTGTTCACGTCCGGGTTCCTTTCCTTGCTGTCCCGGAGGTGGGTGCGGGTGGCGCGCCAGGCGAGCCACCCGGCGCCGCCGATCAGGAGGAGGCTGAAGGTGATGCCGAACAGGCCCATGCCGCCGCCTTCCGTGCTCGGGGTGCGCTGCTTGCCGGTATCGGCGGTAGCGACCTCCGGCGGGATGCCGGGCGGGACTTCGACCCAGCCGCTATCCGGCGCCGCACCCGGGGGCGCGCGCTGGTCGAGTTCGGCGAGCTTGCGGCGCAGTTCGGCGTTGTCTTGCGCCATGGCATCGGCCTGCTGGCGCCATTGCTGCACGCCGGGGTCGGTGCGGTGGCTGCGGAACCAATCGGTGGTCCCTGGCCGGGTGAGGTTGTCCAGCATGAACCAGAGGAACAGCCCGTCCCAGATGCCGAAGCTGCGCGGGGCGGCGGCGGCATAGGCGGGCGGGGCCCAGCCCTGCTGGCCGAACCAGCCCGGCGCCTGGGGTGCGGGGGCGGAGCTGGGCGTGCGGCTGCCACCGCCGCCCCACCAGCTGCTGCCGCTTGCGGAGGGGGCGGGGCGGGAGGGCTGCGGCGCGGCGGGGCGCAGGGCTTCCTGGCGGCGTTGTTCGGTGGCCTGCTGCTGGCGCAGGGCGTCGGCGGCGCGTTGGCGGGAGACGGCCTGGTCGCCGGCGGAGGGGGCGCCGCTGAAGAAGGGGGTGGAGGAGGGGGCGGAGGGCCGGGCGTAGCCGCCGCTGGTGGAGGGGGTGCGTGGGGCGGGGCGGGAGGGGGCGGAGAAGGACGGGGTGCGGACGGAAGGGCGGGAATAACCGCCGCTGGAGCGGCTGCCGCCGGCGCGGGCCCAGGCATCGGTGGCGGCACCGGCCACGACGAGGCCGGCGGCGGTGGGGGGAAGCCAGGGGGCGGCCGCCTGCCATACCGGAGTGGCCGCCAGGGCGGCGGCGGTGAGCGCGGCGAGGAGGCGCTTGCGGAGCGTCATCGTGGTTCCATGGCTACGGGCCTGCGCAACGCCTGGGCAGGTCCTTCGCTCCCGCCAGAGGTGGGGATGGGCGGGTGGCGGTTCCAGTGGTCAGGCGAGGCCGTAGGTGGCGCGTTCCAGGGCGGCGAGCAAGGCCAGGGCCTTGGGGTCGGCGAAGGGCATGCTTTGGGTGAGGATGAGCCCGGCGATCCCAGCCGTGGGGTCGACCCAGAAATAGGTGTTCACGAGGCCGGCCCAGGCGAGGCTGCCGGCGCTGCGGCCATGGGGGCCGGGCTGCGTGTTGATGAGGAAGCCGAGGCCCCATTTCTGCTCCATGCCCGGAAACATGTCGCAATCGTAGCTGCTGCTGGGCATGGCGCTGACCATGGGGACGACGCGGTTCTGGCCGATGTGGTTGCGGGCCATGTCCGCGACGGTTTCGGGGGCAAGGATGCGGGCGCCGTCCAGCGTGCCGCCGCGCAGGAGCATGCGCAGGAATCGGGTGTAGTCCCCGGCGGTGCTGACCAGGCCGCCGCCGCCGGCGAGGAAGCCGGGGCCGTTGCCGGCGGGGCGTTGGCCGGCGCCGAGGGAGCCATCGGCCTGGCGCTGGTGGACGGCGACGAGGCGGGGGCGCTGGGCGTCGGACAGGGTGAAGGTGGTGTCGGCCATGCCGAGCGGGAAGGTGACGTGGGTGGCGAGGTATGCGTCGAGCGCCATGCCGCTGGCGGCGGCAATGGCGTGGCCGACGACGTCGGTCGAAATGCTGTAGTTCCAGCGTGTTCCGGGGTCGAACAGAAGCGGGAAGCGGGCGAGTTCGTCCACGCTGGTGGGGCGGCCGGGGAGGCCGAGGGCATCGGTGGCGCGCTTGAGGTCGGCGTTCCAGACGTCGTAGCCGAGGCCGGAGGTGTGGGTGAGGAGGTGGCGCAGGGTGATGGGGCGGGCGGCGGGGCGCAGGACGGGCATGGGGCCCTGGAAGCCTTCAAGCACCATGGGCGCGGCGAGGTGGGGGAGCACTGCGGCGATGGGGCCATCGAGGCTGAGCTTGCCGCGCTCGACCAGCTGCATGGCGGCGACCGAGGTGATGGCCTTGGTCATGGAGGCGAGGCGGAAGATGGAATCCGGGCGGAGCCTGGCGCCGGTGGAGAGGTCTGATGTGCCGAAGCAGCCCTGGTAGAGCGTTTCGGCGGCGGTGGTGACCATGGCGACGGCGCCGGCGATCTCCTGCGTTTCGGTGGCGCGTTGGAGTGCTGCATCGATGGCGGCGGCGTTGACCATGGTTTCCTCCGGCGTGACCGGGGCAGGGTGGCGCGGTTGGGGCGGGTTGGCGAGGGGGAGGGATTTCAATTACGATAACGGAATAAAATGGGCGTGAGTCCGTGGCCCCGGCGGGCGGGCAAAAAAGGCGATCCTGTCGGGCCCGGGCGGTGGAGGACGGGGGGGGGGCGTGGGGAGGTGCGGCCGCGGCGGGCGGCGGGCCGGGCGCATGCCGAGTCCCGGCAGGCCGCGGCAGGCCCAGCCGATCAGGGCGGCGGCACGGCGGGCACGGCGCAGGGCGCCATGGGGATTGCGGCGGTACCAGCGCGGGAGATGGGGGCCTTGGGCGGCCTGGTTGGGGTGCGCGGTGATGTGGGCACGGGTGGGGGTGGCGCGGATCTGGCGTTCCAGGCGGCGCAGGAGGCGGACCACGATGGCGAGCAGCAATGCCTGCAGCACCGCGCCCAGTGAACGGCGCGCAAGCGCGGCCGAACCCTGCGCGGCGATGCGCAGGGCGGCGAACTCGTCGGCCAGGTGGGAGGGGTGCGGGTCCATGGGGGAATATTTAACTAACATTTTCTCGCAGGACAAGGGAAAAAATACCGTACGTACTCGAGACGGCCCGCAGCTTCTGGTTGATGCGAATGTTCCGGCAGGGTAGCGTTGGTCATTCAATTTGAGCAGCCCGGAGGCGACGTCCGCCCCGGGTCCACGGAGGATTGCATGCTGCCCTGGAAGGCTATTCTGGCCGCCCTGCCGGTTTCGGCCCTGCTGATGGGGGCGCCGCGCCCCGCGGCGGCGCAGCCGGTGGTGCCGGCGGTTCCGGTGGCGGACCCGATGCCGGCGATCGGGCCTTCGGGGATCAGTGTGCGGCTGGTGCCGTTTGCGACCGTGCCGCAGGGCCAGCCGCAGTTGATCCAGCCGGTGGGTGATGGCAGCGGGCGGCTGGCGGTGCATGAAACCGGCGGGAAGCTGTTCCTGACCACGACCGGTGGGACGCTGACGGCGCCGTACCTGGATATCACCAGCGTGGGCTATGGCGGGCTGATGGGGGTGGCCTTCGCCCCGGATTTCGCCAGTTCGGGCAGGTTCTACACCGGCTCCTATTCCACGCCTGGCACCGGGATCGCGCCCCTGCCGAGTTCGGGCGGCACTGTGTTCGACATGGTGGTGCGGGAGTGGACCGCGACCGACCCGGCGGCGGCGACCTTCTCCGGCTCCTCGCGCGAGGTGTTGCGGGTGGCGCAGCCGAGCAATGGGCATGCGATCGGCATGGTGGCGTTCAACCCGAATGCGGCGCCGGGCAGCGCCGATTACGGCAAGCTCTACATCTCCATGGGCGATGCCGGCGACAACCGCAGCTACCTTTTGAACGGGCAGGACCTTTCCAACCCCTATGGCAAGGTGCTGCGCATCGACCCGACGCCGGGGGTGGGGACCAGCTTCACCGTGCCGGCGGACAACCCCTTCGTGGGGCAGCAGGGCGTGGAGCAGACGATCTGGGCCTATGGGCTGCGCAACCCGCAATACCTCTCCTGGCTGCGGGATTCGCTGCCCGGGGGCGGTGCGGGGACGATGTTGATCAACGACATCGGCGAGGGCGCGATCGAGGAGGTGAACACCGGGGTGGCGGGCGGCAACTATGGCTGGTCGATCCGCGAGGGGACTTTCGCGACCTGGCGGGAGGCATCGCTGGGCGTGGGCTATGACGACAGCGTGTTCGCGCTGGGCGGCGGGCCAGAGGCGGGGCTGCTGTTTCCCGTGGCGCAGTACGACCATGGTGAAGGGCGGGCGATCGGCTCCGGCCTGATCTACCAGGGCAACGCGGTGCCGGGGCTGGCGGGCAAGCTGGTGGCGACCGACATCGTGAACGGGCGGCTGTTCGTGGCCGATCTGGCTGGGCTGGTTTCCGACAACGACCCGGACGGGGTGGCGGGGTTTGCGGAGCTGGATACGGTGGTGGATGGCATTCACCAGCCGTTGCTGGACGCGCTGGGGGCGCCGCGCGCGGATGCGCGGCTGGGCACCGATGATATTGGGAACCTGTATGTGCTGACCAAGGCGAACGGGCAGATCTTCCGCGTGGAGGCCTTCGTGCAGGCGATGCCGGGGCCGGGGGCGCTGGCGGTGTTTGTGATTGGGGTGTTGGGGTTGGCGGTGGTTCGGAAGAAAGGAAGAGTCTTCTTTTTCTGAAGAAAAAGAAGCAAAAAGACTTCTCCTTATGGCACCTGCGCCAGACAATCGGCGCGGGCGCAAGCGGATAAAAGTTTTTTGGTTCTTTTTTTCAAAAAAGAACATTCTTTCTTTTGTGATTGAGCGCAGCGAGCTGGATTGCTTCGCTTGGCTCGCAATGCCGGCCTGGTGTCGTCGGCTACAGAACGAACCAGGCGGATCGGACGGGGCCGGCCAGGGCGAGGGTGATGGTGAGGTCCGCCGCCGGGTCGGCGTTGACGTTGCCTTGGACCAGCAGCAGGCCGCCGCCGAGATCCTGCCAGCGCAGCTCGCCGGGGGTGCTGCTGAAGGCGTTGGTACCGATGACGGTGAAGGCCTCGTTGCCTGGGGTGCCGGCGATGGCGTCGATGGCCGAGAGGTCGAGGCGCTCGCCGTCGGCGGGGCTGAAATCGGTGAAGGTGGCGTTGTTGGCCGGGCCGATGGCGCTGGGGAGGAAGCGGAACTGGTCTCGTTCGGCGCCGGCGGTGATGGTGTCTTGCCCCTGGCCGATGAGGAAGAGGTCGGGGCCGGCGGTGCCGGAGAGGCTGTCGTTGCCGGTGGTGCCGATGATGGTGTCGTCATCGACGACGATTCCGCGGGCGGTGGCAACCGCGATGTCGGCGCCGGAGCCGTTGGTGAGGGTGACGTTGAAGTTTTCGTTCAGCTCGGGGCGGCGGTCTGCGGCGATGTTGACCGTGATGGTTTGGGTGGCGACGCCGTTGGCGAAGACGAGGTCGCCCGAGGGCAGGACGCCGCCGGCGAAATCGTCGGCCGTGATGGGCAGGGTGCCGGCGAGCGTGCCGGGGGCCACGAGCCAGCTCACCGAGGCGGTGGTGTTGAGGAAGCCGGTGCGGGTGACGGTGAAGGTCATCGGCGTGGTGCCGCTGTTGCCCTCGGCAGCGAACACGGCGTTGGGGCCGATGGTGAAGCGGGCATCGTCGTTCATGATGATGGCGGTGGCGGTGCTGTTGCCGAGATGGGCGCCGCCGGTAGGGTTGGCGAGCGTGACCTGGAAGCGTTCGTTGAACTCCACGGTGCGATCGGGCGCGACCTGGATGAGGAGTTCCTTGCGGACCTCGCCTTCGGCCCAGGTGACGGTGCCGGAGGGCAGGACACCGCCGACGAAATCGGCACCGTTGGCAAGCAGGGTGCCGATGCCTTCGATGCCCTTGACCGACCAGTCGACGGTCTGGCCCGCGGGCGTCGCGCCGCTGCGGGCGAGTATGTAGGTGTAGGGCGAGACCACGCTGTTGGCCTCGTAGCCCACGAGGTTCCATTTGGCGATGGCGACCTCGGAATCGTCGGCCAGGATCATGCCGAGCGCGGAGTCGTTGCCGATGGTGGCGCCCGCCGAGGGGACCTGAAGCACGACCTTGAAGCCGTCATCCGGTTCGTACTCGATGTCGCCCTTGGTCTGGACGGTGATGGTGCGGGTGGTGTCGTTCGGGCCGAAGGTGAGGCTGCCGGAGGGCAGGATGCCGCCGACGAAATCCGACGCCTCGGCGCCGAAGGGCTGGACGAGCCAATCGACCGTGGCGGTGGGGCCGGCACCGCGGCGGCTGGCGGTGAAGGTGAAGGTTTGCGTGCCGGTGTCGCCTTCGCGGCGGGACTGGGTGGTGGGGTCTATGGAGAGGACGATGTCGTCGTTCAGGACCGCGGCGCTGGCGAAGGCGGCGCCGATGGTGGCGCCGGGCGAGGCATCGGAAAGGGTGACGCCGAAGCGTTCGTTCATTTCGCCGATGCCGTCGGCGACGATGTTGACGGTGACGGTGGCCTTGGTCTGGCCCGGTGCGAAGCTGACGCGGCCGAAGGGCAGGACGCCGCCGGCGAAGTCGCTGGCGTCTGAGGGGAGGGTGACGGCATCGAAGGCGCCGGCGGCGGACCATTCGGCGCTGATGGCTGTGGAGGTGACGCCGGTGCGGGTGACGGTGAAGGTGAAGGGGGTGGTGCCGCCGGAGCTGCCGGCGGCGGTGCCCTCCGTGCGGGAGGCGCCAGCACCGGAGATGGCGAGGATGGCCAGGCCATCGGTATCGTCGTTGACGATGGTGGCCATGGCGTTGGCCTGGCTGATGGTGGCGCCCGCGGTGGGGCTGGCGAGCGTGACGGCGAAACGTTCGTTCTGCTCGCCCTTGGTGTCGGCCGCGACGGCGACGGTGAGGGTGGCCTTGGTTTCGCCGGCGGCGAAGCTGACGGTGCCGGAGGGGAGGACGCCGCCCACGAAATCGGCCGCATCCGCCGGGGCGGTGCCGATGCCGATGGCGCCGGCGGCGGACCAGCCGACGGTGAAGGGCGTGGCGGTGGCGCCGCTGCGGGTGATGGTGAAGCTGTAGGCGGTGCTGCCGCTGTTGCCTTCGGCCGCGCTGGCGGTGGCAGCGGCGATGGAGAGGCTGGGCTGGTCGCCGGGGGCGGCCTGGGCGAAGGCGAGGCGGCCGACGGTGCCGCCGTAGAGGTTGGCATAGTAGAGCGCGCCGTCGCTGCCCTGGACCATGTAGATCGGGCCGTAATCGCCGGGCCAATCGGTGATGTACGCGATCTCTGTGCGGCTGGTGGTGCTGACGGCGAACAGGTCGCCGCCGACGAAATTGCTGAAGACGAAGCTGCCGCCGAGGCCGGCAGGGACGTTCGGGCTATCGAGCACGACGCCGCTGGCGATGATGGCCTGCATCGCGTAACCCGGCGCCAGGGTGCTGTGGGAGAAGGCGCGGTAGGCCGGGGTGATGACCGTGGTGCCGTTGGCGACCGCGGCATAGAAGGCGGCGGCGCTGGCGAAATCGCGGTATTGCGGGGTGGCGGACAGGACGCCGCCATCCGCGCCTTCATAGAACGGCCAGCCGAAATTGGCGCCGGGGCCGGCCATGTTGATCTCTTCGAAGGCGAACCAGCCGACATCGGCGATGAAGAGGTTGCCTTCGGCATCGAACGCGCCGGAAAAGGGATTGCGCAGGCCGTATTGCCAGATCTTGGCGCGGTTGGTGTCCAGATCCTCGGCCTGGTTGGCAAAGGGGTTGTCGGCGAGGCCGCGCCCGGTGATGGGATCGATGCGCAGGACCTTGCCGGAGAGGCTGTCCAGCGACTGGACATCGGGGGTGCGGGGATCCGGGTAGTCGTAGGAGGTGCCGTCGCCGATGAAGGCGTAGAGCATGCCGTCGGGGCCGAAGAGCAGGCGGCCGCCCGCGTGGGACAGGGTGTCGACCTTGAGGTAGTCTTGCTTGAAGCCGTTGATCACCCGGTCGTTTGCGTCGGTGACGCGGTCTGACGCGATGCCGGAGGCGTTGACGATTTCCGTGTAGTTCAGCGCGCCGAGGCCGCTGATATCGGCCAGCGACTGGCCGGTGCCGCCGATGAGGACAACCTCGCTGCCCGGGACGATGGTGCGGTAGCCGGTGGCGGCATCCGCGGTGTAGCGGACGATGTGGGCATAGCGGTTGCCGACGCCATCGGCCCCGGCGGCGCCGGAGGTGGCGGCCGTGTCGGCCGGGTCCACGACAAAGAAGGCGTAGACGTAAGGATTGTTGGCGAAATCGGGGTGGAGTGCCACATCGAGCAGGCCGCGGTCGCCAGCGTTGTTCACCTGCTGGCGCAGATCCAGGAAGGTGGAGATCTGGCCGGTTTCGAGGTCCGCGACGCGTACCATGCCGTCTTTTTCCGCGATGTACAGGGTTTGTGCATCGAGCGGGGAGAAGGCGAAGCGGATCGGGCGGGTAAGGTCGGTGACGAGGGTGGTCAGTGTGGTGTCGTAGGGGGAGACGAGGGGGGGCTCGGCCGGCGGGGGCTGGGCGGGGGTTTCGTCATCCAGGATGGTGATGCGGTTGGTGCGCGGGGCGGAGAGCTCGGCACCGGAGGCGCTGATGAGGGTGAAGGTGAACAGTTCGCTGGGTTCGCCCAGCGCGTCGTTGCGGATCTGGATGGGGACAAGGATGGAACTGGCGCCAGCGGGCATGACGATGGTGCCGTTGTTGCCGATGTAGTCCAGGCCCGGCGTGGCCGAGTCGGCGAAGATGCCGTACTCGATCGTGACGGCGCCGGCGGTGGAGCCGGAGCGGACGATCTCTATGTTGATCGTGGTGTTGGCTTCGCCGACGGTTGTTTCGGTTCTGCGCAGGAAAATGCTGCCGGCCATGCAATCGCGCCCTCAAAGGAGCACCAACGGTGCCATTGAAGGCGTTTATTGCATGAACAAAGTATGACCGACAGGCGGCCCGGCAGCCCGTATTAAGATCGTGAAAAGATTTGATCCCGGGGGTCAGCGACCGATGGCGTAGCCCTGCATGCCGCGCGGGTTGGCGCCGGCGAACATCTGGCCATCCGGTTCCAGCCGGGCGCCGGAGAGGCGGCCTTCGCTCCAGGGCTCGCCCAGGCTGGCGTCGTGGCCGCGGGCGATGAGGGCGTCGCGCACCGAGGTATCGAACCGGCCTTCGAGGACGAGCTTGTTGGGGCGGGCGACGCGGGGCCAGAAGCTGCTGGTGAAGTGCTCCGAGTGGAAGCAGGGGGCATCGATCGCCTGCTGGATGGTGAGGTTGTGGTGGACCATGCGCAGGAACATGACCAGCTGCCACTGGTCCTGCTGGTCGCCGCCCGGGGTGCCGAAGCTGAGCCAGGCCTTTCCGTCGCGGAGCGCCATGCTGGGGGAGAGCGTGGTGCGGGGGCGCTTGCGCGGGGCCAGGGTGTTGGGGTGGCCGGGTTCCAGCCAGAACATCTGGCCGCGGGTGGAGAGCGGGAAACCGAGCTCGGGGATGACCGGGGAGGATTGCAGCCAGCCGCCCGACGGGGTGGCGCTGACCATGTTGCCCCAGCGGTCGATGATGTCGACGTGGCAGGTATCGCCGCCCATGGCGCCGAGGCGGGCGACGGTGGGCTCGCCCACGCCGGGGGCGCGGGTGAGGAGTTCGATGCGCTGAACGGCGGCGGCGAGATCGACCTGCGGCGTGAAGCCGGGGACATTGCCCGGCCGGAGTTCGGTGCTGGCGCGGTCGGTGATGAGGGTGCGGCGCTCGGCGTTGTAGGCGTCGCTGAGCAGGTGATCGAGCGGGACCTGAACGTGTTCGGGGTCGCCGTAATAGGCCTCGCGGTCGGCGAAGGCGAGCTTCATGGCCTCGGTGAGGGTGTGGACGAAATCGGGGCCGTTCGGGTCCATGGCGGCGATGTCGAAGCCCTTGAGGAGGGCGAGGGATTGCAGCAGGGCGGGGCCCTGGCTCCAGACGCCGACCTTCAGCAGGGTGTGGCCGTGGTAGTCGTAGGACACGGGGTCTTCGACGCTGGCGGCCCAGCGGGCCATGTCGTCGCTGGTGAGCAGGCCGCGGTGGCGGCGGCCGGACGAGTCCAGGATATCCTGCGTGCCGTAGAAGCGGCCGATGGCTTCGGCGACCCAGCCGCGGTACCAGGCGTTGCGGATGCTGTCGATGCGGGCTTCGCGGGAGGCGCCGCTGGCTTCGCGCACCAGGCGCTGCCAGGTGGCGGCCAGGGCCGGGCGGCGGAACAGGGCGCCGGGGGCCGGCCCGTTGCCGCCGGGGAGCCAGACCTCGGCGGAGGTTTTCCACTCCTGCTCGAACATCGGGCGCATGGATTCGATGGCGGCGGGAATGCGCGGGACAAGGTGGACGCCGTTCAGGGCGTAGCCGATGGCGTATTCGATGATGTCGGCGAATTCCATCGTACCCCAGTCGCGCAGCATCAGCATCCAGGCATCGAAGCTGCCGGGGACGACGGCGGGGAGGAGGCCGGTGCCGGGGACGAGATCCAGGCCCAACTCGGCGAATTTCGCGGGGGTGGCGGCGGTGGGGGAGACGCCCTGGCCGCAGATGACGTGCTGCTTATTGGCCTTGGCGTCGTGGATGATGATGGGGGCGTCGCCGCCCGGGCCGTTCAGGTGGGGTTCGGCGACCTGCAGGGTGAAGCCGGCGGCGGCGGCCGCATCGAAGGCATTGCCGCCGCGCTCCAGCACGGCCATGGCAACCGCGCTGGCGAGCCAGTGGGTGGTGCCGACGACGCCGAAGGTGCCGGCGATTTCTGGGCGGGTGGTGAACATGGCGGGCTTCCCGTGCGTGAGTCGGGCAGGAAGGTAGCGCGCGGCGGCGGTGGGGCCAAATCGGCGGGAGAGTGGCTTTGCGAGAAGGCTAGGATTCACCACGGAGGCGCGGAGGACGCGGAGAAGGCACGGAGGATCAGGTGTTGACCATCCGCTTCAAGCCGTGGGCGAGACGGGTGACGTTGAAGTTCATGAGGAGGCCGACCTTGAGGCCTGTCAGCCGGAGATAGGTGAGGAGTTGGGCTTCGTGGATGGGGAGGAGGCGGTCGATAGATTTGACCTCGACGATGACTTGCTCGGCTACGACAAGGTCCAGGCGGTAGGCCGCTGGGATGGCGTGTCCGCGGAAGGTGAGGTCGATGGGGACTTCGTTGCGTGTTGGGAGGCCGAGCGCTTGCAGTTCCAGGATCAGGCATTGCGCATAGGCGGATTCCAGCAGGCCGGGGCCGAGGGAGCGATGCACGGCGATGCCGGCGCCGATGATGCGGTCGGTGAGTTCGCTGTGGTGCGAAAGCATGCCGGGTGCCTCCGTGCCTTCTCCGTGTCCTCCGTGGTTCCGTGGTGAACCTTGGATCGAGGAGAGCACGCTTCTTGCGGCCTTGGGGCGAGGCCGGCAAGATCATTCGGTCAACCAAATGGGGGAACGTGCCGTGGCCGCTTTTTATGAACTGCGCCAATACAAGATCCAGCCTGGCAAGATGGCCGAGTGGCTGGAGTGCATGGAGAAGGAGATCATTCCGTTCCAGGTGGGCAAGGGAATGGTGATCACCGGGTCTTTCCGTGGCGAGACCGATGAGAGCGTTTACGTATGGATCCGCCGCTTCGAGAGCGAGGAGCAGCGGGTGCAGCTCTATAAGGACGTGTACGAGAGCGATTTCTGGAAGAACACGATCGCGCCGCGGATTCCGGCGCTGCTCGACCGGTCTGGCACCGTGGTGCAGCGGATCGTGCCGACCTCGCGTTCCGTCGCGCAGTAGTCCCGCGATGCTGGTGGTCGTCGTTGGGCCTTCCGGGGCGGGCAAGGATACGTTGATGGCCCGTGCCCGGGAGATGCTTGGCGACGACCCGCGCTTTCGGTTCGTGCGGCGCGAGATCACGCGGCCGGCGGAGGCGGGGGGCGAGGATCATGACCCGGTGACGCCGGAGGCGTTCGCGGCGCGGCGGGATGCGGGGGCTTATGCGCTTTCCTGGGAGGCGCATGGGCTGGGATATGGGATTCCGGCCGATGTGGCTGGGGATGTGGCGGCCGGGCGGGTGGTGATCGCGAATATCTCGCGGGCCAAGATCGCCGAGGCGGCGTTGAAGTTTCCCACCTTGGCGCTGGAGATCACGGCGCCGGCCGACGTGCTGGCGGCGCGGCTGGCGGCGCGGGGGCGGGAGACGGCGGATGATATCGCCCGGCGGCTGGCGCGCGAGGTGGGGTTGCCGGAGGGGGTGCGGGTGGCGCGGGTGATGAATGACCGGTCCGCTGAAGAAGGGGCGGACGCGGTGGTGCGGGTGTTGAAGGAAGCAAGCGGTTCTTTTTTGTAAAAAAGAACCAAAAAACTTTTGTTCGTTTGCTGGTCGCCTGGCACGCGCGCCAGCAAATGAAGTCTTTTTTGCTTCTTTTTTCTTCAGAAAAAAGAAGACTCTTATCCCTTGAGCGGCACCCGCTGCGCGATGGTGAACGGGGCGCCAGGGGCAGCCTGGGTGAAGAGCGCGATGTCGGTGACGCGGCGCGGCTGTTCCAGGATTGGATCGAAGAAATCCGTCGCTGCCGGCAGGTAGAGGTCCTTCTCGGCCGCGGTGAGGCGGCGGGTGAGGGTCATGTGGAAGAAGAACTCGCCGAAGACGTAGGTGTAGCCCCAGCGTTGCAGCAGGGCTTCCTGGGCGGAGGGGAGTTGGCCGTTCTTGCGGCGCTTGGCGAGTTCGGCTTCCGAGAGCGGCGCGCGCAGATGGTCGACGCCGGCGACGCAGAGATCGGCCAGGGCCTGCAGGGCGTGGCTTTGCTGGGTTTCGCGCAGGGCGAGGAAGCCGTGCAGGTCTTGCACCGCGAGCGGCGGCAGGTCGAAGGGGCGGATGCCGGCGGCGAGAAGTTCGACGGACTCGACGAACTGATCCCAGCGCACGCCTTCGGCGAGGCGGAACGGGGCCTTGAGCGTGGCGTGGAAGCCGTAGCCGCGCGCGTCTTCGGTGATGGCGGCGATGTTGGGCAGCTCGGGCTGGCGCTTCGGCGCGTTGGTCTCGGCATCCCGGCCGAGCCAAGTGGAGGCGGCTTCGTGGAGCGGGTCGTCGATGGGCGGGGCGTAGTAGAGGGCGACGCGCATGGTGGGGTGCCTCAGGCCACGCGTTCGCCGCCGCGCCAGACCTGGCGGACGATGGACTGGCCCTGGTGGACGCAGACGCGCACGAGGTCGGCGCGCAGGCCGGCTTCCAGGCGGCCGCGATCGGGCAGGTTGGACATGCGGGCGGGGCGGTCGGTGATGTAGCCGACGGCTTCCGGGAGCGAGATGCCGGTGGTGTCGGCGCAGATGAAGGCGGCCTCGACCAGGGCGGCGGGCACGTAGTCTGACGCGAAGGCATCGACGCGGCCGGCGCGGACGAGGTCGGCGGCTGCGATGTTGCCGGAATGGCTGCCGCCGCGGACGATGTTGGGCGCGCCGGCGATGATGTCCATGCCGCGGGCGCGGGCGGCGTTGGCGGCTTCCATGGCGACGGGGAATTCCGAGATCATGATGCCGTCGCGGTGGTTCTCCTCGATCTCCTCCACGGTGCGGTCGTCGTGGCTGGCCAGGGCGACGCCGAGATGCTTCACGCGGGCGAGCAGGGCGCGGCGGTTGGGATCGCGGGTGCGGGCGCGCTGTTCGAGCAGGTGGTCGATGCGGCCCTGGATTTCGTCGTCCTTGAGGCCGCCGCGGCGGCGCAGCGCCCAGTAGCGGTCCATGTTGGCGTATTGGCCGACGCCGGGGGAGTGGTCCATCAGGCTGATCATGCGCACCAGCGGATGGTCGGCGACGGGATCGACGAGCTCCATCATGTCGGTGGCCGGAAGCTCGCAGCGCAGGTGCAGGTAGTGGTCGCTCTTGAGGATGCCGGTGGGGACAAGGGCGTCCAGGTCCACGACGGCGTCGCGGAAGGTTTTCACGCGCTCCTTGTCGAAGCCGAGGTCGCCGAGGCAGAGCGCATCGAGCACGGTGGTGACGCCGGCGGCGGCGCATTGCGCGTCGTGCGCGATCATGGCCGAGCGCGAGGGCCAGCGGGCGCCGGCGCGGGGTTCGACCTGGCGTTCCAAATTGTCGGTGTGGACATCGACCACGCCGGGCATCACGTGGTCGCCGCCGAGATCGGTGGCGGAGGCGGCGTGGCTGCGGCCGGGCTGGATTTCGGCGATCTGGCCCCCGCGGATGACCAGGGTGCCGGCGACGACCTCTGTCGGCAGGATCAGGGTCGCGTTGGTAAGGATGGTCTCGGTCATGCGGCATCCTGCAGGGGGGCGACGTGGAGGAGGCGGTCGGCGACGCGGTTGCGGAC
>JAIXTK010000082.1 GCA_027483995.1 Acetobacteraceae bacterium
CGCCAACAACCACCCCGACTTCCCCCTCCAGAACCTCCCCCTCGGCATCTTCTCCACCGCAGACGGCCAAAAACGCCCCGGCACCGCCATCGGCGACTCCATCCTCGACCTCAAAGCCGCCCTCGCAGCCCGCCTCCTTACCGGCGAAGCCGCAAACGCCATCGAAGCCTGCGCCGAAACCCTCAACCCCCTCTTCGCCCTCGGCGCCCCCGCCCGCCAGGCCCTGCGCGCCCAACTCTTCGCCCTGCTGCACGACTCCAGCCCCGCCCGCGAAACCCTCCTCCACCCCGCCACCACCTGCACCCTCCACGTCCCCGCCGCGATCGGCGACTACACGGATTTCTACGCCGGCATCCACCACGCCAGGAACGGCGGCCTGCTCTTCCGGCCAGACAACCCCCTGATGCCCAACTACAAATACGTCCCCGTCGCCTATCACGGCCGAGCCTCCTCCGTGCGCCCCTCGCCCACCCCGCTCCGCCGCCCCCAAGGCCAGCGCAAACTGCCGGAAGAGCAAGCCCCCACCTACGGCCCCTGCCGCAACCTCGATTACGAGCTCGAAATGGGCATTTGGATCGGCCCCGGCAACCAACCCGGCACCCCCATCCCCATCGCCGAAGCCGCCCACCACATCGCCGGCTTCTGCCTCCTCAACGACTGGTCTGCCCGCGACATCCAGTCCTGGGAATCCCAACCCCTTGGCCCCTTCCTGGCCAAGAATTTTCAAACCTCCATCTCCCCCTGGGTGATAACGCCTGAAGCCCTGGCACCCTTCAGAAGCGCCCAACCCCCACGCCCCAACGGCGACCCAGCCCCACTCCCTCACCTCTTCGACACCACCGACCAGTCAAACGGCGCCCTCGATCTCACCCTCGAAGTCACCCTCCACACCGCCCGCATGCGCGCGGAAAACGCACCCCCCGCCCGCCTCTCCATCGGCAACGCGCTGAACCTGTACTGGACCCCCGCCCAGATGGTCGCCCACCACGCCAGCAACGGCTGCGACCTCCACCCCGGCGACCTCTTCGGCACCGGAACCATCTCCAGCCCCGAACCCACCGGCTGGGGCGCCCTGATGGAAATCACCCGCGGCGGCCGCGAACCCCTCACCCTCCCCAACGGCGAAATCCGCAGATTCCTCGAAGACGGCGACGAAATCACCCTCCACGCCCGCGCCCAACGCCCCGGCTACGCCTCGATCGGCTTCGGCGCCTGCCGCGGGCTGGTGCTGCCGTCATGAAAGGAAGCAAGCGCGTTCTTTTCTGAAGAAAAGAACCAAAAGACTTTCATCCGTTCGCCAATGGCACCCGCCGGGTAGACCATCCAAACATCTCGTCATTGCGAACGAAGTGAAGCAATCCAGGCCTTCGTCCCCATAACAGCCCGCATCGGATCAAGAGAACGCGCCCGCCACACGCTCAATGGCCATGCCGTGGCGGCGTTACGTCATGCCCACCCCGCACCGGTTGGAACGTCATCGATACCACGGGCATCTCTGCGACACGTAGCCCGCATCTTGATGCGGGCCGGCACAGTCCGATGCGCGCCAGAGAACGCCACAAGCCCCCTCTCCGTACCCTCCGTGGACCTCCGTGCTCTCTGTGTCCCCTTCCTTCCGACCCTCCCAACCCCACCTAAATAATTTCCTACAAACGGTAAAAAATCTCTTCCCTCCGCTGCTCAATCATGCAAACTAACTGCATGTCATCACACCCCCTCTCCCTCGGCGACCAATTCGCCACGCTGCGCGCCAGCCTGCAGGCGGAATCCGCCTTGAATCGCCCGCACGCCCAAGCTGCGCTCAGCGCCGTGATGACCGCCTTGCTCATCCGCCTGCTCACGGAACTGGAAAACCTCTTCCGCCGCTGGCAGTCCCACCCCACCACCTATCCCGCCACCACCCGCGCCACCCGCATCGCTGGCCTGGCCTTCATCCCGCGCGCCCTGCGCCAGCCCCCGCTTCCCACCTGGCTCATCCGCCTGGCACCCGCATTGGGCCTGCGCCCGGCCCCCGCCCCGCGCCCGCAATCCCGCGCCATACGCGCGCACCCCATCCGCAACGCCCCGCACTGATCCCAACGCACAAGCCGCCGCCACCCTCCCCATTTTTTCTCAACCCAAAGGGGCAGGGACCCCAACCACGCCCTAAATATTACGTAAACAAAATAAAAATCCCGCCCCTTGCCACCACCCCAGAACCCGGGAACCCTCCAGCCCAGCCCCAGGAAGCTTCCCCATGCCCCGCATCCTCGTCGCCTCCATCTTCCACGAGGCCCATTCCTTCTCCCCCCTCCTCACCTTCGCCGACAGCTTCGTCGTCATGCGCGGCGCCGCCCTGCTGAAGAAGGCCGAAACCTCCGCCTCCGGCCTCGGCGGCGCCGTCCGCCGCCTCATCGCCATGGGCGCCACCCCCATCCCCGTCCTCTCCGCCGTCGCCCCACCCGGCGGCCTGATCGAGAACGGCATCTACGAAGCCTTCCGCGAAGAAATCCTCGCAGCCGCCACGCGCGAACGGCCAGACGGCATCTACCTCGACCTCCACGGCGCCATCGCCAGCCAGTCGATCGACGATTGCGAAGGCGACCTTATCACCGCCCTCCGCCACGCCCTCCCCGCAACCCCCATCGCCGCCAGCTTCGACCTGCACGGCAACATCACCCCCCGCCTGCTCCGCGCCGCCACCCTCGCCGTCGCCTGCAAGCACAACCCGCATATCGACTACGACCAGGCCGGAGACCGCGCCGCCGAACTCCTCATCCGCACCATCCGCGGCGAAATCCACCCCGTCATGGCCGCCGCCTGGGTCCCCATGCGCATGCTGGGCAAGGGCGCCACCGCCACCGGCCCGCTGCGCCGCCTGCACGACCAGCGCGAATCCCTCGTCGCCGCCGATCCCGCCCTCTTGGATATGTCGCTGTTCAACGCCCAGGGCCCGCTCGATTCCGCCCCCTCCGGCCACTGCGTCATCGCGATAACCAACGCCAACCCCGAAGCCGCGCAACACGCCGCCGCCACCCTCGCCCACGCCACCTGGGACGCGAAAGCCGAGTTCACGGCCGACTACCCGCCCCTCGCCCAGGCCATCGCCGCCCGCACTCCCGGCCGCCCGCTCATCCTCGGCGACAACGGCGATCGCGTCCTCGCCGGCACCCCGGGGGACGGAACCCACGTCCTGCATGAGATCGCAACAAACTGGCCACACCTGAGATCGGCCATCCCGGTCACCGACCCGGCCGCCGCAAAGGCCGCCCACCGCGCCGGCCTCGGCGCCAAGCTCCGCCTGTCCCTCGGCGGCACCTGGACCAGAACCGAACACCCCTTCGAATCAGACTTCGAAGTGGTCCATCTCAGCCAAGGAAAATTCGTCCAGCGCGGCCCCTATTTGGCCGGCGAAACCGCCGACGTTGGCCAAACCGCCACGCTCAGAACCGGCAACATCACCATCATCGCCACCACCCGCCCCGCCTGGTCGCAGGATCCGGAGCAGTTCGCCAGCGCCGGCATCGATCCCGCCACGCAGGACCTGCTGGTGGCAAAGTCAGGCTTCCACTTCCATTTGTCCTTCGCCGGCATCGGCGACTGTGTCTCGGTGGAAACCCCGGGCCTCTCCGGCACCGCATCCGATGCCGGGGTCTTCCCCTTCCACCGCCGCCCGACCCTCTGGCCAGCCGCCCCAGCTCTCGTACCCGCTCTCGCCCCGCGCCTGTTCAGCTGAAGGCGAGAACCGCCTCGCGGAACTGCACCGTCGCCCCGTCCGGCAGCGTCATCACCGCCTCGCCCAGCGGGGCATCGTCTGCCGAAAGGAAGGCCAGCCCGGCCAGCCCCGGCCAGTCGCTGCGCATCGCAAAATCCACCACGCGGAACCCGCCGCCCGCCGTCACCGCGGCACCCATGGCCGGCAGCGTGGCCGTGCCCGCCATGCCGATCACACCCTGAACCGTAGCCGTCTGAAGCGTGGCAATCCGAACCGATGAACCCGCCATCCTGGCCTCCCCGTGCTGCACGGGCCGTGTGCCCGCACAGCGATCCTGGGGAAAACCCGTTACCGATTTCCTAACGCTAGACCTGCAGCCCGCCGTGCCACCAATGTTCGAAGGGGTTGCTGTGAATGATCGAATCGATCGTCACCTGCGCCACCCGGGGCAGGTTGGTCCCCTCCACCAGATGGTTGATCCCGCGCAGCCCCGCCAGGGATTCCTCCACCTCCGCATACGGGAAGTCGGTGCCCCAGAAGATCTTGTTGCGGTCATGGATGGTGTATTCCTGCGCCGCCATCAGGATGTTGTAGAACTGCCACGGCCGGTAATGCAGGGCGGAGACCTCGCAATACACATTCGGCTGCTTGCGCGCGATCACCACGCATTCCTCGTACCAGGGGTGCCCCATATGGGCCATCACCATCTTCAGCTCGGGGTAGCGCAGCGCCACCTCCTCCACATGGATCGGCCGCCCATAATCCGCCGGCGCATTGCGGGCATAGGTGGTGCCCATATGCATCGTCAGCGGCAGATTGTGCTTCACCAGGAACCGGTAGAACGGGTCCAGCCTGGGGTCCTGCAACGACACCCCGTTATAGATCGGCCCGAACTTCACGCCCTTCAGCTTCAGATCCTGGATCGCGTGCTCCAGCAACTCCATCGCATCCGCCCGCCTTGGATCCAGCGCCGCGAACCCCACGAACTTGTCCGGATACTTCGCCACCGCCGCCGCGGTCACCTCGTCATCCCCGTCCACGCCGGTGGAATCGGCATACCGCAACGAAAAGATGATCGCCTTGTCCACGCCCTTCATCGCCGCATACAGCGTGTCGGCATCGGCCTTGTAGCCAATCGACCCCGGCCGCGCGAACTGCGTCTGCTCGCGCATCAGCGGCGTCACATGCCGGTCCTCAAAGATGTTCACATGGCAATCAACGATCATCAGAGCACACCGTACTTCGCGAACACGTCGCCCAGCTTCATCCCGGCCTGAAGATCGGCCAGCGTGGAATGCTCGCCCTTCAGCTTCTCGAACGCCGCCTTGATCACCTTCTTCTCGATCGCCTGCGGCACCACCACCACGCCATCGGCATCGCCGAACACCAGATCGCCCGTCATCACCTTCACGCCCGCAATCTCCACCGGCACATCCAGCGCGATGATCTTGCCCCGCCCCTTGCTGTCCAGCGGCCCGATCCCGCCGGCGAACACCGGGAACTGCATCGCCCGGATCGCGCGTATGTCCCGCGTCAGCCCATCCATCAGCGCCCCTACCGCGCCGCGTGCCTTCGAAGCCGTGCTCAGCAACTCGCCCCACGGCGCAATCCGCCCGGTGGCCCCGCAGGAGAAGCACGGGATCTCGCCGGGCTTCAGGCTGTCGATCAGCTGGATCTCCAGCTCATAGGGGTTCTCGTCCTCCTTCACATGGTACTGGTCCGCGAACAGCGCCGTCCGCGCCCGCCCCACCATCACCAGGCTTTCATCCAGCGGCCGAATCCGCGGCGGCATCGCCTGGTGCCAGGTGCCCAGCGCGTCCATCACGTCGGACAGCAGCGAGCAGAACAACTTGTCCTTGATTTTGGCGAGATCGGTCATGGCCGCATTCCCTTGCGTTTCCCGCGATGATGCGGCGCCCCCCGGTTGACGCGCAAGCCATGCCAGCCTCCGATGGCGCGGCAACGGAGCATTCGACATGGCAGTGATGGTCACCGGCGGCACCGGCTTCGTCGGCCTCAACCTCGTCCACGCCCTGCTGGAACGCGGCGAGCACGTGGTGGTCGCGGCGCTGGATGACATTCCTGCCCCCGCCCAGCGCGCCTTCGCCAGGCTGCCGGGGAAGGTGGAAGCGATCCGCGCCGATATCCGGAACATCACCGCCGACCCCGATGGCTTCGCCGGCGTCATGAAGCGGCACGGCGTCGACCGCCTGTTTCCCTTCGCCGCCATCACCTCCGGCCCGGCGCGGGAGGCGGAGGTGCCGGAGCTGGTGATCCAGGTGAACCTGCTCGGCTTCATCGCCCAGCTCCGCGCCGCCCGCGCCGCCGGCGTGAAGCGCATTATCGCCCCCAGCTCCGCCTCCGCCTATGGCGACGCCTTCTTCGCCCATGCTTTGCTGAACGAGACCGACACGCCCACCATCCCCAGCGGTGTCTATGGCGTCACCAAATACGCCGTCGAACGAAGTGGCCTCAGATTGGGCGAGCTGTGGGAGCTGGATGTGATCGCCGCCCGCATCGGCAGCGTCTTCGGCCC
>JAIXTK010000400.1 GCA_027483995.1 Acetobacteraceae bacterium
ACCACGATCAGCACGCCCTCGATCACGGCGGCGAAGAATTCCGCCTTGTCGTGGCCGTAGGGGTGGTCGGCATCGGCGGGCCGGGCGGCCAGGCGCAGGGCGACGAAGGCGGCGAGCGAGGCGGCCACGTTCACCACAGACTCGGCGGCATCGGAGAACAGCGCCGCGCTGTCCGTCACCCACCAGGCCGCTGTCTTGAGGGCCAGCACGGCCAGTCCGATGGCGATGCTGCCGGCCGCGATGCGCTCCGCCTGTCTCATCCGAATCCCTGCAGGTAGCTCAGCGGCGCGGCTGTAGCATGATGAAGGCCTGCTGGCGCGCATAGGAGAGCCACAGTCTGCGCGGGGCGAGGTAGTCCATGCCCAGGATCATGTCGATCCGGTCCATGCCGCTGTCGGTCACGATCACGGGGGTGTTGCGCCCGGTCTCCGGCCCGATCTGCAATTCCGGCAGGCGCACCCGGCGGGCCTGCACCGGCGTAGGGCCGACGCCGCGCACCATGATGGGCTGGCCGGCCTCCAGCTCCGCCGGGCCCACCCCCGCGGCGGCGGCGGCACGGGCGGTGATGGTAATGCCCTGGGCGCCGGTATCGAGCAGGGCGCGCAGCTCCTGGCCGCCGGCCCGCACGCGCAGGTTCACCCGCGGCGGGCGGGAGAAATCGGCGGGTAGCGAGATGAAGGGTTCGCTCCAGGGCGGGATGATGGTGTCGCCGCACACGGTGCCGGCATAGAGCGTGATCTTGCGGCCCGGCAGGTCGAGATCGACATCGAAGGCGCTGAGCACCAGGGCAGGCAACAGCCCGTCGATCGGCGTGCCGCCGACGCTGCCCAGCGAATGCGGCGTGGCGAGCACGGGGTGGTCGGGGATGGACAGCCCGGCCAGCTCCATGCGGCGCACCCGGGCGGCGAAGCTGGTGACCACGCCGCCGGCGCCGGCGCCGCGCTGGATGTTGCGCGGATCGAATTCCAGCCCCACGCGGCGGGCGGCGGATTCCGTCAGCACGGTGCGCTCGGCACCGGTATCCAGCACCATCGTGGCCGGTGCGCCGTTCAGACGGACATCCACCAGCGGGATGTTGTCCACCACGCGCAGCGGGATTTCCGCCTGCGGGCGGATGCCGCAGGAGAGGGGGCCCAGGGGGGAACCATTGGGGGCGCAACCCTGGAGCGCGGGCGGCAGGGCGAGGCCTGCGAACAGCATTGGGAGTCGTCGCCGCGACAGGAGCCGAGAGGGGGGTGTTTCTGCTTCGGTCATCGTCGTGTCCGGCCCCCTGCTGCGTGCGTCCGCCCTGCCCACCGGTGACCGGCGGCGGCAATCTAGCCGCAGGGGCGGCTTGCCGGAATGGGCTTCAGCTTCGTGGCGGCCTGGCAGGGGGGGAGGCAGGCGTGGGTTGCACAGCACGCGGCCGGGGTGGGGCCGCGAGATAGACCATGTCCGAGCCGTTGGAGATCCAGATCTTCATCCGGCCGATATGGCTGAGGCCGAGGATCATGTCGGCTGTCATGCCCAGATCGGTGATCCAGAGCTGGGGCGCCTCGATGCGGGCCGGACCGATCTCCAGCGTGCCGAAGCGGTGCAGCCACATCGGCAGCGTCGACTCCGACATGGTACCGGTGGTGCCGCGGCGCGCGCCATCCGGTGGCTCGGCCGGCGCACCGGCAGACACGGCAAAGCTCTGGTCCACCACGCTGGTGGTCGCGCCGGTATCGACCAAGGCGCGGGCCGACCGACCATCGAGCCGCACCTCGATCATCGGGAGGTTGCCGGTGCCGTGCTGGCTCGCCCCTGCACGGGGGAAGGAGAGGAAGCCGCCTTGCCAGGGCGGGCGCCCCTGGGGGCAGAAGCGGGCGCGATACAGCGCCAGGGTGCGGGCGGGGAAGTCGATCTCGACATCGTTGCGGTCGAAGACCCCCATGCCGAGGATGCCATCGAACCCGCGGCCGGCGGCCTGGGCATCGGTGGTTTCAACCAGCGGGGTGGGAACGGTGCGCGTTTGTGCACCGATCGTCACCGTATCGGCCTCGAACACCCGACGATAGACGGTGCCGCCGAGGCCGGTGATGCTGGCGCGCGCGCCGCTGCGCTGGCGCAGGCCGAGGCGCATTGCCGCCTCGCCGGAGATGGTGAGGCCGTTGGCCCCGCTATCCAGCATCATGCGCGCCGGCTTGCCATCCAGCAGCACCTCCACCGCCCAGCGCGTGGTGCGCGGCGGATCCGGCGGCAGGAGCGGGACGGACGTGACCTGCTCCACGCGGCAGGCCTCGACACTTCCGGGCTCCGGCATCGGTGCGCAGGCGGCAAGCAGCATGGCCAGCAGGGCGGGAAGGAGCAGGGCGCGCATGTCGTTCGCAGTCTCCGGCACGGGGCGGGCCGAGCATAACCAGCGGCGATGCGGGCAAGCAACGAAGCCGCGCGTCAGCGGCCCGGGGTGGCCGGCGCGATGTGCACGGTGCCGGAGCCCGGCGAGAGCCAGATGCGCAGGCCCGAGAGGATGTCCTGCCCCACCACGATGTTGGGCTGATCGCCCAGCGGGGCGATCCAGAGCCGCGGCGCGCGCAGCCGGGCACCGGCCACCTCCAGCACCGCGAACCCGTGGCGCCAGATCACCACTTCGGGGTCTGTGATGGTGATCATGGTGGAGGCCTCCGCCCCCGGCGGCTTGGTGGCGGGGGCACCGGCGGCGCGGGCCAGGGCAGTATCCACCACGGTATCCGTGGCGCCGGTATCCAGCAGGGCATGCGCCAACTGGCCGTTGAGGCGGGCGGGCACGAAGGGGCGGTTGGCGGTGCTGTCCCCAGCCGGCAGGCGGCGTATGCCGGAGACGGGGCCGGACCAGGGCGGGGCGCCGCCAGGGCAGATGCGGGCGCGATAGAAGGTGAGGGTACCGCGCGGCAGGTCCAGCTCCAGGTCGAAGCCCTCCAGCGCCTCCAGGCCCAGTATGCCGTCGAAGGCGCCGTGCAGGCGCGGGATCGCCTCCAGCTCCGGCACCAGCACGCGCTCCAGCACCACGCGGCCCAGGGCGAGGCGGCCGATCTCGTGCACCGGGGCCTGGATGCCAGTGCCTGGGCCGGAGGAGATGCCGAAGCGCAGGCGGGTGCGCCGTGTGCCAAGACGGGTGGCGGCAGCAGGCGAAAGCGCGGCCGCGTTGCCGGCGCCGGTATCGAGCATCAGCGCGGCGGGCTGGCCGTCGATCTGCGCGTCCACCGCCCAGAAGGAGCCTTCACGGCGGAGCTTGATGGTTTCGAGTTTCTCGAAGGCGCAGGAATCGGGGGTGGGGGTGCAGGCGGCGAGAAAGAAGACAAGGAAGAGGTTCTTTTTTGAAAAAAAGAACCAAAAAACTTTTGTTCGCTTGCACGCGTGCCAGAGAGCCAGCACGCGCGCCAGTGAAGAAGGTCTTTTTGCTTCTTTTTCTTCAGAAAAAGAAGACTCTTGCTTACACTGAGAAATACTTGGCCCTCTGGTTGAGCACCACGATGGCACTGGTGGACTGCTCCGGGTGCAGCTGCCATTCGTCGGACAGGGAGACGCCCACGCGCTCGGCCTGGAGCAGGCGCAGGATGGGTTCCTGGTCTTCCAGCCTGGGGCAGGCGGGGTAGCCGAAGGAGTAGCGGCTGCCGCGGTAGCTTTGGCCGAGCATCTTCTCCATGTCGCGGTCGTCCTCGCCGGCGAAGCCCAGTTCGGCGCGGATGCGCTTGTGGGTGTATTCGGCCATCGCCTCGGCCATCTCCACGCTGAGGCCATGCAGGTAGAGGTAGTCCTGGTAGCGGTTCTCCTCGAACCAGACGCGGGCGGTGTCGCTCGCCTTCTGGCCGACGGTGACCACCTGGAAGCCGATCACGTCGCGCTGCGCATCATCCACGTCGCGGAAGAAATCGGCGATGCACTCGCCGTCTTCCTTGGGCTGGCGCGGCAGGGCGAAGCGGCAGACTTCGGTGGTGCCGTCCTGTTCGAACACGATCAGGTCGTTGCCCTGGCCGGCGGCCTTCCAGTAGCCGTAGATCGCCTGCGGCTTCAGGATGTCCTGCTCCTCGCAGATGCCGAGCATGCGGCGCATGACGGGGCGCAGCTCCTGCTTGGCCCAGCCGAGGAAATCATCCAGCGAGCGGCCCTGCTTCCGGAAGCCCCATTGGAATTGATACAGGCTGCGCTCGTTGATGAAGGGCACGATCGCCTTGGGGGCCGCCTCCACCATGCGCGGGCCCCAGAAGGGCGGCTCGATCACGGGCTGGTCGGCCGTGAGGCGGCGGCGGCGCTGCTGCACGGTGGCGACATCCACCGGGCGGAAGGCGCGCTCATCGGCCTGGCCCAGGGTGCGGGTGGTGTTGCGGGCCTTGCCGGAGCGCTTGCTTTGCACCGCGGCCAGGTAGTCGTCGAAGGCGTTGCCGGTGATGCGATCCATCAGGTGCAGGCCGTCGAAGGCATCGCGCGCATAGGCGACGCGGCCGGAGCCGTAGGCGCGTACGCAATCGTCTTCCACGTAGTTGCGGGTGAGGGCGGCGCCGCCGAGCATCACGGGGATGTCGAGGTTCTGGCGGGACATCTCCTCCAGGTTCTCGCGCATCACCACGGTGGATTTCACCAGCAGGCCGGACATGCCGATGGCGTGGGCGTTGTGTTCCTTGGCAGCCACGAGCATGTCCGCCAGCGGCACCTTGATGCCGAGATTGACCACCCGGTAGCCGTTGTTGGTGAGGATGATGTCCACCAGGTTCTTGCCGATGTCGTGCACGTCCCCTTTCACGGTGGCGAGCACGATGGTGCCTTTTTCCTGGCCGGCGACGCGTTCCATGTGCGGTTCGAGATGGGCGACGGCGGCCTTCATGGTCTCGGCGGATTGCAGCACGAAGGGCAGCTGCATCTTGCCGGCGCCGAACAGCTCGCCCACCACCTTCATGCCGTCGAGCAGGATGTTGTTGATGATGTCGAGCGGCTTGTTGGTCTTGAG
>JAIXTK010000161.1 GCA_027483995.1 Acetobacteraceae bacterium
CCGGCTGGCGCAGTCGGCCGATCCCGCGCAGCGCGTCTATCTCGTGCCGGCCTTCACCGGGCTGGGCGCGCCGTGGTGGGATGCCGAGGCGCGCGGGGCGATGTATGGCCTCACCCGCAATTCCGGCCCCGCCGAATTCGCCCGCGCGGCGCTGGAGAGCGTGGCCTACCAGACCCGGGACCTGATCGAGGCGATGCGCGCGGATTGGCAGGGGGCGGCGCAAACCGTGCTGCGCGTGGATGGCGGCATGGTCGCCAGCGACTGGACGATGCAGTTCCTGGCCGACCAGCTCGCCGCCCCGGTGGATCGCCCGGTGGTGCAGGAAACCACGGCGCTGGGGGCGGCCTATCTCGCGGGCCTGGCCACCGGGGCCTGCCCGTCGCCGGAGGCTTTCGCGCAGAGCTGGGCGCTGCAACGCCGCTTCCTGCCCCAGATGGCGGAGGCGGAGCGGGCGCTTCTGTATGGCGGATGGCAGAACGCGGTGCGGCGCACGCTGTCTGCCTGAGCAGGCGCGTTCAGAAGTTCAGCGCATTCATCGCGTTGAGCAGGCGGCTGGACAGGGTGGTGAATGCACCGGCGATGCCGATGGCGATAATGCCGGCAATCATCCCGTATTCGGTGGCGCTGCCGCCCTTCCGATCTGCCACGAGGGCTTTGGCATCTTTCGGCATGGCGGGAGCTCCTGTGCAGGCTCGGCCGCGCACCGCAATGCGCCGCAGCGCTGGGCGCTGGTGGGCCAGATGTAGTGGGTAAATGTTACATCCGGCTTACGGCACGCGCCGCCCGGCCCCATTCCGGCGGACCGGGCGGTAACGGCATCAGAAGCTCAGCGCGTTGAACGCATTGGTCAGGCGGCCGGTGAGCGAGGTGAACGCGGTGACAAGGCCAACCGCGAGAACACCGGCGATCAGGCCGTATTCCATGGCGGTAACACCACGACGGTCGGTGGCGAGGGCGCGAAGGAAGCGGGACATGGCAGCATCTCCTGTGCCGGGCCGGGCGTGGCGGCGGAGGGGACCGCGCCAGGAACCGGCAGGCAGGACACTATCGGCGAAGTGGTTACAGCCCGCTTTCAGTTGAAGTATTTATGCCAATATATCAAATAGTTGCAATCATGAATGCCTCGTTAATTCACGGCGCCATCGGCATTTTGACGGTCGTGAGGGATGTTGTTTTCAAATACTTCCGTCACGATTGGACATCTGCACTGCCCGGAACCGCTTAGATGGTCTCTATTCCGACCGTGCAGGCCGAATGATCCCCCGCCACGCATCTCATGCCGCGCCCGGGGGCCAGCCGCACGGGAAGGCCCCGGCATCATTTGACCCCTGCCCCGCCCTCGGCCAAATTGCGGCCCATGATCCTCCTGATCGACAACTACGACAGCTTCACCTTCAACCTCGTCCACTTCCTGGGCGATGTCGGCGCGCGCTGCCAGGTCTGGCGCAACGACAAGATCAGCGTGGAGCAGGCCATCGCCATGGCGCCGGAAGCCATCGTGCTCTCCCCGGGCCCCTGCACGCCCAACGAGGCCGGCATCTGCCTCGACCTCATCGCCGCCGCCGCCGGGCGCATCCCCATCCTCGGCGTCTGCCTCGGCCACCAGGCGATCGGCCAGGCCTTCGGTGGCGAGGTGGTGCGCGCGCCGATGCCGATGCACGGCAAGGTCAGCCCCGTCACCCATGGCGGCACCGACATCTTCGCCGGCCTGCCCTCCCCGTTCGAGGCCACGCGCTACCACTCCCTGGTGGTGAAGGCCGAGACGATGCCCGAAGCCCTGGTGCCCACCGCCCACACCGATGGCATCGTGATGGGCCTGCGCCACCGCTCGCTGCCGATCTTCGGCGTGCAGTTCCACCCCGAGAGCATCGCCAGCCAGCACGGGCACGAGATCCTGAAGAACTTCCTGGATATCGCGCGCGGCCTGAACTCGCCGGCGAAAGCGGCCTGATCCCATGTCCGGCACGGCAGGAGACCTGAAGCCCGTTCTGGCACGGCTTGCCACCGGCGAGTCGCTCAGCGAGGCAGAGGCGGAAGCCGCCTTCGGCATCATCATGGCCGGCGAGGCCACGCCGGCGCAGATCGCCGGCATGCTGATGGCCATGCGCGTGCGGCGCGAAACGGTGGCCGAGCTTACCGGCGCGGTGCGGGCGATGCGTTCGCGCATGAACCGCGTGGACGCGCCGGACGGTGCGATCGACGTGTGCGGCACCGGCGGCGACGGCTCCGGCAGCCTCAACGTCTCCACCGCCGTCACCTTCGTGCTCGCCGGCCTCGGCGTGCCGGTGGCCAAGCACGGCAACCGCGCCCTTTCCTCCCGCACCGGCGGCGCGGATGTGCTCACCGCACTCGGCGTGAACGTGGAAGTGCCGTTGCCGCGCCTGCCCGCGGTGCTGCGCGCCGCCCATTGCGCCTTCCTGTTCGCCCCGCGCCACCACGCCGCCCTGCGCCACGCCGCCGGCCCGCGCGTGGAACTCGGCACCCGCACCATCTTCAACCTGCTCGGCCCGCTGGCGAACCCCGCCGAGGTGAAGCGCCAGCTCACCGGCGTGTTCGACCCCAGCTGGGCCCGCCCCATGGTGGAGACGCTGGCCAATCTCGGCTCCACCGATGTGTGGCTGGTACACGGCCAGGGGCTGGATGAACTGACCACCGCCGGCGAGAACAAGGTGGTGGCACTTTCCGGCGGCACGGTGCGCGAATTCACCGTCACCGCCGAGGAAGCCGGGCTGGACCACGCCCCGGTGGAAGCCATCCGCGGCGGCGATGCCACGGTGAACGCCGCGGCCATGATGGCCCTGCTGCAAGGCGCGAAGAGCGCCTATCGCGACACCGTGCTGCTGAACGCTGCCGCCGGCCTGATCGTGGCCGGGCGCGCCGGCAGCCTGCGCGAGGGCGTGGGGCTGGCGGCCGGCTCGATCGATGGCGGCGCCGCGCTTTCGGCCCTTGAGACCCTGAAGCGCGAGACCGCGGCATGAGCGCCCCCCCGGACATCCTGCTGCGCATCTGCGCCGACACCGCCGACGAGGTCGCCCGCCGCAAAGCGTCCGGCGTGAACCTCGCCGAACGTCTGGCCCAGGCCGCTGCCCCGCGCGGCTTCGCCGCCGCGCTCGATCGCAAGGTGGCGGCCGGCGAATTCGGCATCATCGCCGAGATCAAGCGCGCCTCGCCCTCCGGCGGCGACATCCGCCCGCATTTCGACCCCGCAGAACTCGCCGCCGCCTACCAGCGTGGCGGGGCTGCCTGCCTCTCCGTGCTGACTGACGGCCCCTATTTCCGCGGCACCGACGACGACCTGGTGCGCGCCCGCGCCGGCTGCGACCTGCCGGCGCTGCGCAAGGATTTCATGATCGACCCCTGGCAGATCGACGAAAGCCGCGCGCTGGGCGCCGACTGCATCCTGCTCATCATGGCCGTGCTGTCCGACGCCCAGGCCGCCGAGATGGAGGCCCGCGCCTTCGAACTCGGCATGGACGTGCTGGCCGAAAGCCACGACCGCGCCGAGCTGGAACGCGCCCTGAAGCTGCGCACCAGGCTGATCGGCATCAACAACCGCAATCTCCGCATCATGCAGACCAGCCTGGAGACCACGGTGGAACTCGCCCCGCTGGTGCCGGCCGATCGCGTGATTGTCGGCGAGAGCGGCTACAAGCTGCACGAGGATCTCGCCCGCATTGCCGGCCACGGGGTGAAGCGCTTCCTGGTCGGCGAAAGCCTGCTGCGGCAGGAAGATCTCGCCGCCGCCACACGCACGTTGATGCACGGATGAGCGACAAGCTCACCCATTTCGACGCCGAAGGCCGCGCCGTGATGGTCGATGTCGGGGCCAAGCCGATCACCGATCGCGCCGCCACCGCGCGCGCCCGCGTGGTGATGCAGCCCGCCACGCTGGCCATGATCCGCGGCGGCACCGCCAAGAAGGGCGACGTGCTGGGCGTCGCCCGCCTGGCCGGCATCATGGCCGCCGTGCTCACCGCCGACCTCATCCCGCTCTGCCACCCGCTGCCGATCACCAACGTGACCATCGATCTGGAGCCCGTCGGCGACGACACAGTCGAGATCACCGCCACGGTGAAGACCACCGGCCAGACCGGGGTGGAGATGGAGGCGCTGACCGCGGCCTCGGTCGCCGCGCTGACGGTCTACGACATGTGCAAGGCCGTCGATCGCGGCATGCGCATCGAGGGGCTGCGCGTGGTGGCGAAATCCGGCGGCAAATCCGGCGATTTCACCCAGGAGTAGGCCGATGATCCCGGTCGAGGAAGCCCGCACCCGCATCCTGGCCGGCATCGCCGCCACCCCGGCCGAAGTGGTGGCGCTGGCCGAGGCCTGGGGTCGCGTGCTCGCCCGCCCCGTGCTCTCCCGCCTCACCCAACCGCCGCGAGATGTCTCTGCGATGGACGGCTACGCCCTGCGCGCCGCCGATGCCACGCTGGGCGCCACCCTCAAGGTTGTCGGCGCCGCCCCGGCCGGCCATCCGTGGGAGGGCACGCTGGCCCCCGGCGAGGCGCTGCGCCTGTTCACCGGCAGCGTGGTGCCGGATGGTGCCGATGCCATTCTGCTGCAGGAGGATGCAACCCGCAGCGGCGACGCCGTGACGGTGAACGAGGCCGCCACCCAGGGCCGCCACATCCGCCGCGCCGGGCAGGATTTCGCCGCCGGGGATACGCTGATCGCCCCTGGCCGCCGCCTCAACGCGCGGGATATCGGCCTCGCTGCCGCCGGCAATTCGCCCTGGCTCACCGTCCATCGCCGCCCGCGCGTGGCGATCCTGGCCACCGGCGACGAGATCGCCCTGCCCGGCGAGCCGATCCCCGCCGGCGGCATCGTCTCCTCCAACGCCCATGCGCTGGCCGCCATGGTCCGCGCGGCGGGCGCCGAGCCGATCAACCTGCCGATCGCCCCCGACGACCGCGACGCCATCGCCGCCGCCGCGGCCGCCGCGCACGCCGCCGACATGCTGGTGACCACCGGCGGCGCCAGCGTCGGCGAACACGACCTGGTGCAGGCCGCGCTCGGGCCGCAGGGCTTCGCGCTCGATTTCTGGAAGATCGCGATGCGGCCGGGCAAGCCGCTGATCTGGGGAAGGCTGGGGCGCACCCCGGTGCTGGGGCTGCCGGGCAACCCGGTCTCGGCGCTGGTCTGCGCCGTGCAGTTCCTGCTGCCGGCGATCTGGGTGCTGTCGGGCCTGCCGCCCGCCGCGCCGCCCACCCAGCCGGTCCGCGCCGGCGCGCCCCTGCCCGCCAACGACCGCCGATTCGACCATCTGCGGGCCAGCCTCGGCACCGACCGGGACAG
>JAIXTK010000127.1 GCA_027483995.1 Acetobacteraceae bacterium
GAACGGCGTGATCGGCTCCGTCTCGCTGCTGGCGCAAACCCCGCTTTCGGCCGAGCAGAAGCGGATGGTGGAAACCATCGATTCCTGCGGCACCGCCCTGCTGGCCCTGATCGACGACGTGCTGGACATCAGCCGCATCGATTCCGGCCGCGTGGAGCTGGAGGACCGGCCCTTCGACCCCCGCGCCCTGGCGAACTCCGCGGCCGATATCCTGGCCCTGCGGGCGCGCGACCGCGGCATCGACCTGCAGGTGCAGGTGGCGCCCGATGTGCCGGCGATGCTGCATGGCGACGGCGCGCGGCTGCGCCAGGTGGTGGTCAACCTGCTGTCCAACGCGGTGAAGTTCACCGACCAGGGCGGCGTGGCCTTGCGCCTGGAGGTTGCGGGCCAGCAGCTGCGCCTTTCCGTGCAGGATACCGGCATCGGCATCTCCCTGCAGGCCCAGGCCAACCTGTTCGACGATTTCACCCAGGCCGATGCCTCGATCAGCCGCCGCTTCGGCGGCACCGGGCTGGGGTTGGCGATCTCCCGCCGGCTGGTGACCGCCATGGGCGGCAGCATCGGTGTCGATTCCTCGCCCGGGCAGGGCAGCCTGTTCCATGTCACCCTGCCGCTGCGCCCCGCCGCCCCGCCGCCCGCCGCGGTGGTGCCCCAGGTGGCCGCGCCGGTGGCGAAGGCTCCAGTGCACGCGGCCCCGCCGCCCCAGGCTGCCACCACCCGGCTGCGCGTGCTGGTGGCCGAGGATACCCGGGTGAACCAGGAGGTGATCCGCGGCCTGCTGGAACATCGCGGCCACCACCCAACCGTGGTGCCCGATGGCGAGGAAGCCGTGCTGGCCGCCCAGCAGACCCCCTATGACCTCGTGCTGATGGACATGCAGATGCCGCGGCTGGACGGGCTGGGCGCCACCCGCGCGATCCGCGCCCTGCCCGGCCCGGCCAGCCGCGTGCGCATCGTGGCCCTGACCGCCAACAGCTTCGCGCATGATCGCGAGGCCTGCCTGGCCGCCGGCATGGACGGGTTCATGGCCAAGCCGATCACGCTCGAACGGCTGGATACCGTGCTGGCCGAGGCCACCGCCCTGGTGCCCCAACCTGCCGCGCCCGCGTCTGCGCATGCCTGACCACCCAAGGCACGGTCGCGCATCGCCGCTTATTTGATTTCGTCGGCACGCGTGCTGAGCTAACCCGGCACAGGCGGCACGCACGGCGCGGCGCCGCGGAAGGAGTGCACCGATGCGCGGCATGCGGGGCTTGTTGGGCGATGTCTGGCGGTTGGCCAAGCCGTACTATGTCTCGGAACAACGCTGGTCCGCGCGCCTGATCCTGGGCGCGATCGTGGTGCTGGATCTCAGCCGCGTTGGCATGACGGTGCTGCTCAGCTTCTGGAACCGCGCCTTCTACAACGCGCTGCAGGACAAGAACTGGGACGACTTCATCGGCCTGCTGCTGTTCTGGCGCCATACCAAGGACGGATTCTTCCCCGGCTTCTGCGTGGTGGCCGCGGTGTACATCGTGGTGGCGATCTACCGCACCTATCTCTCGCAATGGCTGGAGATACGCTGGCGCGGCTGGATGACGGAACGGCTGATCGACGACTGGCTGGCCCACCGCGCCTATTTCCGCCTCAGCCTGCAGTTGCCCCAGGAAGGCGGCGGCGAGGCCGACCCGATGCGCAACAGCGCCGACAACCCGGACCAGCGCATCTCGGAGGATGTGAAGGGCTTCGTTTCCAACACCCTGGCGATCGGGCTCGGCCTGCTCTCCAGCATCGTGTCGCTGTTCAGCTTCCTCACCATCCTCTGGACGCTCTCGGGCGCGATGGAGATCCTGGGCGTGCCGATCCCCGGCTACCTCGTCTGGGTGGCGGTGATCTACGCGATCATCGGCACGTATCTCACCCACAAGGTTGGCCGGCCGCTGGTGATGCTGGAATTCATCTCGGAACGGGTGGAGGCGAATTTCCGTTTCGCCCTGGCCCGGCTGCGCGAGAACGTGGAGGGCGTGGCGCTGCACCGCGGCGAGGCGGCCGAAGGGGCCGCGCTGAAGCAGCGTTTCGGCGCGCTGCGCGACAACTGGTGGGACATCATGTGGCGCACCAAAAAGATCATCGCGCTCACCACCGGCTACAACCAGGTCGCCGGCGTGTTCCCCATCGCCGTGGTGGCGCCGCGCTTCTTCTCCGGCGAGATCACCCTGGGCGGGCTGACGCAGACCGCCGGGGCCTTCGGGCGGGTGGAGGATTCGCTGTCTTTCTTCGTCAATGCCTATCGGTCCCTGGCCAGCTGGCGCGCCACCGTGGGCCGCCTGGCCGGCTTCCAGCACAGCATCGAGGCGGCGCATGAAGCGGCACGGCGGGGCGAGGGCGTGGCGGTACAGGATGCGGCCGCCCCGGAATGGCGCATGCGCGACGTGTCGCTGCGCCTGCCGGATGGGCGCGAGCTGGTGCGCGACCAGGACATGGCGCTGGCGCCGGGCCAGTCCGTGGTGGTGACCGGCCGTTCGGGCGGCGGCAAGTCCACGCTGTTCCGCGCCCTGGCCGGCATCTGGCCGTTCGGCGATGGGGTGGTGGAGCGCCCACCGGGCCAGCACATGTTCCTGCCGCAGCGGCCCTACCTGCCGCTGGGCACGCTGCGCGCGGCCGTCTCCTACCCGTCGGACCCCGGCACCTATGGCGACCAGCAGGTGCGCGAAGTGCTGGAAGCCGTCGGGCTGGAACGCCTGGCCGGCCAGCTGGACGAGGAAGCACCCTGGGCCCAGCGCCTCTCAGGCGGGGAGCAGCAGCGCATCGCCGTGGCGCGCGCGCTGCTGGCGCAGCCGGACTGGCTGTTCCTGGACGAAGCGACCGCCAGCCTGGACCCGGAGTCGGAGGCGCATGTCTATGCGCTGCTGCGGCGCCACCTGCCCGGCACCACCATCGTCTCCATCGCCCACCGGCCGACGGTGGCGGAGTTGCATGACCGGCGGCTGGTGCTGGAGGCCGGTGCCGCGGGCAACCGGCTGCATGAGGTGGCGCCGGCCCAGAGGCCATCCCCGTGAGCCTGCCGCGCCGGGCGCTGCTGGCCGGCGCGTCCGCGGCATGGGCCGGTTCGGCATGGGCGCAGGACCGCCCTGCCCCGCCCGCGCCGCCGCGGGCCGAGCGCCTGCCGCCGCCCGCCGTCACGCAGCATTCCCTGGCGCTGCCCGGCCGCACCCTGCGCTTCACCGCCAGCGCCGGCAGCGTGGCGCTGACGGACCCGCAGGGCACGCCGCAGGCGGAAGTGGCCACCATCGCCTACACGCTGGACGGGGCCGACGCCGCCACCCGGCCCGTCACCTTCGTGCTGAATGGCGGCCCCGGCGCCGCCTCCGCCTGGCTGCATCTGGGCGCGCTGGGCCCGTGGCGGCTGGATATGCGCTTCGCCCCCTCAGCCCCGCCGCTGCTGCAGGACAACGCCGAGACCTGGCTGGATTTCACCGACCTCGTGTTCATCGATCCGGTGGGCACCGGCTACAGCCGGTTCCTGGCCGCCGGGGACGAGGTGCGCAAGCGCGTCTGGTCCGTCGCTGGCGACATCGAATCGATTGCCGGTGCCATTCGCCGCTGGCTGGTGCAGGCCGGGCGCTTCGCCTCGCCCAAGTTCCTGATCGGCGAAAGCTATGGCGGGTTTCGCGGCCCGCGCCTGGCGCGCGCGCTGGCGCAGTCCCACGGCGTTGGGCTGCGCGGGCTCGTGCTGGTCTCCCCGGTGCTGGATTTCGGCGGGCGCAGCAACGCGATGGACCCGCTGGCGCTGGTGGCGCTGCTGCCCACGCTGGCCGCCGCTGCGCGGGGGGCCGCAAGCCGGGCAGAGGTGGCCGATGCCGAGACCTATGCCGCCGGCGAGTACCTGGCCGACCTGCTGCGCGGCGCCCAGCCGGATGCGGTGGCGCGGCGCAGCGCGCGAGTGGCGGCCCTGACCGGGCTCGACCCCGCCCTGGTGCGCCGCCATGGCGGGATGATCGACATGTTCGCCTGGCAACGCAGTGCCGCCCCCGGCCGGCTGCCGAGCCTGTATGACCTCGACATCACCCTGGCCGACCCCGACCCCACCTCGCCCTGGTCGCGCGCGCCCGATGCGGTGCTGGATTCATTGCGCGCGCCGTTCACCGCCGGGATGGTTTCGCTGTACGGCACACGGCTGGGCTGGAAGCTGGATGCCCCCTACGAGGTGCTGTCCGACGCGGTGAACCGGGGGTGGGACTGGGGCGGCGGACGCACGCAGCCGGAATCGACCAGCCATTTGCGCGATGCCCTGGCGCTGGATCCGGCCCTGCGGGTGCTGGTGGCGCATGGGTTGTACGACGCGGTCACGCCGTATTTCCGCAGCGCCCTGTTGTTGGACACCATCGCACCATCGGCAGGGCGGGAGCGCGTGTCGCTGGCCACCATGCCCGGCGGCCACATGTTCTACAGCCGCGAATCCGGGCGCAGTGCGCTGCGGGAGGCGGCCGCGGTACTGTACCGGTAAGCGCGCCCCGCCCCTGGTGGCCACCATGCGATTGTGAACATTCGTTTGTCTTGCATGCCTGCCGGCAGTTTCGAATATTCGAATGGGTCTTGCTTCAGCATCAGCCGTTCATCCATTGTGCATCTCTGTTTCCAATGGATACGTTTGGATGGAACAAGCGGCCGTCGTCCCTGTCGTCGCCTTCGTCTGCCTTGTCGCCTCGGTGGCGGTGGGCATGGCGACGCATGGGCGCCCCGGCGTGCGCACGGTGCTCGCGGCCCCGCCGGCCATGCTGCACGGCATCGCGGTGGGTCTGCTGTCGATGGCGATACTTGCCCTGCTGATGCTGGCATCCACCGCGCGCAGCGATTTCCGCCGGGCCGAGGCCCGGGCCCAGTTGCTGGCGCATGATGCCACCGCGCTGGACGATGCCCTGCGCACCACGGGCCCCGCCGGCGAACTCTCCCGCACCACGCTCTACCGCTACACCGACGGCATCGCCCGCATGCTCTACGGCAATCGCAAGGATATCGGCCTGCCCTCGCCCGCGGTGATCGAAGGGCTGCGGCTCGACCTGCGCCAGCATGTGGCGCAATTGGCGGCAGAGCCTGTGGCCGCCGCAACGATCGCGGGCCGGCTGGAGGTGCTGCTGCGCTCGGGCGACGATCTGCTGCGGATGGCACCGGCCCCAGGCATCAAGTGGTGCAGGCCCATCCTGGTGGCCCTGCTGATGGCCGGGATGGGCCTGCTGTCCCTGTTGACGCCGCCGCGCGTGCGCAGCGCCATCCTGCTGACCGGCTTAGCCATGGTGCTGTCGCTGGGCATGTTCTTCCTGGAGGAAATGGCGAACCCGTTCCACGGCAGCTTCACCGTGTCGCACGCCATCATTGACGAGGCGCTGTTCAGCATCGCGAACTGACCCTGGCGCGGGCCAACCCGGCGCCGCGGGCTTCTCCCCCGGGCTTGTTTCCGCTGTCTTGTTTATTGGGCACGATGCCGCGAGAGTGGCGCCGATTCAGCCCTCAGGGAGCAAGGCCATGGCACTCGATTTCTCCGGCAAGCGCGTGGTGGTGTGTGGCGGCAGCCGCGGCATCGGGCGTGCCATCGCGCATGGCTTTGCCGCGGGCGGCGCCGCCGTCTCCATCTGCGCCCGTGGTGCCGAAACGCTGGAGGCCACGCGCGCTGAGTTGGCCCGGCACGGCAATGCCACGCATGCCGCCCCCTGCGACCTTTCCGACGGTGCGGCGATCGCCGGCTATATCGCCGCCGCGGCCCGCGCGCTGGGCGGGATCGACGTGCTGGTGAACAACGCCTCCGGCTTCGGCATGAGCGACGATGAGGCCGGCTGGGCCGCCGGCATGCAGGTGGACATCATGGCCATCGTGCGCGCCAGCCACGCCGCCCAGCCCCATCTGGAAGCCGCCGCCAAGGCGTCTGGCAGTGCGGCCATCGTCTCGGTCTCGTCCATCTCCGCCCTGCGCGCCTCCACCCGCTCGGCCCCCTATGCGGCGGTGAAGGCGGCGGTGAACAGCTACACCGCCAGCCAGGCGGCCGGGCTGGCCAAGAGCAACATCCGCGTGAACGCGGTGGCGCCGGGCTCCATCGAGTTCCCCGGCGGCACCTGGTAGAAGCGCCGCGAGGAGGGCTCACCGGTGTACGACGCGGTGAAGCGCGCCATCGAACCAGCGGACGGACGACTGCGGACCGGTCTGACCGTAGTCGAAGGCAAGCCATCGGGCGGTCATCACGTAGTCCAGAAAGCGTGA
>JAIXTK010000059.1 GCA_027483995.1 Acetobacteraceae bacterium
GCGCTCTGCGCCCGGATGCGCGCCCGGCGGATATCCCGGGCCGCCTGGGCGGCCAGTTCGCGCAACAGGGTGGAAAGCCCGGTACCACGCGCGGCGGCCTCGTCCTCCAGCACGGCACGCACCTCGGGGTCGAGGCGGACGGAGATGGGGGTGGGGTGGCTCATGCAAGGAATGTAGTGCATTCATGTACTACCTTCAACGCATCAGTTGCCTGGCCCGCCTACCTCCCGCTCTGCCGCCAGCACCACCTGCAGCAATGCGCCCCGCCCCCAGAGGATGCGCTCTCGCAGCTGCTTGGCGCGTTGCTGCAGGGCATATCGCGCCCGCCGCATCGGTGGCATCGGCGACATCGACGCAGCTAGGTCCGGCCACTGTGCGCGCATCTCCGCATAGGGCCGGCAGTGCGCGGCCGACCAAGGCGGGAAGGTCCCATCCCACGGTTTCGGACGGGCCATGAAATGCAGCACGGCAGGCCGGATCATCCGGTCCAGTCGCGCGTTGCGCAGGAAGATCGGGAAGTTCCAGGCCAGCGACATCTCCAGCACCCGTCCGGCCGCCACGATGTTCAGTGCGTCCTGGTCCGGGAACAGGCCACCGGCCCGGTGCACGCGGAATGCCTCGTGGGCCAGCGCATCCCAGTCCGCGCGCGCCATGTGTAGCACGCCAGAGTTGAAGTAATGGGCATGGTGCGAAGCTGGCACCCCACCCTGTCGCATTCGCGCGGCCTCCATCGCACCAGGGCGCCCGCCGCGGCGCACCAGCAGGGCCATCGGGTCCAGCGCCGCACGCAGGTGCCCCGCCGGTGGCGGGCTGGCCAGCAGCGGATCGAGCGGTGCCACCACTTGGATGTCGGCGTCGAGATACAGCAGCCTGTCGAACGTCGGCGGCAGAAGGTGGTGCAGGAACAGGCGCGCCATCACCGGATCGCCCCCCATCTCCACCGCCCGCCCTTGCACCATCCGCGCGCCGGCCTGGGAGAAGGCCGCCTCCGCCCGTGCCGCCAGTGGCGGGGCGAGGTCCAGCGCGGTCACGATCACCTCCGCCAGCGCCGGCGCGCTCCAGCGCCGCGCCTGGCCCGCCGCCACCAACGTTGGCAGAAGGTAGTGCGCATCAGTCACGAAGCAGATTGCGCTCTTGGCCATCACGACAGCTCCCGAATCCGCCGCGGGTCGCAGCGCCCGCGTAGCAGGTCGGCCAGCGCCAAGAGGTTGCCGCGCAGGCGGCCGCGCCGGTCCACCCAGGGTTCCGGATGGAGCGAGCGCACCGCATTGATCGCCAGGTGCCGCGCCATGCTCACCAGCGCCCGGCGCCATTCGTAGCTGCCCTTGCGGGCCAGGTACACCGGGTTGGCGATCTGCGAGTAGCCCAGCCGCAGGCCGGAGGTGCGGCCGGATTTCACGCCCAGATGCACACCGCGCGCGCCCGGCAGCGCCTGGATGCGACCATAGGGCGCCAGCCGGCGGCACAAATCGATATCCTCGTACCAGCCATACAGCGGCAGGTCCGGGTCGAATTCCAGCCCATGCGCCCGCATCGGCGCCAGGCGCAGCACCATGTTGCAGCCATAGGCGTTGTAGGCCGGCACCGGCCGGTCCCCCGGCGCCGCCCCCGCATCACCGGCCAGCAGCGCGCGGCCCTCCGCCGGGCTCAGGCCCGGGCCCTTGATCCCGTCCGCGATCACATGCCCGGTGGCGGCCACCAGCGCGGGATCGGCCCCGAACGCCGCCTCCATCGCCGCCAGGAAGCCCGGCGCGGGCAGGAAGTCGTCATCCAGGAAGGCCACCAGGTCGCAATCGGCCAACGCGGCCAGCACGGCGTTGCGCTGGCGCGAGGTGCCGCGCGGCGACAGCAGAACCAGCGCGGGATCGGTTCCGGCCACGTCCTCCGCCGCCGCGCCGCACACCACCACGCGATCCGGCGCGCGCGTCTGCCGGCGCAACTCGGCCAGGGTTTCGGCCAGGATGGCGGCCCGCCCGGTGGTTACGATGCCGACGGCAATGCGCAGGATCCGGCCCTCCCGTTGCGAACCCCCAACCCTAGAGCAACAGCCGACCGGATGGAATCATCCGATAGGCTTAAGTTGCTCGCCAAAACAAAGAGCTAGAGCGGTGGCCGACCCTCTGTCAGGTCGGCTCCCGCTCTAGCCCAGCCCGCCGCACCGGCCTACCGGGCGCTCAGGCAATCTCGGCCAGCAGCTTGCGCCTTATCGCATCCAGCAGCCCGGCCTCGTCGCGCACCGGCAGCACGAAGCAGGCCGGGCCGCCCACCACCTCCTGCGCGAAATACTCGTCCAGATGGGGGTCGTTCTCCAGCACCGGCAGGCCGTTGATGGTGATCCCCGCCGCCACCGCCGCATCCCGCGCCGCCTGCACCGGCCGGCCATCGTTGTTGCGCCCGTCCGCCACGATGTCGATCACCCGCCGCGCCGCCGGCGGGGCAATGCGCAACAAGTGGTCGTGGCACAGATCGATCACCCCGGAGATGGAGGTGAACCCCGCCCCCGGCCGCGGCGCCGCACGCAGCACCCGCGCCCACTCCGCCGCCGACTCCGGCCCGTCCACCACGCGCCACGGCACCAGGTATTGCTGCCGGTCCTGGTTGGACCACGCCACATAGGCCAGCGCCGCCCGCCCCGTGGGCAGGTTCGCCAGCCCCGCCAGGAAGGCCGGCGCCGTCACCGCATGGGCGTGGCCTTCGATATACATGGCCATCCGCTCGTTGCTCACGCTGCCGGAGCAATCCACGGCGAACACCAGCGCCACATCCACCTCCGCCGCCTGCTGGCCGCTCATGCCCCCCTCCCGGCTCTTTGAAGCAATCCTACACGAAACAACCCCGCCCGCGCCGCCTTTGCGCGCCCGCCGGGCCTTGACGCGCGCGCGCCCCCGCCCGACGCTCCGCTCCATGACCCAAGACACGCTCGCGCTGCACCGCAGCCTCCTCACCATCGATACCCATATCGACATCCCCTTCCCCGAAGGCCCCAGCTTCTTCGAGGAAACCCGGCGCAACGTCGATCTGCCGAAGATGAAGCGCGGCCACATGGCCGCCGGCTGCTTCGCGGCCTACGTGGCGCAAGGTGCGCGCACCCCGGAAGCCAACGCCGCCGCCTTCGCGCGCGCCACCGCCATGCTGAAGGCCATCCGCGAGATGGGCGCCACCAACCAGGGCGCCCGCGTGGCCAGCACCGCCGACGAGATCGAACAGGCCCACCGCGACGGCGTCACCATCATCGTGCCCTGCGTGGAAAACGGCCACGCCCTGGGCGGCCACGTGGAAAACCTGCGCGCCTTCAAGGAACTCGGCGCGATCTACATGACCCTCACCCATTTCGGCCACAACGCCCTGGGCGACAGCTCCAACCCCCGCGCCGAACTCGGCGACCCCCAGGAAGAACACGGCGGCCTCTCCGAACTCGGCCGCCAGGTGGTGGCCGAGATGAACCGCCTCGGCATGCTGGTAGACATCGCCCACACCTCCAAGAAAACCATGATGCAGGCCGCCAAACTCTCCAGCACCCCCGTCCTCTCCACCCATTCCTGCATCAAGGCGCTGTGCGACAACCCGCGCAACCTGGACGACGAACAGCTGGACCTGCTCGCCAGCGTCGGCGGCGTGGTGCAGATCACCGCCGTCCCAGGCTTCCTCAAAACCGGCGGCAAGATCGAAACCGTCACCGTCGCCGATTACTGCGACCACGTGGACTACGCCGTGAAACGCATCGGTATCGACCACGTCGGCCTCAGCTCCGACTTCGACGGCGGCGGCGGCTTCACCGGCTGGCGCGATGCCTCCGAAAGCCCCAACCTCACCGCCGAACTCAGCCGCCGCGGCTACGGCCCCAGCCAAATCGCCGCACTGTGGGGCGGCAACTTCCTGCGCCTGCTGCGGATCGCGGAGCAGTCGGCGAAGTAAGGCCAGGGCTCTGCCCTGGACCCGCCAGGGACCTGAGGTCCCTGGACCCACATGAGTTGTTCCGCCTTCGGCGGGAGGGGCCGTCTCGGCGCGCGACACAGACCGGGTCGGCCCCTCCCGCCGAAGGCGGAAAAGGTATCGGGGTCTGGGGCCTAAGGCCCCAGCGGGGTCGAGGGGCAGAGCCCCTCGCCTTCCTTCCCCAACTGCTCCAGGAGCCCGCACCATGCGCCAGGTTGTTCTCCCCGACGGCACGGCGGTTTCGGCGGTGGGCCAGGGCACTTGGTATATGGGCGAGGGGGGGCGTGGTGCGCGGGCGGAGGCCGACGCGTTGCGGCTGGGCATTGATCTCGGCATGACCTTGATCGACACCGCCGAGATGTATGCCGAGGGCGGCGCGGAGGAGGTGGTGGGCCAGGCCATTGCCGGCCAGCGCGACCGGGTGTTTCTGGTCAGCAAGGTTTATCCGCACAACGCCTCGCGCAGCGGTGTTCCGGCGGCGTGCGAGCGCAGCCTGAAGCGCATGGGCACCGATGTGATCGATCTCTATTTGCTGCATTGGCGCGGCGGCGTGCCGTTGGCGGAAACGGTGGCGGCGTTCGAGACGCTGCGGGCGGGGGGCAAGATCCGCCGCTGGGGGGTGTCCAACCTCGATCCCGCGGATATGCGGGAGTTGCTGGGCGTGAAGGATGGTGCCGCCTGTGCGGTGAACCAGGTGCTCTACAACCCGGAGCATCGCGGGATCGAGTTCGATCTGCTGCCCTGGCAGGCGGGGAAGGGGATACCCGTGATGGCCTATTCCCCGGTGGGCCAGGGCGGGCGGCTGCTGAAGAACCCGGCGCTGGCGGCGGTGGCCAAGCGCCACGGCGCCACCCGGGCCCAGATTGCCCTGGCCTGGGGCCTGCGCCACCCGCACGTGATCTGCATTCCCAAGGCCGCCGACCCCGCCCATGTCCGCGAGAACGCCGCGGTGGCGGACATCACGCTCACGCCGCAGGACCTGGCGGAGATCGACGCGGCATTTCCCCCGCCGAAGCGGGCCACGCGGCTGGCGATGCTGTAGCGCGACGGAACGGCAGCCACTCCCGTCGTGCAGTTGCGTCGAAGACGAAACCGCGCCGCTGACCGAGGCGCAGAAGGCCGAGTTGGACCGTCGGCTGGCCTTGGCCGACACCGCCGCCCGGCGGCCGTGGCCAGAGGTTCGCGCGGAACGGCTCAAAGGCCGGTAATCCCGGCAGGCATTCATGGATCGACCCGAGAAGCCGGCTTCTCTGTGCTCTCTGTGTCCCTCCGTGTCCTCTGTGACCGCTTTGCTTAGGTGCTCTGCGCCGCTCGCTGGTGGGAAGGACCCGCCGCCACCTCCTCCGGCACCGCCGCGATCCCGTGCCGCCGCAGCCAGGCGGAGAATCCGGGATCGGCGGTGATCACGCAGAACGGAACCGCCACCAGCAGCCCGCCGGCAAACGGCAGCGCCCACAGCACCGCGGCCGGCCCGCCCATCGCGAAGCCGGCGAACACCGCCAGCCCCACCAGCGTATGCGGCCAGAACATGCGCGCCGCCTCGCCCCAGCCCACGCCGCGGTCGCTGCGGTTCTGCGGCAGCCAGCCAGCGCGGCGGCCCAGCGCCAGGCGCAGCATCGCCAGCGTCTTGTGAACCTGGGCCACCGGGTCCATCAGCAGCGAGAAGGCGAATTCCAGCCCGGCCCCGGCCAGGAACCGCCACCCCCCGCCATAGCGCGCCCGCCGGGCGGGGTGCAGCAGCACCTCCAGGTATCCCAGCAGCTTCGGCGCATAGAGCGCGAACACCCAGGCCCCCGCCATCGCCGCCAGCGCCCCGCGCGGCACGTCCTCCGCCCCGCCAGTGGCCGCCAGCACGGCCGCCAGGACCATCACGCCCACATAGAGCGGCGCGCCCAGGAACATCAGGATCGCCTGCACCAGCTGCCACCGCCCCATCCAGCGGAAGCCCGGCAGGCGCAGCAGGTGCCAGTACTGCAGGTTCCCGGCCAGCCAGCGCGCATCGCGGTGCAGGAATTCCGGCAGCGCCGGCGGGTTCGCCTCCTGCGAGCCATCCTCCCCGGCCCAGACGCACACGCGCCACCCGGCCGCGCGGATGCGTGCCGCCTCCACCTGGTCGTGGGACAGGATGGTGCTGCCATCCGGCAGCGCCTCCAGCTTGCAGTGGTCGCGGAAGGCGGCCGCGCGCAGGATGGCGTTGTGGCCCCAGTACGGCCCCTCGTCGCCTTGCCACACCGCCTGCCCGGTGGCCCAGGCGCGCATGCCGGCCCGCATGCCGAACTGGAACAGCCGCGGGAAGGCCGCCGCCGCCGGCTTGCCCACCGTCAGATGCTGCACGATCCCCATGCGCGGCTCGGCCTGCATGATCCGCACCAGCCGCAGGGCCGATTCGGCCGACATCGCCGAATCCGCATCCATCATCAGCACCAGGTCGATCCCCCGGGCGTGATGGTCCAGGAACTCCATCACGTTTCCGGCCTTGAACCCGGTATTCGCCGCCCGCCGCCGGTAGCGCACCCGCGCGGGATCACGATCCGCCGCGCGGAACGCCGCCACCGCCGCCTCTTCCTCCGCTGCCGCCACGGGGTCCTGCGTGTCTGACAACACCCACAGCACGAACCGATCGCCGGCCCCCGCCGCATCCAGCGCATCCAGCAACGCGCGCTGCGGCGGCAGCACCTGCGCCATGTCCTCGTTCCGCACCGTGATGGCGATGGCGGTGGTGAGCAGGATCGCCCCCGCCTCGATCTCCCCCTCCACCGGCAGCACCGCCCGCGCCGGATTTCGCGCCCCCACCAGCACGGCGAAGCCCGGCAGCGCGTTGCCCAGGCACACGCCCAGCCACGGCACCACGCCCAGGAAACAGGCCAGCAGCGCCACCTCCGCCACCCGCCAGCCCCCCGGCGCCAGCACGCGCACCATCAGCCAGGTCAGCACCACGCTGCCCCCCAGCAGGATCGCGAAGAACAGCAACCGCCCGAATCGCATGCGCGAGCATTGCCGCAGAACGCGCCGGGTTGATAGACCGGGCGCATGAGCCACCCGCCGGTCGCGATCGTCCTGCCGTACCGCGAGTATTTCTCCCCCGGTGCCGCCGGGGCGGTCGCCCTGCTGGTACGCCGCCTGGCCACCTGGCGGGAGGGCTTTGCCCCCACGGTGATCGGCCCACCCCCCTCCATGCCGCCCTTCGCCGACGTGCCGTTCCGCCCCGCCCGCGCCACCTGGTGGCCCCCGGCCAACACCGCCCGCCGCTACGGCCACGCCGTCGCCCGGCTGATCCAGGCCGAGCCCCCGGCGCTGATCGAGGTGCACAACCGCCCGGAACTCGCCCTGTTCCTCGCCCGCCGCTTCCCCCGCATCCCGGTCTCGCTGTTCCTCCACAACGACCCCCAGGGCATGCGCAACGCCAAAACCCCCGCCGAGCGTACCCGCCTGCTGCATACGCTGGCCGCCGTGGCCAACGCCTCCGCCTGGCTGCGCGGCCGCCTGCTGGAAGGCGTTCCCACCCACAACCTTGCGTCCCCGGCGCGCGACCCGGTGGTGCTGCACAACTGCCTCGACCTCAACGAGGTGCCGCCCAGCCCGCCAGACCGGGAACAGACCATCCTGTTCGCCGGCCGCGTGGTGCGGGACAAGGGGGCGGACACGTTCGTGGAGGCCTGCGCCGCCGCCCTGCCCCATCTGCCCGGCTGGCGCGCGGTGATGATCGGGGCCGACCGCTTCGGGCCCGACAGCCCGGAAACCCCCTGGATCGCCGCCCTGCGCCCCCGCGCCGCCGCCGCGAAGGTGGAGATGTGGGGCTACCGCCCGCACGCCGAGGTGATGGCCGCCATGGCGCGGGCCGCCATCATCGTGGTGCCCAGCCGCTGGCCGGAGCCCTTCGGCCTCACCGCGCTGGAAGCCATGGCCGCCGGCGGCGCCCTGCTCTGCGCCCCGCGCGGCGGCCTGCCGGAAGTGTTCGGCGATGCCGGCCTGGCCATCGACCCCGACAACCCCGCCACCCTGGCCGCCACCATCCGCGAACTGGCCGCCAACCCCGCCCGCCTCGCCGCCCTGGGCGAGGCCGGCCGCGCCCGCGCCCGCCAGTTCGACCTGCCCGTGGCCGCCGCCCGGCTCGATGCGCTGCGCCGCCAGATCCTCGTGAGCCCAATCCCCTCAGGTCAGGTCCCGGCGGGATGACGTGAGCGGCACCGTCGCCGTCATCCTGCCCCCGGCCGGCCCCGGCTGCGAGGCCGCCGCCACCCTGGTGCGCGACATCCACCTGATGCCCAGCCACTTCCGCGCCGTGGTGTTCGGCCCGGCCGGCCAGGGCGCCCTCGCCGAAGTGGTCCATCGCCGCGTCGGCCTCGCCTGGCTGCCCACCGGCGCCCAGCACCGCTACGCCACCCGCGTCGCCGACCAGCTCACCCGCCTGCGCCCCACCGTGATCGAGGTGCACGACGCGCCCGAGGTCGCCAGCATCCTCGGCCGCCGCTTCCGCCCCACCCCCGTGCTGCTCATCCTCCACACCGACCCCCAGGCCCAGCGCGGCGCGCACGACGCCGCCGCCCGCACCTACCTGCTCGCCCAGGCCACCCGCGTGGCCACCTTCTCCCCCGAACTGCGCGCCCGGCTGCTGGAAGGCGTGCACCCCGCCATGCGCCACTGCACCCTGCTCCCGCCGCCCGACGGCCCCCTGGGCCCCCAGGGCACCGCCGATGCGCTGGATACGCTGCGCCTCGATGCGCTCAAGGCATGGTCCCGGCCGCTGCACGGACCTATATAGGGGCGCAGCAAAGCCCCTTCGGAGCGAACCCAAATGTCCGAAACCAAAGCGCCGGAAGGCGAACAGGTGCCCGTCACCGTCCTCACCGGCTATCTCGGCGCCGGCAAGACCACGCTGCTCAACCGTATCCTCACGGAGAACCACGGCAAGAAATACGCCGTGGTGATCAACGAGTTCGGCGAACTCGGCGTCGACAACGACCTCGTCGTGGATACCGACGAGGAGGTGTTCGAAATGAACAACGGCTGCATCTGCTGCACCGTGCGCGGCGACCTCATCCGCATCGTCGGCGGCCTCATGAAGCGCCGCGACAAGTTCGACGGCATCATCGTGGAAACCACCGGCCTGGCGAACCCCGCCCCCGTCGCGCAAACCTTCTTCGTCGACGAAGACGTGCGCGCCAAAACCCGGCTGGACGCCATCATCACCGTGGTGGACGCCAAGCACCTGCCCGCCCGCCTCGCCGACAGCCACGAAGCCGAAGACCAGATCGCCTTCGCCGACGTGATCGTGCTGAACAAGATGGACCTCGTCTCCGCCGAGGAGGCAAAGGCCGTCGAAGCCACCATCCGCCGCATCAACAAGTTCGCCAAGATCCACCACGCCACCAAATCCGACGTGCCGATCACCGAACTGCTCAACCAAGGCGCCTTCGACCTCAACCGCGTGCTCGACCACACGCCCGATTTCCTCACCGACAACGAACACGAACACAACGACGACATCGCCAGCATGTCCTTCGAGCTGGAAACCCCGATCGACCCGGAGCGCTTCAACGCCTGGATCGGCGCCCTGCTGGCCGAAAAAGGCCAGGACCTGCTGCGCACCAAAGGCATCCTCAGCTACGCCGGCGAAGACCGCCGCTTCGCCTTCCAAGCCGTCCATATGATCGCCGACGGCGACTTCATCGGCCCCTGGAAGGAAAACGACCCCCGTACCTCCCGCCTCGTCTTCATCGGCCGAAACCTCAACCGCCCCCAACTCCGCCGCGGCTTCGAGTCGTGCCAGGTGGAGTAGTCCCAGGGGAAGCAAGGCGAGGGGCTCTGCCCCTCGACCCCGCTGGGGCCTTAGGCCCCAGACCCCGGGACCTTTTCCGCCTTCGGCGGGCAGGGGCCATCCGGGTTTCTCCACCGCCTCGACGGCCCCTGCCCGCCGAAGGCGGAACAACTGATGCGGGTCCAGGGACCTCAGGTCCCTGGCGGGTCCAGGGCAGAGCCCTGGCCTTACTTTCTCCAGGAACCACGCCATGAGCCAGACGATCACGCCGGACCGGTTGTTGGAGGAGCGGGGGGAGACTCGCACCTTGGATGGCTTTGTCGTCGGTGCCGCGTACGACCGCGGCGGCAATTTGGCGTTCGCGTTGGGGGATGGCTCGGTTCACATCGTCCGCAAGGGGGGCGATTGGCAGAAGGTGGCGGCGCATGAGGGCGCGGCCATGGCCATTGCCGCCGATAGCCGCGCGGCGGGCTGGGTCACCGGCGGGGATGACGGGCGGTTTGTGCGTGTGTCCACCGATGGCACGGTTTCGGCCGTGGCCGAGTTCGGCATGATGAAGTGGGTGGAGCATGTGGCCGCCACCACCGATGGGAAGGGCGTGCTGGCCTGTTCCGTGGGCAAGGCGGTGCATGTGTTCGATGGCGCGGGCACGAAGCTGAAGACGGTGCAGCATCCCTCGTCCGTCACCGGCCTGGTGTTCGATGCCAAGGGCAAGCGCTTTGCCGCCAGCCACTACAACGGGGCGAGCGTGTGGTTCGTCGCGTCGAAAACCGACAATCCGCGCAAGCTGGAGTGGAAGGGCAGCCATATCGGCATCGCCATGTCGCCCGATGGCGATTGCGTGGTGACGGCGATGCAGGAGAATTCGCTGCACGGCTGGCGCCTGTCCGATGGCCAGCACATGCGCATGACGGGGTATCCGGCCAAGACCATGGCGCTGTCCTTCACCAAGAACGGCAAGTGGCTGGCCAGTTCCGGCGCCGATTCCATCGTGATGTGGCCGTTCCACGGTGGCGGCCCGATGGGCAAGCCGCCCACGGAGCTGGCCGGCGGCGATGGCGTGAACTGCACCCGGGTGGCCGCCCACCCCACGCATGACGCGATCGCGGCCGGCTTCGCCGATGGGCTGGTGGTGATGGCGGACATCAACTCGGCCCGCATCCTGCCGGTGGCCGCCCCCGGCCGCGGCCCGATCTCCGCCCTGGCCTGGAGCCCCGACGGCACGCATTTGGCCTTCGGCACCGAAACCGGCTTCGCCGCGGTGGTTGATTTCTCCAAGCGGTCCTGACGCTGGGGGCAGGAATCGGCCAGGGGATGCGCGCCCGGCGCCCAACCTGGCCCCCTGGATGGTCCCTGGCTGCCGCCCTGGCCCTGCACCTTGCCGCCGTCGCCGCCCTGGCCACCGCCCCACCGCGCCGCCTGCCCCCGGCCATGGAGCCGGCGGCGGTGGACCTGATGGCCGCGCCGGCTCCGGCAGCGGAACCACCCGGAGAGATGCCGCTGGCCGGCGCGGCAGACCTGCAGGAGGCCACGCCCGGCCCCGTTCTGTGGCCCCAACCGGCCCCTTCACCGCCGGCACCCAGCCGGGCCGCCCCGGCACAGCGCCAGGCTGGTGCGCCGGCGCCCGCCGCAGCGGTGCCGCCCGTGCCCGGCCCGCCAACAGCCAGCCAGCAGGACATCACCGACTGGCAGGCCGCGCTCTCCGCCTGGGTGGAACGCCACCGCCGCTACCCCCCCGCCGCCCGCTTCCGGCAGGAGGAAGGCGTGGTGCGCGTGCGCTTTGAACTGGACCCGGCCGGCGCCGTCCGCCACGTCGCGCTCGAAGCCCCATCGGGCTCGCCCACGCTGGACGCGGCCGCCCTCGCCTTGCTGTCCGGCGCCACCCTGCCGGCGCCACCCGCGGGCATGGACCCGGCCCGCCGCAGCGTCAGCCTGCCGATCCGCTACCGCCTGGACTGAAGCCAACCCCGGCAGGAACCCCACGCGGCCCGCAACGACGCCTGGCCGGCATCAGTCGCGTGGCGCCATCCAACCCGCCCGCGCCAGTGCCGCCACCAACTGCTCCGCACCAAAGGGCTTGGTCAGCACCGGCGCATGCCCATGCCGCGCCACCAGATGCCCCTGGCCATAGCCGGTGATGAACACATACGGCACGCCCAGCTGCAGCAGCCGATCCGCCACCGGATACGCCGCCTAGCCCCGCAGACTGAGATCCAGCAGCGCGCTGGTTGGCGTTTCCCGTTCCACC
>JAIXTK010000006.1 GCA_027483995.1 Acetobacteraceae bacterium
GACTTCCTGGTAGCCCTCCTCGACCTTGCCGAGATCGCGGCGGAAGCGGTCCTTGTCCATCTTCTCGCCGGTCTTGAGGTCCCACAGCCGGCAATTGTCCGGGCTGATCTCGTCGGCCAGCACGATGCGCATGTCCTCGTTCTCCCACAACCGGCCGAACTCGATCTTGAAGTCCACCAGCGTGATGCCCACGCCCAGGAACAGCCCAGCCAGGAAGTCGTTGATCCGCAACGTCAACGCCACGATATCGTCCATGTCCTGGGCCGCCGCCCAGCCCAAGCAGGTGATGTGCTCCTCGGACACCATCGGGTCGCCCAGCGTGTCGTTCTTGTAGTAGTACTCGATGATCGAGCGCGGCAGCCGCGTTCCTTCCGGGATGCCCAGCCGCGTGGAAAGGCTGCCTGCCGCCACGTTGCGCACCACGATCTCCACCGGGATGATCTCAACTTCGCGAATGAGTTGCTCGCGCATGTTCAGACGGCGCACGAAGTGGGTGGGTATGCCGATATCGGTCAGCCGCAGCATCAGGTATTCGCTGATCCGGTTGTTCAGCACGCCCTTACCGGTGATCACGCCCTTCTTCTGGGAATTGAAGGCGGTGGCATCGTCCTTGAAATACTGCACCAGGGTCCCGGGCTCGGGCCCTTCGAACAGGATCTTGGCCTTGCCCTCATAGAGCTGGCGGCGGCGTGCCATGGCAAACTTCTCCAGGAGGATGGGTCCCCCGAATGCTGCGCCGCAACCGGCGCAGGCGCGGTATAGCAGCGCACCGCCCCCGATGCCACGCCCCCCACGGCCGCCGCCCGCCGCGGTTGCAGCGGGTCGGGTCGCCCCGTTACGCTGCGCCATACGCCGGCACGCCGGCCAATGAACCGGGGGATTGGGCCATGCTGCGCCGTCGACACCTGCTAGCCGCGGCCGGGGCCGCCCTTGCCGCACCGAACCTGGCCCGCGCCCAGGGCGCCGGCACCATCCGCTACGTTCCCGCCGCCGACATCGCTTCGCTGGACCCGATCTGGACCACGGCCTCCCAAACCCGCGACCACGCCTTCATGGTCTACGACACGCTCTACGGGCTGGATGACGCGCTGACCCCCCAGCCGCAGATGCTCGCCGGCCATGTCGTCTCAGATGAGGGCCGCCGCTGGACCATGACACTGCGCGACGGCCTGCGCTTCCACGACAACGAGCCCGTGCTGGCGAAGGATTGCGTGGCCAGCATCCAGCGCTGGTGGGCGCGCGACAGCTTCGGCCAGGCCGTCCGCGCCGTGACCGACGAGGTCTCCGCGCCAGACGACCGCACCATCGTGTTCCGCCTGAAATCCCCGTTCCCGCAGCTGCCGGTGGCGCTGGCCAAATACTCGGCGCCCCCCTGCATCATCATGCCGGAGCGCCTGGCCAGCACCGATCCGTTCAAGCAGGTGACCGACCCCACCGGCAGCGGCCCGTTCCGCTTCCTGCCGGCGGACCGCATTCCCGGCGCGCGCATGGCCTATGCGAAGTTCCAGGGCTACGTGCCGCGCCAGGGCGGCACCGCCGAGGGCACCGCCGGCCCGAAGGTCGTGAATTTCAACCGCGTCGAGGTCCTGGTGATGCCCGATGGCGCCACCGCGGCGGCCGCCCTGCAACGCGGCGAGGTGGATTGGCTGCGCTGGCCGCTGGTGGATCTCGTGCCCCAGCTCAAGCGCGCCCAGGGTGTCACGGTGCGGGTGATGGAGCCGCTCGGCCTCATCGGCAAGTTCCGCTTCAACCACCTGCACCCGCCCTTCGACAACCCGGCGGTGCGCCGTGCCATCCTGCCGGCCTTCTCGCAGGAGGAGTATATGCTGGCCGCCAATGGCGACGACCGTTCGCTGTGGCGCACCGGCGTCGGCTATTTCTGCCCCGGCACCCCCATGGCCAGCGATGCGGGGCTGGAGGCGCTGACCACGCCCCGCAACCTGGAAGCCGCCAAGCGTGCCCTGGCCGCCAGCGGCTACAAGGGCGAGCGCACCGTGGTGATGCTGCCGACGGATTTCCCGATCTACCGCGCCATGGCCGAGGTCTCCGGCCAGCTGCTCAAGCAGATCGGCTTCAACGTGGAGGTGCAGGCGATGGACTGGGCCACCGCCATGCAGCGCCGCGCCAAGCCGGAGCCGGTGGAACAGGGCGGCTGGAGCATCTTCCACACCGGCTGGGGCGGGGCGGACGAGTTGAACCCGGTCGCCAATGTCTGGCTGCGCGGCAACGGCAAGGACGCGGCGCCGGGCTGGCCCACCAGCCCCCGCACCGAGGCGCTGCGCGACGAATGGCTGAAGGCCCCGGATATCGAGGCGCAGAAGCGAATCGCGGTGGAAATTCAGAAGCAGGCCTTCATCGACCTGCCCTACATCCCCACCGGCCAGCTCTTCACCCCGGTGGCCCACCGCGCCGACATCACCGGCTGGATCACCGGCCTGCCGGCCTTCTGGAACATCAAGCGGGGGTAGGGGGCCTCAGGGCGCGGCGGGGCCGGGCTCGCCGAACACCCGGGTGTAGAGCACGTCCAGCTGCTTCAGGTGCAGCCGCGAATCCATCGCCGCGTCGATCTGCGCGGCGGTGACGCGCCCGGCCACCTCTGGATCCGCCAGCAGGTTCTCGCGGAAACTGCGCGCATCGGCAGCCCCGAGCTTCGTCCAGGTCGCCATCGCGTTGCGCTGCACGATCGCATAGGCGTCCTCGCGCAGGATGCCCGCGCGCGCCAGCGCCAGCAGCACCTCGCCCGAATGCACCACGCCGCCCAGGCTCTCCAAATTGGCCTGCATCCGCTCGGGATACACGGTCAGCTTGTCCATCATCCCCGCCAGCCGGGCGAGCGCGAAATCCAGCGTGACGGTCGCATCCGGCCCGATCGCCCGTTCCACGGAGGAATGGCTGATGTCGCGCTCATGCCACAGCGTCACGTTCTCCAGCGCCGGCACGACCGCCGCGCGCACGATTCGCGCCAGCCCGGTCAGGTTCTCCGACAGCACCGGGTTGCGCTTGTGCGGCATCGCCGAACTGCCTTTCTGCCCGGCATGGAAGAATTCCTCCGCCTCGCGCACCTCGCTGCGCTGCAGATGCCGCACCTCGGTGGCCAGCCGTTCCACCGCGCAGGCGATCACCGCCAGCACCGAGAAGAACATCGCGTGCCGGTCGCGCGGGATCACCTGGGTCGAAACCGGCTCCACGGCGAGCCCCAGCTTCGCCGCCACGAATTCCTCCACGCGCGGGTCCACATGCGCGAAGGTGCCGACGGCGCCCGACAGCGCCGCCACCGCGATTTCCTTGCGCGCCGCCTGCAGCCGCTCCTTGCCGCGCATGAATTCGGCGTAATGTCCGGCCAGCTTCAGCCCGAAGCTGGTGGGCTCCGCATGGATGCCATGGCTGCGCCCGATCGTGGGCGTGTGCTTGAATTCGAAGGCCCGCTTGCGCAGCGCCGCCAGCACCTCGTCCAGGTCCGCCAGCAGCATGTCCGCCGCCTGGGTCAGCTGGATGGAAAGGCAGGTATCCAGCACGTCCGAACTGGTCAGCCCCAGATGCACGAAGCGGCTGTCATCGCCGATTGCTTCAGCCAGCCAGGTCAGGAACGCGATCACGTCGTGGCGCGTAACCTTCTCGATATCGTCGATCCGCTGCACGTCTTCGGCGCTGATCGCCGCCAGCTTGGCGCCGCCCTTCTCGCGGATGGCACGGGCCGATTCCGCCGGCACATCGCCGTACAGAGACATCCCTTCCGCGGCCAGCGCCTCGATCTCGAACCAGATGCGGTAGCGGTTCTCGGGCGCCCAGATCGCGGCCATGGCGGGGCGGGTATAGCGGGGCACCATGGGCCTTAACTCCTTGCAGCGGCGGACGGCCCCGTTTAAGGGCACCGGCCCCACATGCACAACCGCCCAACGCCCCCCAACGCAAAGGAAGCCCTATGGACCCCGCGCTGATGGAGCAGCTGACCGCCCTGCTGCAGGTCCTGATCATCGATATCACCCTGGCCGGCGACAACGCCGTCGTCATCGGGCTGGCCGTGAACGGCCTGCCGGCGCACCAGCGGCGCCCGGCGATCATCGTCGGCATTGCCGGCGCCACCATCCTGCGCATCGCCTTCGGCGCCGTTACCGTCCAGCTGCTCCAGATTGTCGGCCTCATGCTCGCCGGCGGTGTCCTGCTGCTCTGGGTCTGCTGGAAGATGTACCGCGACCTGATGAGCGGCGGTGCGAACCATGCGGAATCGGCCCCGAAGCCGAAAACCCTGGGCCAGGCGATGCTGCAGATCATCATCGCCGACGTCTCCATGTCGCTCGACAATGTGCTGGCCGTCGCTGGCGCCTCCGGCGGCCATACCTGGGTGCTGGTGGTGGGCCTGGCCATCTCCGTCGTACTGATGGGCGTTGCCGCCAATTTCATCGCCAAGCTGCTGGAAAAGCACCGCTGGGTCGCTTGGGTCGGGCTGGTGATCGTGCTTTATGTCGCCGGCAAGATGATCTGGGATGGCGGGCACGAGGTCGTCTGGCACCTCAACAAGTAGCCCGTACCCGTAGGAGGCCGCGTGGAGCACATCATGACCAGCCAGTTCTGGCTGGCACTCGCCGAGATCACAGGGATCAACATCCTGCTCTCCGGCGACAACGCTGTGGTGATCGCGCTCGCCTCGCGCTCCCTGCCGGAACACCAGCGCCGCGCCGCGGTGCTGGGCGGCAGCTTCGGCGCCATCGCGCTGCGGGTGCTGTTCTGCCTGATCGTGGTCTGGCTGCTCTCCATCCCCTACCTCAAGCTCGCAGGTGGCCTCGCGCTGCTCTACATCGGCGTGAAGCTGATGGTCCCGGAAGAGGAAGGGGAGGGCGGGATCGCCGCCAAGGCCACGCTCTGGGGCGCCATGCAAACCATCGTGCTGGCCGATGCCGTGATGTCGCTCGACAATGTCGTGGCCATTGCCGCCGCGGCCAAGGGCAGCACCCTGCTGATCGTGCTCGGCCTGCTCATCTCCGTGCCGCTAATCATCTTCGGCAGCACGCTCGTGCTCAAGGTGCTGCTGCGCTACCCGCTGCTGGTCACCGCCGGCGCCGGCCTGCTCGGCTGGATCGCCGGTGAGATCATCGCCGGTGACGACGCGGTCTCCCACTGGCTGCATATCGATGAACACACGTTGGAGACGGTCTTCAAGCCCGCCGGCGCCGTGCTGGTGGTCCTGCTGGGCACGCTCCTGGCGCGCCGTGCCGCCCTGCGCCCAAAGCACATCGTCGACCTCGCCCCGGAGGATCGGAAATGACCGTCCTGCGCATTCTCGTCCCGGTCGATGGCTCCGTCCCGTCGCTGCGCGCTGTCCAGCACGTGCTGGATCTCGCCGCACGCGGCCTGGCGGTGGAGCTGCACCTGATCAATGTCCAGGCCCCGGTGCGCGGCAGCGCCGCGATGCTGATCGCCAAGAATGAGCTGAACGACTACCACCGCGACGAAGGCATGAAGGCTTTGGCCGACGCGGTGCAGGCGCTCAAGGTCGCCGGCATCACGCCCCACCTGCACGTCTCCGTGGGTGCGCCGGGGGAAGTGGTGCTGGAATTCGCCCGGCGCCTCGCCGTTCAGCTCATTGTGATGGGCACGCGCGGCTTCGGCGGTGGCGTGGCCGGCGCGGTGATGGGCTCGGTGGCCAGCGACGTCGTCACCGGCGCCTCCGTCCCCGTCACCCTGCTCAACGCGGACTGAACCTCAGGCCGGCTCCCGCGTCACCGCCAGCAGCGTCGCCGCCACCTCGCGCGGGGCGGAGACCACCCGGCTGGCCCCGCAGGCGCGCAGATGCGCCTCGGACCCAGCCAGGTCGGCGCGCGCCAGGATCGGCAGGGCAGGGTGCAGCGCCCGCGCCTGTCCGCACACCTGCCCGGCCTCGATCTCGTCCGGAATCGCCACCAGCAACCGCGCCGCCCCCGGCAGGTTGGCCGCGGCCAGCACCTCCGGCGCGCAGGCATGGCCCGCGAGCACCTCGAACCCCTCGGCCCGCGCCGCCGCCACCCGTGCGCCATCC